>JBEVIH010000248.1:0-5963 GCA_040510815.1 Xanthobacteraceae bacterium | reverse complement strand
CCATGGTGATGAGCGCGAGCACCAGCCCGGTGCGGCAGCCGACCAGAATTTCCGGCAGCGCCGCCGGCAGCACGATGCGCACCAGCCGAGCCAGCGGTCCCATGCCCATGGCGGCGGCGGACCAAAGCATCCGTTCTTCCACCGCGCGTCCGCCCTGATAGCTGTGGTAGATCACCGGCAGCGTGACGCCGAGAAAGATCACCAGCGTCTTCGACGCGTCGCCGACGCCGAGCCAGAGCATGATGATGGGCATCAGCGCGGCCTTGGGCACCGGATAGATGATCATCAGCAGCGGATTGAAGAAGGCGGCGACGTATTGGCTACGCCCCATCATCAGGCCGATCGGCACCGCGAAGGCAACGCCCAAGGCAAAGCCGACGGCCATGCGCCGCAGGGACGCGGCGATGTTCAGGAGCGCCTCCGGATCGCCCAGGATCGCTGGAACCTGGGCGAGCGCCGCCGAAGCGGGCGGAAGTCCGTCGATCGCGAGGAGCCGCGCCGCAATTTCCCACGTGGCGAGCAGCCCAGCGCAGGCAAGGATCGGCGGCAGGCCGGGGATCGATGCGAGGCGCTCCATCAGCCTCCGTCCTCCGCCGGTTCTTCCTCTCCCGGTTCGTCCATCAGCCGCTCGATGCCGACCACGTAATCCTGGTAGCGGCGATCGAGCAGGAGCGTGGCGCGGTCGCGCGGCCGCGCCAGCTCGATCGGAATGATCTCTTTCAGGCGGCCGGGCGAGCGCGTGATCATCACAACACGGTCGGACAGGAACACCGCCTCCTCTACGCTGTGGGTGACGAACAGCACGGTCTTGCGGTGGCGCTCCCAGATCGCGAGCAGGTCGTTCTGGAGCCGCGTGCGGGTGTGGGCGTCGAGCGCGCCGAATGGTTCGTCCATCAACAGGATGCTCGGCTCGTAGGCGAGGGTACGCGCGATCGCTACCCGCTGCTTCATGCCGCCGGAGAGTTCCTTGGGATAGAAGTTCTCGTAACCGGACAGATGCACCATGGCGAGGAGCTCGCGCACGCGGATTTGCGCCTCCGCCTTCGCGACGCCCTGCTGCTTGAGCCCGTACATGACGTTGCCGAGCACCGTCTTCCAGGGAAACAGTGCGAATTCCTGGAACACCGGCCCGCGATCGGGGCCGGGGCCGGTCACCGGTTGTCCGCTCACCGTCACCGACCCGGTCGAGGGCGCCACGAAGCCGCCGACGATGTAGAGGAGGGTCGATTTTCCGCAGCCGGATGGGCCCAGGACGGAGACGAATTCCCCTTCGGCCACCTGCAGCGAGATATCGCTGATCGCGAGGTGCGGACGGCCGCGCTTGGTTTCGAAGGTCTTCGATACCGCCTCGATGGCGATCTTGGCGGTGCTTGTCACCGCTGCCCCGTCTCGGCTGGGAACGACCAGCACGGTTACTGCAGCGGTGCGACGATCGTGGGATGCTTGAACTTCTGGGCGTCGAGCTTTTTCGACAGCATGCCGGTCTCGGCATAGATGTCCAGCATGGCCTGGATGCCGTCGAAGTTCGGCTTGGCTCCCGGTTCGCGCGCGAAGTCGTTGGGCTTGAGCAGATAGGTATCGAGCACCTGGACCGGCGCCTTGGTCACCTCGGAGACGACCTTGAGCGTCTGGTCGCGATCCGCCATCGCCTTGCCCATGCCGGCGGTGAGATCACGCACGTAGGCGCGAACCAGATCGGGATTCTTGTCGACGAAGTCTTTCCGGCACACCTCCATGATGTGCACGATGTTCTTCTGCTGGTCCTCCAGCGCGAACAGCTTGCGCAGGCCGCCCTTGGCCTCCGCGCGCGCGGCGAACGGCTGGTTGAGCACGCCCACGTCGACGCGCCCGGAGCGGATCGCATCCTCGGAGGCGGGGAATCCGGTCTCGACCAGCTTGATGTCCTTCTCGGCGTCGACGCCGTTGCGCTTGAGCAGCAGCGCCATCGGGCCATAGATGCCGGAGCCGAACACATTGATGCCCACGCTCTTGCCCTTCATGTCGGCGATGGTCTTGATCGGCGAGTCCTCCTTCACCGCCCAGTAGACCGAGAAGCTGCCCGGCTTCTCACCAACATGCTGGGCGACGATGTAGGTTTCGAGATTGGCCTGGATCGCTCCCTGCGCCATCGACAGCACGCCCTGGGTCGAGCAATCGAGCGCGCCCGCCGCCATCGCCTGCACCATCGGTGCGGTGCCCTGGAACTGCACCCATTCCACCTTGTAGCCCTTGCCGAGATCGGGGAACTGCTCTGGACGGCGCATCATCCAGTATTTCGATTCCTCGGCCGGGATGGTCCAGCCGACGCGGATGGTCTGCTGCGCCGAGGCCGTCGATGGTCCGAGCAAGGAGGCCGCTGCGGCCAACGCGAATACCAATGTTCTGGTCATGTCGTCTCTCGCTCTCCGTCGTCCTCGAGGAAGGTCGCGGCGCAGACACGCCGCGGTGGTCCCGCTTTCGCGCAAGAACGATCGCCGCCGGTCGCGCCTGCGCGGCCAACTCTACTACGATGAAAGCATATGAAAAATGATATTTCTAAGCTTGAAATATCGCGCCGCTGCAGCATTTGTTTGCAGGGCGTGACGAGCGATTGAGCATGGTTGCACGCTCGAGGTCGTCCTGCGGGACCGGAGGACGCCGATGCGGTGGCGCGGGCCGCTATGGCTCAATCAGGCTGGATTTTGAACTTGCGCGGCATCGGCTCTTTCGACCCTGGACCGAACCAGGCATCGAAGATCTCGGCGGCCTCGCCGGACGCCTCGATGTCGAGGAGCGCGCGGTTGACGGCGTCCTTGAAACCCGGCTCGCCCTTCTTCAAGGCGAATCCGACGCTGCGCGACTTGGTGAAGTCGGGCAGGAAGAGATAGTCGTCCGGGCTGCTGTCCTGCTGCACGATCGCGCGCAGCACGCTCTCATCGGTCGGGAACGCATCGACGCTGCCGTCCTTGAGCGCGGCGAAGGCGACGGCATAGTCCGGCACGTACACGATGTCGACGCTCGGCACGACCTCTTTCAGGTTGCCGCCCGCGGTCGACGTGCTGGCAGATGCCGCTTTGCGGCCGGCAAGCTGCTGGACCGAGGTGATGCCGCTCGATTTCTTGACGATCACCGCATGCGGGGTGACGAAATAGATCAGGCTGAAGTCGATCTCGCGAAGTCGTTCCAGGGTTCTCGTCATCGAGGTTGCGACGAAGTCGAGCTTGCCCTGCTGCAGCATCGGGATGCGCTCGGCGCTCGATAGCGAGACGGTCTCCACCCCGACGCCCAGCCGCTTCGCCACCGCCCGCACCAGATCGATATCGTAACCGGCATGCTCGTTCTCGCCCGGCCGCTTGAAGCTGAACGGCGGCGTGGTGTCGCTGACGCCGACGATGATCTTGCCGCGCGCTTTGACCTCATCCAGCCTCTCGGCGGTCGCCGGCATCACCGGCGTCAGCAATACGGCCGATACCGCGGCCACGGCCAACGCTATCGGGCGTTGCATCGTCGTTCCTCCCCATTGTCGTTGGCGGGCCATCTTACCCTGCTGGCCCAGGCAGCTGGCAAAATTCGCTGCGGGGGTCCGTGTGTCGCCGGAGCCTCGATGGAGCGGAGGCGGGACGACAAGAGGGAAGGAATGAAGCAGGCCGGACCATCGTGCACGGGAGCGCGCACGCCGCCACCCGAATACGGCGTACAGGCAGGCTCGCGATTCAGCGCAGCCGCATTTGGCTGACCAGGGAGGTCCTGAATATGCTGTCGTAGAGCGCAAGCCCGAGCGCCACTCGTCCCTGGGCGCATGCCTTGCGGGCGCGCATGACGGTCATGAATGCCTCGAACATGATGTCCCCGGGCACGCTCTGGGCCTCGCCGATCTGCTCGATCTGCGTCACCAGCTGCACGTCGCGCTGGGCGCATTCCACTGGATAGTCCTGCGCTGCTGCTGGCATCACGGCGGACGCGAAGAGCAGCAGAGCCAACGCGGCAACGACGGGCTTGATCGGTTTCATGGCCGTTCTCCGAGCGTGAGGCATCGCGAGATGTGCTGCGGACGCAGGCAAGCGGCGACCGGTGTCACGCCCGCCGTCCTATCGGCACCGCTTCGATCGTCCTGCGCCCGGCCTGGGCCGCTCCAGCCGTGACGTTCGGGGCCGGCCGGATGTTCTGGTTCATGCGGAACAGGTTGTCGGGGTCGTAGCGGCCTTTGATCTCGGCCAGGCGGCGATAGTTCATGCCGTACGCCTTCTCGACGCGGTCGTTTTCATCGTCGGGCATGAAATTGACGTAGACACTGCCGGAGGCGAAGGGTGCGGTGGCCTCGAATAATTGCCGGGCCCACGTGACGCAGGCGCGGTCCTGGGCCTTGTCCCGCCAGCGCGTATGGACATTCATGATGAAGTGAGCATCGCGGTTCGGCCACGCGGTTGCGTCGGCGGCGACGCGTGCCATGGCACCCCCGACATGCGCGATGAACACCTCGCATTCCGGCGACGGCAATGTACGCATGGCGTGGAGGATCACCCTGATGGCCTCGTCCGGGAGACCGGCGAAGTCATGGCTCTTCCAGTAGTTGCGCGCACCGGACGTCAGCAGCGGATCGAAGGCCGCCTGCCATGCGGTGAACGGGTGAGGGGAGATCACGTCGGCGATCGGCTTGCCCAGGGCGCGCAGGGCTTTGAGAGCCTTTTCGCCTTCCTTCATGTCGCCGCTGTAGCAGGTCGCGAAGATCAGGACCTCCTTGCCGTGCCATTCCGTGGGCAGGAAAGGAAGCGGCGGCGCCTTGCGCATCACGACCCAGGTTGTGAGCTCGTCGGGTGCGTCATTGGCGATGCGTCGGAACTCCGGCAGGAGCTCGCTTGCCTTGTCGAGCGGATGCACGATCAGCCCGGACAGCACCTCGGGGCCCAGCCGATGCAGCTTGAATTCGAAAGAGGTCACGACGCCGAAATTGCCGCCGCCGCCGCGCAATGCCCAGAACAGGTCCGGGTTCTCCTTCTCGCTGGCGCGAACCAGCTTGCCGTCGGCGGTGACGACGTCCGCCGAGATCAGATTGTCGACGGTCAGCCCCAACTTGCGGGTGGTCCAGCCCATGCCGCCGCCGAGCGTGAGGCCGGCGACGCCGGTGGTGGAATTGATGCCGAGCGGCGTGGCGAGCCCGAACGCCTGCGCCTCCTTGTCGAAGTCGGCCAGCGTAGCGCCGGGCTCGACGCGAGCGGTGCCGAACGCAAGATCGACGCGCACCGATCTCATCAGGGACAGGTCGATGAGGAGACCGCCGTCGCACACCGCATGGCCGGCGATGTTGTGGCCTCCGCCGCGCACGGCAACGAGCAGCTTTTCGTCGCGCGCGAGCTTGACCGCATGGATGACATCGGCGGCACCGAGGCAACGCACCACGAGGCCGGGCCGTCGGTCGACCATGGCGTTCCAGATCGTGCGGGCGGCGTCGTAACCGTCCTCTCCGGGCAATGCGACAACGCCGCGCACCTTGGTGCGCAAGGCCGCAACAGTGTCCTGCGGGATGCCTTTGGTTGAAACATCGGGCGTGCGGACGGTCAGGTTTGTCATGTTCGTCTCCGTGAAGCGTCGGGTTCGATCGAGTTATGGCCGCCGTGCCCCCTTGGCATCGCGGCATATGTGCGGCGCCGCGGCCCCTTGGCCGGTCGCGGCGCGTCTGCAAGGTTTCGTTCGCTGCCTTGGCGGCGAGGCTCGGGCTATCGCCCGGTCGGCCCGCTGATATTGGCCGGTGTCAGCGCGGCGGGATGATGAGAATGAGCTTGCGCATGGGAGATTTCGTCAAAGCGACATGCGGGGTGGCCGAACCATCGCGCGGACATCTACCGGCAGGAGAGATGATAAGCTTGAAGAGGATCTGGAATTTTCCTGCAGGATCTCTGGAGATTGGGGAAAAGGCGGCCTGAGCTTCCGACGGCGTCGGCCAGGCCGACGTGCTGGCAGACTAATGGTCCCGCTTCACGCCGCGG
>JBEVIH010000247.1:0-21025 GCA_040510815.1 Xanthobacteraceae bacterium | reverse complement strand
GCGGCGGCGCATGCGGACGAATTCGTCCTGCCCTCCCGCGTCTGACCTCCCTCCTTTCTCAGGGGACGCCCATGTCAGAATTAGATCGCATCACGTCGTGCGCCGTCCATCCGAATGTCGGCATCGCGCGGGTGGGAAAATCGACGACCGACTATTATTTGGCGCCCGAGGTTCCAGGGATCGACGCCGATCCCGGCCCGACCGGGTTCAAGGACGCCGGCGGCAGCACCAAACGTGAAGGCGCACGCTTCCGAATCTTCGGATACGCGGCTGACGGCTCGGTCGTGAGAGAAATTACCAGCGACGACGCCGAAATCGTTTGGCGGGTCCATCTCGCCAACAACAAGGCTGCCTGGTATCGCTTCGAGAACGCTCTCGACCTCGGAACATTCGCTAAGCCGGCCGGGCGCCGCAATGCCGACGTGGCCGATCGGCGTTCGCTCGCGCTCGATCCCGGCTCGCGCCTGCTCAGGGGACCGCGCGCATCTACGTCCGTCGATGCCACCGCTTTCGGCGGGACGAAATGGCATCTTGGTGACCTGCTGACCGACGACAAGGCCCGGTTGATCGTGCTGGGCGGCCACGGCGCCTCGCGCTCGGCCACCGGGGCCGCGCCGACAACGTTCGCCAACAACGACGGGTGGATCGACGACACCTCGGACGGTCCGGTGCGCGCCACCGTGACCCTCCGCAATGCCGCCAGGACCAAGCTGGAAGCAAGGCCGGCCATGGTCGCGATTTGCCCGCCCAATTTCGGCCAAGGGCTGCGCGGCGTGGTCACGATGTATGACGTCGTGGTCGACCTGTTCGCGCGGAAGTTCCAATGGAAGCTTCCCGGAGAGATTTCTTACTGGCGGGATATTTATCCAATCTTCGATCGGCTTTGCGGCTTGAGCGGCGTCAACGCCGGCATGTTCGTCCTGTTCGGGCCGGGATCGCCGTCGAATCTGCTCGATGCCGAGCTACAGAAAAAACTGATGGATCCCTCGAACGCATCCGCGGCAGTTCGAGAGCGGATCTTCCGCTGGTTTCGCGCGCCGCATCTGGTCGTAAAGGACCAAACTAAGGCCCCGCCGGTCTACGGCGACCTGTTCGGCGATTTCGACAATGCGCCCGCCGCCGACCTGTGGGTCACGGCCCTACAATATGCCCGTCTAGAGCGCTGGTCGCACGGCGACTTCGTCGTCGATCCACCACACCGGGCCGAGCCTCCCCTTTCGATCGACGCAGTGCCGCTGGCCGAGCGGCCGCACGCGCTCGACCGCGCGCACCTGGAGAATATCCTGGGTGGACCTTTTCACCCCGGCATCGAGCTCACTTGGACCATGCGGTTGCAATCGATGTGGAGCGGACCGTTCCAGCTCAACATCCTGCCGGAAGACGTCGAGCCGCGACTCGACTGGGGGCCGGTTCTAACGCCGGAAATCGCGCTCGCGCCCAACGGGCCGTTCAGCGCGAGCGGACCGGGCACTCTGACGTGCTTCCTCGGCGTGCCGTGGCAGACCGACGAGGCCAGTTGCGACGCCGGCTACCAATTCGGTACCTTCCTGCCCCTCCCGACTTTCTGGGCGGCCCGGGTCCCCAATCACGTCCTTCCGGAGCAGGGCTACCAGCGATTCATGGACGTGACGCTGCCCGTTGCCCAACGTTTCAAGCACCTGGATCGTCGATCGCCATGGTTGAGATTCTTCAGCTCGCAATACCTTTCACGCATCACGACGATGGTCGATGAATGGGACGATCTGGGTATCGTGGTCGCGAGATCGTCACCTCCGGACGCGGCGACGTTCGGGCTCGGCGCAAAGCTCTACGTCGAGACCGAGGTCGACGGCGCGTTGAAGATCGATGACGCCACCTTCGCGCAGGTGCTTATCGCCGAAGGAGCAACGCCGGCGGAAAGCATGACCGCGGCCGGCATGGCACCGCGAGGAGTGGCGGCGCCCGCTCGGTCGCGCAGGCGGACGTTCCACCGTGGAGAGGTTTGAGATCGTCATCTGCGGCGCGAGCGTTGCCGGGGCGCTCGCGGGCTATGTCTGCGCCCGCCTCGGCCGCAAGACTGTGCTCGTCGACTCGGCCTCGTCGCATCAGCCGGGCGAAGGGCTCGCTGCGGAGGCTGCTGCGCTGCTCGAACAGCTCGGCTTGGGTCATTTGCTCGTGCGAGCCGATCACGTTCGGTGCGCCGCCATCACGCGCGTAACGAGGGCCGGATGCTCACACCATCCTTGGCCAGGGTTCATTCTCGACCGCGCCGCGTTCGTTTCCGATCTGGTCGGCGCTGCTGTCGGCGCCGGCTGCCGCCGCGTCACCGGAACCGTCGCCACTGTGTCCCGCAATGCGGGAGGTGAAGGCCTCTGCGCGCAGATCGCTACGGCAACGCAGGTACTCGAAATCCAGGCTGACTTCGCGATCGATGCCAGCGGTCGAAAGGCGTTTATCGCCCGGCGTCTCGGGGCTTCCCGCCGCGTTCTGACGAACCTCGCAGCGGCGTGGGCGACATTCCCGACGCGAATGATCGCGACTGAGCCGGGAGTTCTGAAAATCGAAGCGGCGGGGAGACATTGGTGGTACGCGGCGGTCGGCCGCCGGCGCGTCGCGGCTGCCGTGATGGGGCGGCGCCCGCCGCGGACCCCTGCGGCGTGGCTCGCGGCCGCTCGTTCCACCGTGCTCCTGCACGAGCTTCCGCAGTCGGCGGCGCTGCGGCCGCTCGTGCGGCCGGCCAATGTCAGCGTCGTTGAGCCGGCAGCGGGGCCGCATTGGGTGGCCTGCGGTGATGCCGCGGCGACGTTCGATCCCCTGTCCGGGTACGGGCTGTCGTTTGCGATCGGGACGGGATACGCTGCTGCCCGAGCGGCCGATGCCTTCTTGCGCGGCAAGCGACTAGCGCCCGTCGCCTATCAGGAACTCGTCGCCGACAGAGTCTACCGGAGCTGGACAGGGTTGGATGAAGCCTATGCGAATCTCGCGCGAGCGGCTTGAACGGACGGCCGGCCGGTGCCCCGACTCGGACCTGATCATTCCTCGAGATCGAACTTTTCTTCGGCCATGACGCGTTCATCGAATCCAGTCGTCTGCAAGACGCGCACATCGACCTTGCGCGAGCCCGGAAACTGGTTGCGGTCGATCTCGGTCTCCGGCGTATCGCGCCCGACCGATATCGTCTGCCAGGCATCCGTGCCTTCCGGCTTGACCTGAACCGTATAGGTAACGCCCGCGCGTGGCTGCGGGCTGGCGCCCATCCGCAGTTGGCGTCGATGCGGCCGCTCGGCTCCAGCCACCTCCAGCGCAATCGACGCGCCGGCGGCGCCCGGCGCCATGCCGGCGGCTTCCAAACTGGCCCCGCCGGCAATCGCGGCCGACGGAGCGCCGGCCTCGTATTTCGATACTTCATGGCCGTTGACGAGCAGGCGTAACACCTTCATCCAGGGTTCGCGGACAATTTCTTCCTGGATCAGTCCGACCGTCGGCTCTTTGCCGCCTTCGGTCGACGGAAAACGCACCACCGGATTCCAGGTCTTTTTTTGCGTGCCAGTGGCGTCCTCGACCGACAATTCGACGCGGGTGTCACCAGGCGTCTCGGTTGCCGTTCTGGTCGTCGCGGGATTGACGTAGCGAATCTCTCCCGCATTCTTTGCGAGATCGACGGTCGCGACAACGTGCACGAACTCGCCGCGCTCCAGTTTGCTCTCCATCGCTGCCTCCGACGCTCCCAACTCAGGTGAATTGCTGGTTTTCGAGTACCAGACGCCGGTAGATGGCGTCATAGGTGTGGGCCGAAAGCCATTGGTTGTCTTCGTAGGTCATCACGTCGTGATGCCGGCTTCCAAGCAGCGCCGACATAGCGATATTTAAGGCGGGATCCCCGATATCGAAACCCATGTAGCGTCCGTCGGCGGACGTGATCAAACCGCCGGGGTATGGAAAGGCGGGATCGCTGGCGTCCTGCTGCGTCGGCGGGAACCCTGGATGGAACCGGCCGAAGGTGTGGCCGAGTTCATGGGCGGCATACCAGTCGGCGTAGGAAGGGTCGCGGTCGCCGGCAAAACCATTGGGGACGCCGCAAGGTCCGGACGCGACGATGTCGGGCTGCGGCGCTTGCGGAATAATGAAAGCGCGGCCGCGCATGAAGGCGGCGCCGTTGTTGTCGTCGACGAGACCGTAATAGTGCGTGCGCGGATCTATGCCGCCGCTGACCTCGCGGCTGCGGAGCGCCGCGATCTGCGCGTTGGCCAGTACCGCTGCGTCTTCCCCGAACGGGGGTCCGAAATCCGCATCGACAACGATCTGCGACCATTCGAGTGTCGCAACCGGATAGGCGCGGGTGAGATAGGATCTGAGATACGCGAAATGAATCGAATTCGGTGCGACGCCGCCGGGTGCGCCGGCCACCTGGTAACGCAGCCCGATCACCCTGACGCGCAGCGGCACCGATTCGGCAAACGTGAGCCGCCGCGGTGGTTGCGGCGCGAGCTCAAGTTGGTTGGCGCCGGGGACGAAGAGGCGGTTGAGCGTGATGTCGACCGCTCCCGCGACGATCGCTTCTGCGGGCAGCAGAAAATTAAGGCTCAGCTCCAAATCGGCACGTTGCTCAGCCACGCTTTTCGGCTTCATGGGATCGATTCGGATACTGTTCATGGCCGGCAGGAAAGCGGCTCCAACGGCGCCGTCGCGGCGCCAAGTAATTTCCCCTGTGATGAAGCCGGCGGAGGCGACGCTTGCAGGATCGACATAGACACGTACCAGGGTGGCTTTGTCGGCGATCAACACGACGGAGTTCTGCAGGTCCTGAACCGCCTGTATCGCTTCCATTCCGCGGATCGTCACGCCCGTGGCGCCCGGCGCCAGGCCCATCGCCTTGATCCGTCGTCGGCGGGCGCCGAAGTATGGCGAAGCTCGCCCCATCCAAACCTCCTTTGTTGCTCAATCCGAAGGGTCTGCGCTGCGCCGACCATGAGCGGCCGTGCGGGATGGCTAGCCGCCGCCCGCCCTTCCGCGAGCACAACTAAAGATTGTTGTTACCACGCTTCTCGCGGAATGGAAAGAGGAATATATTCAGGAGCCGACATAGAAGCGGCCGATCAACCGTGACAAGGAATCCAACGTTCGGCGGCCGCGTTCCGTGCAGATTGACGGCGGCCGCCCGCATCCGTAGTTTCCGCGCAACTTTGCAAGACGCAAGACACCGCGCGGGCGCGCGGGCCAAGCCAAGAGTGAATCCGATGAAAGTCCGCAACTCGCTGAAATCGCTGCGCTCCCGCCACCGCAACAACCGGCTGGTTCGGCGCAAGGGCCGGGTCTATGTGATCAACAAGACGCAGCGCCGCTTCAAGGCGCGGCAAGGCTGATGACGCCGGCGCTTGCGGCCGGCCTTCGACCAAATCCCGTCTTTCAAATCCCGTCTTTATTGTGCCGCGGTGGAGCATTAGATTCCGCCGCATGAGCAGGCGATTCCGCTTTATTGCCGCAGCCGCGGCCGTTGCCGCGCTGGCGGCCTCCGCGCAACCGCTGGCGGCGGAATCCGGCCGCATGATCGAGCCGCCGAGCAACCTGCCGCGCGCCCAGCGCGGCGACAAGACGCAGAATCTCGACCGCTTGTTCGAGGCGTTGAAGATCGCGCCCGACGACGAGAGCGCGAAATACATCGAGAATCGCATCTGGGCGATCTGGCTCGCCTCCGGCAGTGATACCGCCAACCTGCTGATGGGCCGCGTCAAGACCGCGATGGAGGCCAAGGACTTCGAGCTCGCGATCAGGCTGCTCAACGCCATCATCGACATGCGGCCCAATTTCATCGAGGCCTGGAACCGGCGCGCCACGCTCTACTACATGAAGAAGGATTTCACGCGCGCGATCGGCGACATCCGCGAAGTGCTGGCGCGCGAACCGCGCCATTTCGGGGCGCTCGCCGGGCTCGGCATCATCCTGCAGGAATTCGGCGACGACAAACGCGCGCTCGACGCGTTCCGGCGCGCGCTCGCGATCCATCCGCATATCGAGCGCGTCCCTGACATGGTCAAGCGGCTCAGCGACAAGATCGACGGGCGCGAGATCTGACGGCCGCCGTCATCCGCTTTCCCTTGCCGCCTCGGCACCGACAAAGGCAATCCGCAGCATGTTGGTCGCGCCGGGCGTGCCGAGCGGCACGCCGGCGACCACGATGACCCGTTGGCCGGCCTTGGCGAAGCCATCCTTGAAAGCGAGCCGGCAGGCGCGCTCGACCATGTCGTCGAGATCGTGGGCATCCTCGGCGACGATGCAGTGGACGCCCCAGACCAGCGATAGCCGCCGGCCGGTCGACACCTTGGGAGAGATCGCCACGATCGGCGATTTCGGCCGCTCGCGTGCCACCCGCAATCCGGTCGAGCCGGAGCTGGTCCAGCAGATGATGGCGGAGAGCTCGAGCGTCTCGGCGATCTGCCATGCCGCCGCGGCGATCGCGTCGGCGCCGGTCGCTTCCGGCTCGGCGCGCTGGGCGTCGATGATGGTGGCATAGAGCGGGTCGCTCTCCACCTCCTCGGCGATGCGGTTCATGGTGGCGACCGCCTCGGCCGGATATTGCCCGGCCGCCGATTCGGCCGACAGCATCACCGCATCGGCGCCCTCGAAGATCGCGGTGGCGACGTCGGACACCTCGGCGCGGGTCGGAACCGGGCTTGAGATCATCGACTCGAGCATCTGGGTCGCGACCACCACCGGCTTGCCGGCGCGCCGCGAGGTGCGCGTCATCTGCTTCTGCACCCCCGGCACCTTTTCCATCGGCATCTCCACGCCGAGGTCGCCGCGCGCCACCATCAGCGCGTCGGTGATATCCATGATGTCGCCGAGCCGGGTCACCGCCTGCGGCTTCTCGATCTTCGCCATCACGGCCGCGCGCCCGCGCGTGATCTTCTTGGCCTCGGCGATGTCTTCCGGCCGCTGGACGAACGAGAGCGCCACCCAGTCGACGCCGGCCTCGAGCGCGGCCTCGAGATCGGAGCGGTCCTTGGGCGCGAGCGCCGAGGTGGGAATGGTGGTGTCCGGCAGGCTTACGCCCTTGCGGTCCGACAATCTGCCGCCGAACTCGACGCGGGTCACGATCCGGCTCTTGTCAGCCTCGACCACGGCGAGCCGCAGCTTGCCGTCGTCGAGCAGCAGGGTATGGCCGGGCTCGATGGCGGCGAAGATTTCTGGATGCGGCAGCGAAACGCGCGTGGCGTCGCCCGGCGCCGGATTGGTGTCGAGCACGAAGGTCTCGCCGGGCATCAGCGTGACCGGGCCGCTGGCGAAGCCGCCCACCCGCAGCTTCGGCCCCTGCAGGTCGACCAGGATTCCGATCGGGCGGCCATGCTCGACCTCGACCGCGCGGATCGACGCCACCAGCTCGCGCATGCGCTCGTGCGTGGTGTGGCTCATATTGATGCGGAAGACGTCGGCCCCGGCCCGGAACAGGCGCGCGATCATGCTTGGGTCGGAGGACGCAGGGCCGAGGGTGGCGACGATCTTGGTCCGACGCAGCCGTCGCATCAGTTTCGGCTTCGCGGCGGAGGCGGCGGCATCACGGGTCGGCCGGCGGCGGGCGGCGTCGTCTGCAGCATCGGCACGCGCGATTGCAGCGGCTGCATCGGCGCCTGATCGGCTGACTCGGTGAGCTGGACGGTCCAGGACGGCTGGTCGCCGGTATCGACCTCGAAGAAGCCGGTGCGGTCGTAGCCGCGGGCGAGACAATCGTCGGTGCCGCGAATGGTGAACTCCTTGTCGCGCGTGCACATGAAGGCCTGCCCGGACCATTCGCCGCCGCGGTCGTAGTCGAGCGCGTAGATGTAGTAGAAGCGGGCGACCAGCGTGCCGCGCAGCACGGTCTCGCAACTGCGGGCGGGCAGGTTCCACCAGCCCTCCGTGGTCCAGCCGTCGTTCTCCTTGTAGCCAACCGCGATCCCGACCCGGCCGCTGGTGTTGTTGCAGAGGCGGAAATCAGCCTTGGCGGCGTCCGAGATCAGCAGGATCGCCATCGCCAGCAGCGGCGCGAGCATGCGCGCTCGACCCCCGCAGGGCAGGGACCGGCCAATGACCGCCGTTGCATAAAACTGTCGCATCGCGCCCGTGTGCCCTCTGAGGGTCCGAACACCGCCCGGATATCGCGTGAACCCTTAAGGGCTGTCAACGAGGATAGCCCGGAAGTCATTCACGTTGGTGAAGGTCGGCCCCGGCGTCAAAAGGTCGCCAATCTTTTCAAAGAATTCGGTCGAATTGTTGTCATCAAGAAAGACGGCCGGATCGAGGCCGAGGCGGCGCGCGCGGGTGACCGTGGTGTCGTCGACGAAGGCCCCGGCCGGGTCGTCGGGCGCCCCGCCGCCGCCGTCGGTTCCATCGGTGTCGCCGGCCAGCGCCGCGACCCCCTTGGCGTCGCCCAGCGCCTGCGCCAGCGCCAGCGCGTATTCCTGGTTGGGGCCGCCGCGGCCCTTGCCGCGCAGCGTGACGGTGAGCTCGCCGCCCGACAGGATCACGGCGCGGCGGCGCTCGGCCTGCAATTTGGCCGCGAGCCGGGCATGGGCGGCGGCGACCTCGCGCGCCTCGCCTTCGACCTGGGTGCCGAGCAGGATCGACTCGTAGCCCGCCGCTCGCGCCGCGGCCTCGACCGCGGCGAAGACCTCGGCGGGCCGGATCGCCAGCGCGAAGGCGGTGGCGGCGAAGACGCGATCGCCGGGCTTTGGGGTCTCGTTCGTCGGGTCGGCGAGCGCCTGGTTCACGACATCCGGCAGCGCCAGCCGATAGCGCGCGACGACGGCGCGGGCGTCCGCGAGCGTGCTCGGATCGGGCACGGTCGGGCCTGAGCCGATCACCGACGGATCGTCGCCCGGCACGTCGGAGATGGCGACCGCGACGAGCCGCGCCGGGTGTGCGCGCTCGGCCAGCCGGCCGCCCTTGATGCGGGACAGATGCTTGCGCACGGCGTTGATCTCGGTGATCGACGCGCCGGACGCCAGCAGCGCCCGCGTCACCGCCTGTTTTTGGGCGAGCGTCAAGCCGCCGGCGGGCGCGATCCAGTTCGCCGACGCGCCGCCCGAGATCAGCGCCAGCACCAGGTCGTCGGCGCCGGCCACGTCGGCGAGCGCCAGCGTCTCCAAGGTGGCGGTGAGACCGGCGGAGTCGGGCACCGGGTGCCCGGCCTCGACGACCCGCACCAGCCGCGTCGGCCGCCCATAACCGCGGCGCGTGACCGCAAGACCGGCGATCCGGCCGGCCGCCAGGCCGCGCTCGTCGAGGTAGTGGCGCTCGGCGACCTCGGCCATCGACGCCCCCGCCTTGCCGGCGGCGAGGATGATGAGGCGTCCGGAGCGCGGCGGGTCGGGCAGCCGCGGCGGCAGGCAGGTCGCCGGATGCGCGGCGGCCACCGCCGTGCGGAACAGGCCTTCGAGAAAGGCGCGGGGCGATGCGGTCAACGGACGAGCTCGCAGGCGCCCGGGACGGTCGGGCAAGGGAGCGATGGCTCAGATTGCCTGCTTCGCACCCGACCTGCCATTTGTTTTTGAGAATAGCTCGCCGCGCCGCGACCACGGCATGGTCACATCCCCTGCTGGAAAGCCGACCCGCGCATCTCTATGTTTCGGGAACGGACGCCCGACGGACGCCCGTCCCGTCTTCAGCGAAAGGACGCGCCATGGCGCTTGACGACAAGACCCGCATCGAGCTCGAGGCCGCCGCGTTCCGGCGCCTCGTGGACCATCTGCGCGCGCGCACCGACGTGCAGAACCTCGATCTGATGAATCTCGCCGGCTTCTGCCGCAATTGCCTCTCCAACTGGATGAAGGACGCGGCCGACGCCAAGGGCGTGCCGATGAGCAAGGATGAGAGCCGCGAGGTGATCTACGGCATGCCCTACGAGCAATGGAAGACCGAGCATCAGGGCGAGGCCTCCAAGGAGCAGCAGGCCGCGTTGCAGAAAGCCGGCCACAAGCACTGAGCCATCTTCGGTCTGCGATCCGATTCGCGCCAATCAACCGGAAAACGATCCGATTGCGATCGCCTGTGTACTTTGGGGATGACTGGCGTCTCGCCTTGACCTGGGCGCCCACGCTTCCGAAACCTCTTCCACCACTCGTACGAGTCACTGGAGGAGGTTTCGATGGCCACTGCCGCCGCCGCGAACGAAGAACAGCCCGCCGCCCGCTTTGCGAAGGATCACCTCAAGGCCTTCGTGGAGCGCGTCGAGCGGCTCGAGGAAGAGAAGAAGACCATCGCCGACGACATCCGCGACGTCTATGCCGAAGCCAAGGCGAACGGCTTCGACACCAAGGCGCTGCGCACGATCGTGCGCCTGCGCAAGCAGGACGTCGACGAGCGCAAGGAGCAGGAGGCGATCCTCGAGACCTATATGCATGCGCTCGGCATGCTGAATTAGCGAGTTGCGAATGGCGAATAGCGAAGTGGGGTGGACCTATTCGCTACTCGCCACTCGCCTCCGAAAAGCATTGCGCCGCAAGTCGGGTTTCCCCCACTTGCGGCGCCGCGCCCCACCGATCCCCCCGATGATGGGAAAGTCAATTACCGTAGCGATGCCGTGCGCGCCGGGAACGTGACCGTCGAGATGAAGACCACGGCGCTGCCGGCGAATTTGTCGGTTTTCATGCCGAGATACGGATCGTCCGAGAACGTCATCACGACGGACGAGGCGGGCTTCTGCAGGTAAGGCCCGAGATGGCGGTAGTCCGGCGTGCCGAACAGCGTGGTGCGCATGAAGCCCTGCGCGCTCGGGCTCACGATCATGGCGCGCAGCCACGGATCGTTGAAGCGATCGCCGACCCGCACCACGTTGGCGCCCTGGCCCTGGCCCTGGACCGCGGGCGGGGTGGTGGCGGTCGTGGTGGTGACGGTCGGACGGTCGTCGCTGCGCTTGAGCGCGACGGTCGTGTCGGCGGGCTTGGCATTGCCCGAGCCCATCGGCGGGACCGGACGCGTATTGGCGAGTGATGTGGGTTGCGCCGCGTAGGCGAGCGCATTGGCGGGCCGCGAATCGTCCTTGCCCTCGGGCAGCGGCCAGGACGGCGCGATGCTCGCGGTCGTCTTCGGATCGGCGCTGGCGACCGCGATGCCGGCGGGACGCCGCGGCGCGGCGGACTTCGACGGCGGGGACGCCGGCTCGTCACTCGGCCCCTGCCAGTGGCCGCGCTCGTTGATGACGTCGTTCGCCGTGGTGTTGGCGCGGGCCGGGAGGCTCGCGGCTTGGGCCGGACGCGCCGGCTTCGAGGTGGCCGATGCGAGCTCGAAGCTTGCGGCGGGCTTCGCCGGCGCCGGCTCGTCGTCGGGATTGACGAACGTGGCGACCGTCTTGGAGGTCGCCGATGCAACCTGGAAGCCCTCGGGCTTGGCGGCCGGCTTCGACGGGGCCGGAGCCGACGCGACGGTCTCGGGCTTGGCGGGCCGTGACGGCGCTGCGGCGGCGACCTTGTCGGCGGGCTTTTCAGCCGGCTTCGCGGCCACCCGGTCGGCGGACTTCACCGGATCGGCGGGCTTTGCGGGCACGGCTGCAACTGCGGTCGGCTTGCTCGCGGTGCTCGGCTTGCGAGCGGGCGCGCTGGCCGGCGCAGCCGCGGTGTCGGCGTGCTCCTCTTCGTCCGCGCCGCCGCCGCCGAACAGCCGGGCAAGGAAGCTCGGCTTGCGGCTGACGCTCGCTTGCGCCACCGCCGTGCGCTTGACCGTGCCGTCGTCGGAGGCGTAGCGGCTGCCCAGCTCGCCCTTCGACATCACGCGCGCCAGCTGCGCTTCCGGCATCCGCGGCCAGTGGCGCACGCTGCCGGTGTCCATGTGCACGAAGCCCGTCCCCGAATAGATGCCGACGCCGCCGCGCTGCGACCGCAGCCCTGCAGCCTGCACGTCGTCGAGCGCCACGCCCGGGATGTGGAAGTCGATCGCCTTGCCGAGCATATGCTGGCTGAACTTGGCGACCCCGCTCGAGCGCCGCCGCAGCATGGCGTTGGTGTTCGGCGAGCGATAGCCGCAAACCACCCAGATCGGTTCCTTGGCGCCGACCTCGCGGTGAACCTCCCAGAGCAGATCGATCAGATGGCGATCCATCTTGATCGGCTCGCTCTCGCGCCAGTCGCGCATCAGGTTGTTGATCTTGGTGAGGGCCTCCTCGTCGTAGCGCCCGTTGCGCTTGTAGGTGACGGTGAGGTCTTCCTTGGTGTGGATGTGGTGGAACGAAATGGTGCGGGTCTCGCCGTCCGCGACGGCGTTCTGCAGGCTGTCGAAGCCGAGAAAGATCAGCAGGGCGGCGAGGCCGTATCCGGCGATTGCCGGACGCAAGGACAAAGCATTCGTGCGTGCGCTTTTGATCGGCACGTGCCCAACCCTGGTTGACGCGCTAGCTGCCCCCGGCCACGGCGAGCGCCGCGGACGACAAGCTCCGTTTCGCCACGGCTGGCGCCGCGACGAATACGGCTAACGCATTGCTAATTAGGGAAGGGTTAACGCGAGGTTTAGCGTGCCCGTCCCCCCCGATGCTGGAAGCGTGACAGGCGACTATGGCGAAAAGTTGCCGGACTTGTTGACACCGCAAAGAATCTCTTAATCGCAACAGGCGCTAAGCGGATGACGGATCGCAGCGGACCGTCATCGCTTGGCTGGCGTTCGCGCCGCGCGCGCCAGCCGCTGGCAACCTAGCGTTCGTTGTCTGACATCCGGCGCAGGAGTCCGACGTCAGCGGATGTTGCGCGGCGGCACAGGCCGGTTGTTTTGATAATAGCCCTGATAGCCCTGTTGCGCGGCAACCGGTGGCCGGCTGTTTTGCACGGCCGGGCCGGGGCCGCCGCCGAACAGCGACTCGAAGAACGACACCGTGCGCGGCATCGGACGCCGCTGGCTCGACGTCGCGATTTCCTTCGGCCGCTCCTGCGGCGGGTCGACCACCGCGCGCTCGCTCTTGATCGCCGCCATCGTGCGGCTGTCGAGGCCGTAGACGTCGCGGCGGATCTGCAGCTTGCCGTCCTCCACGAACGCGCTCTGATAGGTCAGGTGGACCCAGATCGGCGTCGGCTGCAGCTGGATGTCCTGCTCGGCGGTGCCGAACATCTTCTTGATCTTGTCCGCGGTCCAATTCTCGTTCGGACGCGCGATGTTGAACAGCACCTCGCCGTACTTGGCCGGATCCTGCACCCGCATGCAGCCGTGGCTGTAGGCGCGCACATCGTGCGCGAAGAAATGCTTGTCCGGCGTGTCGTGCTGGTAGACCAGGAATCGGTTGGGGAAGTTGAAGCGGATGCGGCCGAGCGCATTGGCCTCGCCCGGCGGCTGATAGATGTGCACGCTGCCGTCGCGATTGGTCACCACCTTGAGGCCCATGCGCGACAGCACCGTCGGGTCCTGCGCCAGCGCCGGCAGATATTCGTTGTGCACGATCGACGGCGGCACGTTCCAGGTCGGATTGATGGTGATGTATTTCATCGTCTCGCTGAGCAGCGGCGTCGCCATGTTCGGCTTGCCGATCACCACTCGCGTGGTCCAGACCATGGCGCCGTCCTTGACTACCCTGAGCGAGAAGTCCGGCTGGTTGACCATCGAATAGGCCTGGCCGAGATCGCGCGCATACCAGCGCCAGCGCTCCATGTTGGCGATGACCAGCTCGATCTGCTGGCTGCGCGCCGGCCCGTTGAGCTCCTTGATGGTCTTGGCGTCGAGATTGCCGGTGACCGGCAGATCGATGTTCTTCTGGAATTTCTTCACCGCCTCGGCGAGCTTGGCGTCGTATTTGAGGTCGGCGGGATCGCCGGTGAGCCCGAGCCGCTCGCGCAACTGCGGCACGCGCGGATCTTCCATCGGGGTCTTGGCGACGAGCTTGAGCAGCTGGCCCTCGGCGATGTGGTTGCCGGCGCCGCTGCCGGTCTTGCCGCGCAACTCGGCGAGCGCCTTCTTGAGCGCCCGGTAGTATTCGTTCGGCGGAGCAAACTCGTCGAGCGCCTGGCCGGCATCGGCGGCGTCGGCGACCTTGGTGAGCACGGCCGCCATGTCGGGCGGCATCTGCGGCAGCTCGATATTGTTGTTGCTGACGCGGTTGTAGGGGAAGCGGCCGGCCTGCAGGTGGCGCGCAAAGGTCAGCACGGTCTGCGTGAGCCTGAGCTCGGCGTCGGCAAGCGCGTCCGGCCCGTTCGCGCCGGCGAAGTTCGGAATCCTGTAGTCGCTGATCTCGAGGCCGTCGGCATCGGCCGCCTTGAGGCGGGCGATCACCGCCTTGGCGCGCGCGTTCTCGACACCCTTGTCGAGCCACAGCGGCGCCAGGTTGCGGTTCTGGTAGAAGGTGTCGACCGCGGTGCGCTCTTTCTTGCTGGTGAAGATCTTGTCGGCCTTGGCGGCGAGCAGGTCGCGAATCTTCTCGGCGACGACGCGGTCGGCGGGATCGAGCGCGGCCAACGGATCGGGCGCGACGGCCGGTTCGGCAGCGGTCACCGGCTGTGCCGGCGCGGCCGCAGGCGCGGCGGCCGCCGGCGCGGCGGGCTGCGGGATGGTGATCTCGGGTGGCAGGGCATCCGGCGCCGCCGCCGGAGCGGTCGCGACTTCGGTCGGCGGTTGCGCAGCGGTGGTGGTGGCGGCCGGCACGGCGGCGACCTTCGGTGCGCCCGCCTTCGGCGCCGCGCCGGCGCCGATCGGCGCCGCCAGGATCACGGCCAGTGCCGTGCTTGCCACGATCCGGCCGTAACGCAGCCCCCTCATAGGACATCTCCCCCAGGTTCCCGGCGGACCAGCGCTAAGTGCCCGATCCCGCGGTCACATCCGCCTGCGTGTCCGCTCCGACCACACTGGAATTCGCGGACCGACGCAACAGCTTGCGGACATCATTGCAGTCGAATTTGGCCGATTTTGGCGCGCTGTCACCCGCATACAACGTGTTGTGAGTTATTCGGTCCGTTTTTACCGGGGTGTTACCCGGATACAACGGAGCCGGAATCGGCATCGGAGGTATCGGCCACAAGGCCGAGGGTGTCGAGCTTGCGGTAGAGGGTCGAGCGCCCGATCTGCAATCGCCGGGCGACTTCCGACATCTGCCCGCGATAATGCGCGATGGCGAAGCGAATCACCTCGGTCTCGACGTCATCGAGCGGCCGCACCTGGCCGTGGCCATCGAGCAGCGCGAGCGCTCCCGCCGGCGCGGCGGGGGCAGGCGCCACCTGGGCGGGCGCAACCGGCGCGCTCTCGACCATCAGCGGCACGATCGGCTCGGCCTCGGCGGCAAGCGGCAGCGCGGGCGCCATGGGAATCTGGGCGTGGGCGCCAATCTGCGCCGCGATCTGCGGGAATTCGGCGGCCCCGACCTCGTCGCCCTCGGCCAGCACGACCGCGCGGAACACCGCGTTCTCGAGCTGGCGCACGTTGCCCGGCCAGCGATAGGCGGCGAGCAGCGCCAGCGCTTCCCCGCTGATGCGCGCGATTCGCTTGCCTTCCTCGGCGGCGAAGCGGACGAGGAAGTGCCGCGCCAGCTCCGCAATGTCCTCCGGCCGCTCGCCGAGCGCCGGCACCGCGATCGGATAGACGTGCAGCCGGTAGAACAGGTCTTCGCGGAAGCGGGCGGCCTTCACGTCGGCGATCAGGTCGCGGTTGGTGGCGGAAATCACCCGCACGTCGACCTTGAGCGGCTTCTTGGCGCCGACCGGCTCGACCTCGCCCTCCTGCAGGGCGCGCAGCAGCTTGACCTGCGCCGCCAGCGGCAGCTCGCCGACCTCGTCGAGGAACAGCGTGCCGCCCGAGGCCTCGACGAACTTGCCGGTGTGGCGCTCGGTCGCACCGGTGAAGGCGCCCTTCTCGTGCCCGAACAGGATCGATTCGACGAGATTGTCCGGGATTGCACCGCAATTGACCGCGACGAAGGGCTTGGAGCGCCGCTCGCCGGAGCCGTGGATGGCGCGCGCGATCAGCTCCTTGCCGACGCCGGATTGGCCCTCGATCAGCACCGGGATCGCCGACGCCGCGGCCTTCTCGGCGGTGCGCAGCACCGCCTGCATGCGCGCGCTCTTGGTGATGATGTCCTTGAAGCCGAGCGTGCCGGTGCGGCTCCGCTTGATGCGGGCAAGCTCGCCTTCGAGCGCGCTGGCGGCGAGCGCGTTGCGCAGCGACACTTGCAGGCGCTCGGCGCCGACCGGCTTGACCACGAAGTCGGTGGCGCCCGCGCGCATGGCGGAGACGACGTTGTCGATGCCGCCGTGGGCGGTCTGCACGATCACCGGCACGGTCAGGGAGGCCTCGCGCATCCGGGCGAGCACGCCGAGCCCGTCGAGATCGGGCATCACCAGGTCGAGCACCACTGCGTCGATGCGGGCCGCCTCCGGGCCGGTAAGCAGCGCGGCGGCGGCATCGCCGCCCTCGGCGATCACCGGCTCGTAGCCGAACTTGCGCACCATGTTGTCGAGCAGGCGGCGCTGCACCGGGTCGTCGTCGACGATCAGAACACGCTCACTCATGACGCAACCTCGTGACGCAGACTGGGGACGACCGGGCCCGTGTGCCGAATTGGGGCACTGTGGCGGATCAGGCTTAAGGGGCTGTGAAAAATCGTGGTTAACGGGGCGTTAATGCGGGCGGCCCGCGTCTCCATCCCGGAGGAAGAGGCTCTGTCCCAGTGTCCCAGTGCCTAGGGCGTGGGACAGCGGGACAGTGCCCCTAAGTCATTGTGTTTACGAGATTAAAGTTGTCCCAAGGGTGCCCGCCCAGGTGTCCCGCTCAATGCTCGCGGAACGCCCGCCGCGCCTGGTCGGTCAGCGGCTTGAGCAGGTACGACCACATCGTGCGCTCGTCGGTGCGGATGAAAGCCTCGACCGGCATTCCGGGCACCAGCTTGATGCTGTTGAGCCGCGCGATTTCGCCGTCCGCGATCGAGATGCGGACCAGATAATACGGCGGCTGATTGTTGCGCTGGTCCTGGATGATGTCGGCAGCGATCCGGCTCACCCGGCCGTTGAGCTCGGGGGTGGTGCGCTGGTTGAAGCCCGGGAAGCGCACGGTCGCCGGCTGGTCGAGCTTGATCTGGTCGATGTTCTGCGGCGCGACGCGCGCCTCGACGATCAGCTCGTCGGCCTCCGGAACGATCAGCATGATCTGCTCGCCCGCCGCCACCACGCCGCCCTTAGTGTGGACCGCGAGCTGATGGACGATGCCGTTCTGCGGCGCCCGGATGTCGATGCGCTGCAGCTGGTCCATCGCGGTGACCTTGCGCTCGACCAGCTCGGAGATCTTGGCGCGGACGTCGGCAAGCTCCTTGGCCACCTCGCTGCGGGCGTTCTGGTCGATCTGGATGATCTGCAACTCGATCTCGGAGATTTTTCCCTTCGCCTGCGCGACGGTGGCGATGAGCTGCCCGCGCTCGCCTTCGATCCGCACCGCGTCGCGCTCGAGCGCGGTCACGCGGTTGATCGGGATCAGGTTCTTCTGCCAGAGGTCGCGCACGCCTTCGAGCTCCTTCTGGATGAACTCGATCTCCTTCTTCTTGGCGGCGGCCTGGTCGGTGTAGCCCTGCACCTCGTCCTTGAACTGGGCGATGCGCTCGCGCAGCTGCGCCTTCTGCCCCTGCTGCGCCTCGCGGCGCAGCTCGAACAGCCGCCGTTCGCCGGTGACCACCCGCCCGGTCTCCGCATCCTTGGCCGCCTCCAGGAGATCGGGCGGGAACTCGATCTCCTCGATGCTGTCGCGCTCGGCCTCGAGCCGGGCGCGGCGCGCCCACAGCTCGGCCAGGCTCTTGCTGACCATCGCCACATTGGCCTGGGTGGCGGTCTCGTCGAGCCGAACGATCAGGTCGCCGGCCTTGACGCGGTCGCCGTCTTGCACCAGCAGCTCGCCGATGATGCCGCCGGTCGGATGCTGGACCTTCTTGACGTTCGATTCGACCACCAGGGCGCCGGACGCGATGACGGCGCCGGCGAGCTCGGTCGTCGCGCCGATCACGCCGATGCCGCCGACCAGCAGCAAGGTTGCGCCCGCGATGGCGAGGAGATGCGCGCGGATCGATCGGTGGGTGCCGCTCTCGTTGGTGGGCTGCATCATCGCTTGCGCCCTCCGCGCAGGACCTGCGCTTCGTGGGCGCCGGCGGCGGGCGTTTGCGGCTGCGGCCGCAGCTGCTGGAGGATCGCGTCGCGCGCGCCGAAGGCCTGCACGCGGCCCTCGTTCAGCACCAGGACATGGTCGACGGCGGCGACCGCGCTCGGCCGGTGCGCCACCACGACGGCGATGCCGCCGCGCGCGCGAATCGCGCCGATCGCCCGGGTCAGCGCCTCCTCGCCGATGGCATCGAGATTGGAGTTCGGCTCGTCGAGCACGACCAGGAACGGATCGCCGTAGAGCGCGCGCGCCAGCGCAATGCGTTGCCGCTGGCCGCCCGATAGCATGGCGCCGCCCTCGCCGACCTGCGTCTTGTAGCCCTGCGGCAGCCGCAGGATGACGTCGTGGACGCCGGCCGCGGTGGCGGCGGCGATCAGCTTGCCCGGATCGACCTCCGCCTCGAAGCGGGCGATGTTGTCCGCCACGCTGCCGTCGAACAGCTCGACCTCCTGCGGCAGGTAGCCGATGAAACGTCCGAATGCATCCGGGCTCCATTGATCGAGCGTCGCGCCGTCGAGGCGGATGGCGCCGCGAACGGGCCTCCAGATCCCGACCAGCGCGCGCGCCAGCGAGGTCTTGCCCGATCCGCTCGGACCGATGACGCCCAGCGCATTGCCGGCGATCAGGGTGAAGCTCACCTCATGCAGCGCGGCCGCGGTCATGCCGGGCGGCACCAGCGTGATGGCGGTGACCCGCAGATTGCGCGCCGGCGGCGGCAGCGAGATGCGCTCCTCCTCGACCGGCGCCGCGGCGAGCACCTCCGACAGCCGCAGCCAGCCTTGTCGCGCGTTGACGAACGACCGCCAGTTGGCGATCGCCAGCTCGACCGGGGCCATCGCGCGCGCCGACAGGACGGCGGCGGCGAGCATCACGCCCGCGGTCGCTTCCTGGTTGATCACCAGATAGGCGCCGACCCCGAGCACGGCCGACTGCATGATCATGCGCAGTCCGCGCGACAGGCTGCCGAACTCACCCACCATGTCGTAGGTCGTCTGCTGCTTCTGCAGATAGCCGTCGTTCGCCTTCGCCCACAGAGCGCCAATGCGCCGGCGCATGCCGAGCGCCTGGATGAGCCCCGCGTTGCGGCGGGCGGCCTCGGCGAGCGCGTGGCGCGATGCCGCGAGCGCTACTGAGGCACGGCTCGGTCCCCGTGTCACGGCTTCGGTCACCAGCGTCAGCGAGCAGATCACCAGCGCGCTCAGCAGCACCGTCACCCCCAACCAGGGGTGAAACAGGAAGCAGACCGCGATGTAGAGCGGCATCCAGGGCAGGTCGAAGAACGCCGTCGGCCCGATGCCCGACATGAACGATCGGACGTGATCGAGGTCGCGGATCGGCTGCAGGCCCTCGCCGGCGGCGCGGCGCTGCAACGGCAGGCGCGCGACCACGTCGAACACCCGCGCCGACAAGCGCTGATCGAGCCCGCGCCCGATCCGCACCAGCACGCGCCCGCGCAGCATGTCGAGCAGGCCCTGGAAACCGAACAGCACCAGCGCCAGCAGCGCGAGCCCGACCAGGGTGGGAACGCTGCGGCTCGGCAGCACGCGGTCGTAGACCTGCAGCATGAAGATCGGCCCGGTGAGCGCCAGCAGATTGATCAGGAAGCTCGCCGCGCCGATGCCGAGGAGGGCGCTGCGGTAGGCGCCGATCGCCGCCCGCAGCTCGCCGGCCGGCGCGGCCGGATCGGTGCTCATCGTGCGGGCCGTCAGAAAGCGTTGCCAGCCCGCGGCGCCGGCCACGAACTGCTTCCAGGCCGCGGAGCCGACCACGAATTGCTGCCAGCGCGCAGAGCGGGCCGCGACGTGCTGCCAAGTCGGGGAACTGGTCACGGATTCCTGCCAGGCCGCGGAACTCGCCCGCAGGCGTTGCCAGCGGGCGGTGAAGGACGGCGCGAAGGGAAGGGGGGACGGAAGCCGCCCGGCTCCCGTCCCCCCTTCGTTGTCGTTCACCACGGACGCACCCTGGCGGTTAGACGAGGGCGTTTCCGTGCAGCGGCGTGTTGAGCATCACGTCGGTGCCCTGATCGACGGTGGTGTCGCCGGCGCTAGCGGTGCCGGACAGATCCACGTCGGCCAGAACCTGGCCATCGACGCCGACCGATATCGGCAGCAGGGTCCCGCCATTGCCCGGGTTGCCTCCGAGGTCGATGCCGCCAACGTCCCCGATGCCGCCGACCTCGCCGACCAGCGAATCGAGCCCGGCGCCGTCGAGCGACGGGAAATTGAACTGGTCGGCGTTGGTGCCGACATTGGCGTCGACCAGCGACGGACCCTCGTGTTGGCCGACGTCGCCGTCGATCAATGCGCCGGACGAATCACGCTCGGCGCCGGCCAGGTCGGCATTGACGCCGTTGCCCGACGTTTGCGGTCCGATATCGGTGTTGACGACGTGATTGGACTCCGAGGTGCTGCGGTCGCTGGCGGCATCCACATTGATCAACCCGTCGGAAGGATCGTTCCCGACGCCGACCTGCGCCGTGCTCGACGACGAGGAATCATCGTCGCGCATGATGTTGCCGCTCAGAAGCCCGCCGTCGCCCTGCAGCCCTTCAAGCGGGGTGCCGTCCAGCAGCCCGGTGCCGCCGACGGCGCCGTTGAGGACATCAGGGCCGAGCGAGTTCAGCAGGTTGCCGACCACCGAGCCGTCGCCGGCAACCGTGTCGAGCAGGCCGTCCACGAGGTTGCCCGCATCCGCGCCGACGGCGTTGAGGATGCCGTCGATATTGCCGCTGCCGATGGCGCCCACGGTCCCACCGAGGTTGCCCACGTCGAGGCCGCCGACGGCTTGGCCGAGGTTGCCGACATCGAGGCCGCCGACAATCTGGCCGAGGTCGGCCGGGTCGCCAAGATGAGGCACGTCACCGAGATTGAGGCCGTTGCCGACGGTGTCGAACAGCTGGTCGATCGGAGTGCTGCTGCCGATCGCGCTCACGGTCTGGCCGAGATCGGTGATCAGATTGCCGAGGCCATCGCCG
>JBEVIH010000246.1:0-28745 GCA_040510815.1 Xanthobacteraceae bacterium | reverse complement strand
TGCAATGGCTCACGCAATGGCCGGTGACCGCCGAGGCGGTCGGCGTGCTGACGCCGGGCCTGCCGGACGCGCTGTTCCTGCAATACGTCAACCACCCGCCGCTGGCGAAGAAGCTCGCCGACCAGGCCGAGGTTAAGTGGGGCGGCGAGTCCTCGATCGCCGCCGCCATCGCGGTGCTGGACAAGCGCGGCGCCCGCGCGGATCGCGTGGGCGTCATCGGGCCGCTGAATTTCGAGCAGCACGCGGCGTTGTCCGCACGCTTCGGCAAGGTCGCGAGCCTCAACCGCGCCTATGTGCGGCTGCGCCGCGTCAAGTCGGAGGAGGAGATCGACTGGCTGCGCCTCGGCGCCTGGCTGAGCGACCTCGGCATGGCGGGGCTGCGCGACGGGCTCGAGCCGGGGCTCGATGAGCGCGAGCTCGGCGACCTGATCGAACGGGCCTATGTGCGCCACGGCGGCACCAACGTGATCCACTATATCGGCGTGACCTCGATGGCCGATCCGCAATTGGGCGTGCCGGCCCAGTTTCCCTCCACCCGGCGCGTGCAGGCGGGCGACATCGTGTTCGCCGAGATCAGCGCGGCGTTCTGGGACCATCCCGGGCAGGTGCTGCGCAGCTTCGCGCTCGGCGCCGAGCCGCCGCCGCTCTACCGCGAGCTGCACGCGGCGGCCGACGCCGCCTTCGACGCCGTCGCGGGCGTGCTCAGGCACGGCGCCACGCCCGCGCAGGTGGTCGACGCGTCGGGCGTGATCGAGGAGGCGGGCTTCACCATCATCGACGACCTGCTGCACGGCTATGGCGGCGGCTATTTTCCGCCGATCCTCGGCAGCCGCAGCCGGCCGGCGGGGCCGATCCCGCAGGAGCCGTTCGAGGCCGGCATGACGGTGGTGATCCAGCCCAACGTCGTCACCCGCGACGGCAAGGCCGGGGTGCAGACCGGCGAGCTGGTGCGGATCACCGCAACCGGCATCGAGTCGCTGCATTCATTCCCGCGCGGATTTGCGCGGGTGTGAGCGGCGTCCGGGTCACTCGCCGGGACTGCCGTCCGTCTCGTCGGAAAAGATCTCGGGCGACGTCAACAGCGCGCTCGGCCCTGGTGTCATTGCGAGCTTGGGTGCCTGCCCGCCCGGCAGCCTGTCGCCGCCGTGCACGGAATAGAGCTGCGGGGCGGTGCGATTGATGTGGAGATGGAAAATGTCCGGCCGATTGTAATGGCCGGCGAAGTCGTGCCGGAGCTTCATCTGGATGCCGAGCTCCAGGTCGCATTCGGCGTAGAGAATGCCTTCCTCGGCGCCCATCGGGCCGGCGATGATGCGGCTGTTGGGCGCCACGATGACGCTGCCGCCGCTGCAATCGGGACTGCGCAGGAATTTTTCCGCCTCGGCGTCGGGCTCGAGCATCGCGATCATCCGCTCGTCCACGGTGCCGCAGGCCGAGACCACGAACGCCTTGCTCATCTGCGCGAAGGCCTGCGAATCCACCGCCACCCGGTTGCGCAGCGGATCGCCGCTGGTCGGGAAATGGTTCGGCCAGCTCATCACGTGGATGCGGGTGTTCTCGGCGGTGAGCGCGAAGACCGCGAGCGGATTGGAGTTCTCGCCGCAGATCAGCCCGCTCATCGGGCCGAACTCGGTCTGGAACGCGCCGAAGGTGTCGCCGAAGCCGCCGGTGTGCACCAGCCGCTCGCCGACCGTGGGCATGATCTTCTGGTGCTTGCCGATCAGCGTGCCGTCGGGGCCGATATAGACCTGGCTGTTGAACATGGTGCCGAACGTGTTCGGCACCTTTTCGCAGACGCCGACCACCACATAGGCGCCGGCGTCGCGCGCCGCCACGCACAGCGCGTCCACCTGCGGCCCCGGGATCTCGACCGAATTCTTGAACAGCTCGGTCGCCAGCCGGTTGGAGAGGACGCCGGTCGCCGAATGGTGGTGGTACCAGACCGGATGCGCCGGGATGAACCCTTCCGGGAAGCCGATCAGCCGCGCACCGTTGCGGCCGGCTTCGCGGATCAGCCGGCAGGCCTTCTCGGTCGAGGCGTCGCGATCGAGAAACACCGACGCGGCCTGCACCGCCGCGACCTTGACCACCGCGTGGACGTCACCCATCCCGCAACGCCCGCCGCGCGCCGCTCACTCGGCAGCTTGCGTCTGCGACTTGGCGCCGGTCTTGGCCCAATAGTCGGTTGCCTGCTTCGAGCGCTTGAGCGCGTCCTCGGTCTCGAAGCCCGGCGCCATCGAGGCGTCGGTGCCGGCCATGATCTGGTGGTGCTCGATGTTGAGCGTGCGCAGCCAGCGCTGCTGGCCCATGGTCAGGGCGACGAAATAGCCGATCTCGACCAGCTCCGGCTCGCTGAAATGCTTGTGCAGGCGCGCCCAGAACTTGTCGTCCGCCGGCAGGTCCCAGGTGATCGCCTCCGCATAGGCGAGCGCCGCCTTCTGCCGCTCGTCGTAACGGCTCGAGCTCTCGAAATTGATCAGGTCGCGGTAGTCGTCCTCGACGACCCCCTGCCGCGCCGCCTTCATCGAGCGCTGGTTGCCGCAGAACTCGCACAGCACGGAACGCGAAACGTAGATGCGGCAGAGCTCCTTGATGGCGTGGTCGGCGACGCCGTTCTTGAATACGTCGCGCCACGAATTGGCGAACGACCAGAACACCGCCGGCACGTGGGCGCGGATCGCCTGGCTCTCGGGGCGCGGCGTGCCTTCGCGGGCGCAGCGGTCGAATTCGGCGAGCATGGCCGTATCCTTGACGGTCGCCGGGTCGACGTAGCTGATGCGGGGCTTCGACATCGATAATTTCTCCTTACTTGTTCCTTCCGTCGCCGCGGGTCCCGGGCGAGCATCGATTGTTAGGCATGTTGCCGCAGGACGCCGGCGCGATCAACCGTGGTTGCCGCTTGTTTACCACGCGCCGCATGCGGCGAATCACCAATGGGAATGCGGGTGGGCCGCGTCCCGGCCTTGCCCACGCTGCGATCGAAGCACTCCGCGCGCCGTGAGGACGATGCGCCCGCCACAATGGTTTCGCGGATGTTGTGAATCTGCATAAAGGTTACTCCAAAGTTCGAACGATCGGGTACACCAACCATAAAACATACGCCTTCAAGCAATGTTCAGCATAGGCGAAGAACCCAGCACCGTTTCACCAATTGAATACCGCCCGCGAAGCTATATGAGCTACGACAAGACGACGGAAGAAAACTCGTCGGCCAAAGGGGATAAGGCGCGTGCGTTCCAGCACCATAGTGATGATCGGATTCGCCGTTCTGTTCGGCGTGATCGCGGTCTTCCTGGCGCAAGCCTGGCTCACCAGCCAGGCGGAGATGCGTGCGAAGAGCCTCGAGTCGCAGAAGAAGCCGATCGCCACCCAGACCATCGTCGTGGCCTCGAAGCCGCTGCGCTTCGGCGCCGAGCTCGGCTCGATGTCGCTGCGCGAAATCGCCTGGCCCGCCGAAGCGGTGCTGGCCGGCGCCTTCAGCACGATTGCCGAGCTGACCGCGAGCGGCCGGCGCGTCGTGCTCACGCCGATCGAGGAGAACGAGCCGATCCTGGCATCGAAGATCACCGGCTCTGGTCAGCGCGCGACGTTGTCGGCGGTCCTGCAAGACGGGATGAAGGCGGTCACCATTCGCGTCAACGACGTCGAGGGCGTCGCCGGCTTCGTGCTGCCGGGCGATCGGGTCGATGTCGTCCTGACCCGCCATCAGGACAAGAACGTCGCCGCCACCGACGTGGTGCTGCAGAACGTGCGCGTGCTGGCGGTCGATCAGGTCGCCGACGAGCGCGCCGACAAGCCGTCGCTCGCCAAGGCGATCACGCTCGAGGTCGAGGTGACGGCGGCGCAGAAGCTCGCGCTCGCTGCGACGGTCGGCACACTGTCGCTGGCGCTGCGCAAGGCCGGCGAGGCGACGTCGATGAATACGCGCCGCATCACGCTCGGCGACCTTCCGAAAGCCAGCGTGCCCGAGGACCGCTTTTCCACCATCTCGGTCGTTCGCGGCGGACAGAAATTCGAATACTCGGTGCCGATCGAGGGGAATGACGGTCGGTCCGTGGAAACAGCCGGAGCAAGATGACGGCTGCTCTCGTGGGGACGAGGGGATTAGAGGGCGTTAGACGGGGAGAAGGACTGTGAGCAGCAAAGCAGGGCGGCATGTCGCATCCTGGGGGCGGCGACAATCGGACAGGACCAAAGAAGCGGGACGGGGGGCCGGCGGGGGCTGGCTGACAGGGCGTCGGCCCCTCGCCACTCGCGCCGTCGCCGTCTTGGCGATCGCGGCGCTCGTCCTGCCGCCGTGCGCGATCAGGCCGGCGCAGGCGCAGCGCCTGATTTCGATCAGCGCCGCCAAGCGGACTGCCTCGGTGATGATCGCAGTCGGCAAGACCGAGGACATCCGCGTCGATGCGCCCTTCACCGACATCACGGTCGGTGATCCCGAGGTCGCCGACGTGACCCCGCTCACCGATCATTCGCTGTCGATTCTCGGCAAGAAGATCGGCACCACGCGGGTCTCGATCTACGGCGAAGGCAAGCGGCTGGTCGGACTCTTCGACGTCGAGGTGTCCTACGACATCTCACGGCTCTCCGTCGAAATCCGGCGCATCACCGGCGGCGGCATCAAGGTGTCGTCGGTCAACGGCCGCATCATGCTGTCGGGCAGCTCGCACGACGCGGTGACGCTCGACAAGGCGGTGGTCATCGCCCGCCAGTTCGCACCCGACATCATCAACACGGTGCAGGTGCTGCAGCCCCAGCAGGTCATGCTCGAAGTGCGGTTCGTCGAAGCCTCGCGTGCGGCCGGACGCGAGCTCGGCGTGCAGTGGAACAGCTTCGGCAAGAACACGCTCACCAATATCGGCTCGCGGGTGGAAGCCGGTCAGCTTCCGGTCACCACGCCGGGCGGGCCGTTTCAGCAACCTCCCTACAAGTTCCCGCCCAATCAGCTTGGCGGCAAGAACATCGTCGACAGCACGATCCCGATCTCGTCCATCGTGGCCGCCGGCGTGTTGTCGGGGACGGCGCCGTTCGGCTTCTTGCTGGGAAGCATGAACCGCGGCGCGCTCTCGATCGACGTCGCGATCAATGCGCTGGAGCAGAAGGGTCTCATCCGCAGCCTCGCCGAGCCCAACCTGGTGGCTTTGTCCGGCGACACCGCGAGCGTCCTCGCCGGCGGCGAATATCCGATCCCGGTGCCGGGCGGGCTCGGCACCGTCACCATCGAGTACAAGAAGTACGGCGTCGGCCTCGCCTTCACGCCGACGGTGCTGCGGGACGGCCTGATCAACCTCAAGATCGTGCCCGAGGTCAGCGAGCTCGACATCAGTCATCCGATCCAGTTCCTGGGCTACTCGATCCCGCCGCTGACGGTGCGCACCGCCTCCACCACGGTCGAGCTGCGCGACGGCCAGAGCTTCGTGATCGGCGGCCTGCTGCAAAACAAGAGCACCACCGCGCAACAGCAGCTGCCGTGGCTCGGCGACGTGCCGGTGCTCGGCGCGCTGTTCTCGAGCAAGCGCTATCAGAAAGACGAGACCGACCTCGCCATCATCGTCACGCCGCGCATCGTGCGGCCGTCGCGGCCGGGCGACCCGGTCAAGACGCCGCTCGACAATACCTTGCCGGCGAACGACATCGACTTCTTCCTGATGGGCAAGGCGGAAATCTCGCCGGCGGAAGCACGGCTGGCGGCCGGTCATCAGCGGCGGTTCACGGGTCACATTCTCGACCTGCGCAAGGAGGGGGCCAATGTCGTCGCAGTCAAGAACTAGAACGGGACGCAAATCGCTGGCGGCGCTCGTCGCCCTCGGCGCCATGCTCGGCGGCTGCTCGGACATCTACTACGACCGCCGCGAGACGGTCGCGCTCGGCGCCGACGACCATATCGCCGCCAATCGGGTGGTGCAGATGGTCGACCCCTGGCCGCGCGACGTCGGCAACAAGAACATCGCCTTCAACGGCCAGCGCATGCAAGCGGCGGTCGAGCGCTATCGCAACAACCGCGTCATTCCGCCGGTCAACGTCACCACCACCTCGATGACGCAGGCGCAGGCGCAGGCGGCGGCGGCGACCGCCAACACCGCCACCAGCCAGACGACGACGCAGCAACAGGGGGCGCCCGCGGCCGCGGTCAGATATTGAGGACGGCGCGCGGCGAGCGCGCGCGCAAGGTCAGTGCGAGCAGTACAATGAGAATCGGCCGGTCCAATAGTCCCGCGAAGAAGACGGAGGTGGTCGTCCTGACCGCCGATGCCGGCTTCGAGGAGCAGGCCCGTTCCACCTTCGGCGCCAGCGAGCAGATCGAGCTTCGTGTCGTGACCGGCTCGCTCGCCGCCATCGACGATGGTTTCGAGCTCGACGGCGCGACTGTCGCGGTCGTCGACCTCGACGCCGGCCAGCAGGCGGAAATGCAGGCGCTCGAGCGCCTGATGGCGCGGGTCGGCGCCTGGCCGCCGGTCGTGGCCGTCACGCAGTCGTTCGACGAGACCGTCGCGCGCGCGCTGGTGCAGATGCGCGTCGCCGACTTTCTGGTCAAGCCGGTGTCCCCGGTCGAGCTGGTGCGCACCTGCGCACGCGTCGCCAAGGGCCCGACGACCGCCGCGGAGTCCACCGAATCCCAGATCTATACCTTCCTGCCGGCGGTCGGCGGCGCGGGCGTGACCACGCTCGCGGTGCAGAGCGCGATGATGCTGCTCAACAGCGGCCAGCGCGGCAAGGCCGCAACCTGCCTGGTCGATCTCGACTTCCAGCACGGCGCCTGCGCCGACTATCTCGACCTCGAGCCGCGCCTCAATCTCAACGAGATCGAGCCGCGGCCGGAGCGACTCGACCGCCAGCTGCTCGAGGTCATGCTGTCGCATCATCCGGCCGGCCTCGCCGTCGTAGCGGCGCCGAACCGCCCGGCCGAGATGCGCTCGTTCGATCCGGACGTGGTGACGCGGCTGCTCGATCTGGTGTCGTCGCATTTCGAGTACGTGGTGTTCGACATGCCGCGCACCTGGTTCTCCTGGACCGACAGCGTGCTGCTCGGCTCGAACAAGGTGTTCATCGTCAGCGAGATGACCGTGCCCGGCCTGCGCCACGCCAAGCAGCTGGTCGAAGCGGTACGCGAGCGGCTCGGCGAAGGGACCGCGCCGCAGGTGATCATCAATCGCTTCGAGCAGCGCATGTTCTCCTCCGGGCTGCGCAGAGCCGACATCGAGCAGGTGCTCGGCGCCTCGTTCGCGGCCTGCATCCCGAACCATTACAACCTCGTGCGCGAGGCCATCGATCGCGGTGTGCCGCTCGACGAGATCAAGCCCGGCAACAAGATCACGCTGCAGCTCAAGAAGCTCATTCTGCCGCAGCCGAGCGAGAAGGCGGCGGCGCCGCAGCCCGGCCGGGCGACGAAGAAGCTCAAGCTGTCCTGGGCGCGCTAGCGCCTCGGATATCGACGGAAAGACCGGATCGAGGAACGAGCATGGTCGGCCGTTTCACCGCTCGCCGTACCGCGGCGCCCGAACTAGTGCCGGCGATGGACGAGGCGTCGCCCGCGCTCGAAGGCGTGTCGTGGACGGTCTTCCCGGATGCCGGCACCGAGCCGGTCGCGGCCCAGACCGCCAATCCGCTGCTCAGCGACAAGCTGCTCGACGCCAAGGTGCGCCTGCACCGCCGGCTGATCGAGGAGATCAACCTGCAGGCGCTGGAAAAGCTGCCCGAGGACCAGATCCGGGCGCACATCCAGCAGCTGGTCACCCAATATATCCTGGTCGAGCGCCTGGCGCTCAACCAGCAGGAGCTCAACGACTTCGTCTCCGAGATCCTCGACGAGATGACCGGGCTCGGCCCGCTCGAGCCGCTGCTCAAGGACCCGAGCGTCAACGACATCCTCATCAACGGTCACGAATGCGTCTACGTCGAGCGCGCCGGCGTGCTCGAGCCGTGCGGCGTGCGCTTCAAGGACGAGGCCCATCTCCTGCGCATCATCAACAAGATCGTGTCCGCGGTCGGTCGCCGGGTCGACGAGTCGCATCCGATGTGCGACGCGCGCCTGATGGACGGCTCGCGCGTCAACGTCGCGGTGCGCCCGATCGGCGTCGACGGGCCGCTGGTCTCGATCCGCAAGTTCTCCAAGAAGCCGTTCAACCTCAACAAGCTGGTCGAGGTCGGGGCGATCCGGCCGCAAATGGCCGAAGTGCTGGCGGCAACCGTCAAGGCGCGCGTCACGCTCATCATCTCGGGCGGCACCGGCTCCGGCAAGACCACCATGCTCAACGCGCTCTCCGCATTCATCTCCGAAAAGGAGCGCCTGCTCACCATCGAGGACGCCGCCGAGCTGCAATTGCAGCAGCCGCATGTGGGACGGATGGAGACCCGTCCGCCCAACATCGAGGGCAAAGGCGAAATCCGGCAGCGCGAGCTGGTCAAGAATGCGCTGCGCATGCGGCCCGACCGCATCATTCTCGGCGAGTGCCGCGGCGAGGAAGCCTTCGACATGCTGCAGGCCATGAACACCGGCCACGAGGGCTCGATGGCGACCATCCACGCCAACACCCCGCGCGACGCCGTCTCGCGCCTCGAGCAGATGATCGGCATGGCCGGCCTGCCGATGACCGTGGCGTCGATCCGCGGCCAGATCGCCGCCGCCATCCGGGTCATCGTGCAGCTTTCGCGTTTGTCCGACGGCAAGCGCAAGGTCACCTCGATCGCCGAGATCACCGGGCTCGAAGGCGACATCATCCAGATGCAGGAGATCTTCAAGTTCGTGCGCACCGGCACCGCGCCCGACGGCACCGTGATCGGTCATTTCCAGGCCACCGGCGTGCGCCCGCGCTTCCTCGCCGATCTGATCAGCATGGGCATCAAGATCCCCGGCAATTATTTCGATCCGTCGCAACCGCTTTAATCGGTCATGTCGTTCGAGCTTGATCCGATCTATCTGGTCTATCTGCTGGTGGCGGTCTCGGCCGGCCTGTTCGTCGAGGGCGTCTATCTGCTGCTGTTTTCGGGATCGTCCTACCGCAAGAACGTCAATCGCCGCCTGAAGCTCCTGAAGAATGAACCCAACCGCGAGAACATCCTGGTCCAGCTGCGCAAGGAGCGCGGCCTCACCGGCGGCGGCAGCTACAGCATCAGCTTCGAGGCGCTCAACAGGCTGGTCCTGCAATCCGGCCTGACGATCGGCATCAACAAGCTGCTGATCTTCATCGCGGTCGTCACGGTGGCATCGTTCACCGCCGCGTGGATCGCCCGCGGCAGTGCCCTCGAGGCGCTGCTGATCGCCCTGTTCTGCGGCATTGCGCTGCCCTATCTGGTGCTGCGCATCCTGCGCGGGCGGCGCCAGAAGGCGTTCGGCGCGCAGTTTCCCGACGGGCTCGACATGATCGTGCGCAGCCTGCGCGCCGGGCACCCGGTGCCGATCGCCATCACCATGGTGGCGCGCGAAATGCGCGACCCGATCGGCAGCGAGTTCGGCATCGTCGCGGACGAGATCACCTACGGCGCCGATCTCGAAACCGCCTTGCGCAACCTCTATTTCCGCATCGGCCAGGACGATCTGCCGCTGTTCGTCACCGCCGTGGCGATCCAGGGCTCGACCGGCGGCAATCTCGGCGAGATCCTCGAAAACCTCTCGGGCGTCATCCGTCAGCGCTTCAAGATGCGGCGCAAGATTCGCGCCCTGGCGGCGGAAGGGCGGGCATCCGCGCTGATCCTGTCGTCGCTGCCGATCGCCATCTTCCTCATGATCCAGATCGTGGCACCGGACTTTTATGCGGGGGTCTGGAACGAGGACATCACCAAGACCGCGCTGATGGTTGCCGGCACCTGGATGGGGATCGGCAACTTCATCATGTACCGGCTGGTGAATTTCAGGATCTGATCGATGGACGGCGTCTACGACAATCTCCTGGGCGTGTTCGGCGATCGTTCCGCGATCATGCTCACCTTGCTGGTGTTCCTGGCCGCGACCACCATGGCCTTCGGCGTGATGGCCACGGTCCATGCGCGCGGCGCGGTCAAGCGCCGCGCCGCCGGGATCGCCGAGCACTCGGGCGACGCCAACGAGACTCGTGCGTTGCGCGCGTCGAGCCTGAAGGCCGTTCAGCGGCTGCTCGACTACACCACCAAGCACTATTCGGCGAGCGACAAAGACAAAGGCGAGATGAAGGTGCTGCGGCGCCGCCTGATCCAGGCCGGCGTCTTCGATGCGCACGCGGTCGGCTATTTCTTCGTGGCGCGAACCGCGCTCGCGGTCGGTCTCGGGGTCGCCGTCTTTGTGCTGGGGCCGATGATCATCCCGCTGCACGGCTCGTCGTTCTGGCTCTCGGTGATCGTGGGCGGGATCGCCGGCTATCTCGCTCCCAGCTTGTATCTCGACCGCCGCATCTCCGCGCGCCGCAACGAGCACCGCATCGGCTTTCCGGATTTCATGGATCTTCTGGTGGTGTGCGCCGATTCCGGGCTGAGCATGGAGGCGTCGCTCGATCGGGTCGGCCGCGAGCTCGGCGATTCCTATCCCTCGCTGTGCACCAACCTGCACATGGCCAACCTCGAGATCCGCGCCGGCCGCAGCATGACCGAGGCGCTCGAGCATCTCGGCGACCGCCTGGGGCTCGAGGAGGCGCGCTCGTTCGCCACCCTCATCCAGCAGTCCGCCGAGCTCGGCTCCAGCATCACCGACGCGCTGCGGGTCTATAGCGACGACATGCGCCACAAGCGGCTCTCGCTCGCCGAGGAGAAGGCCTACAGCCTGCCTGCGAAGCTCGCGATTCCGATGATGGTGTGCATCTTTCCGGTGCTGTTCGTCGTCATCCTGCTGCCGGTCGTGGTGCGGCTCTATACCGGCCATTATTGAGCCATCAGGCGTCGCAAGCGGCGTTGGGAAATCGTTAACCGTCGCCGATCTGCCGCTCAGGCTGGTTCATCCCCTTGCGATTGCGCGGCTATTTTCGGCCTCCGGCGCGGCCGCAAGGCGCCGCCGCCGCGGTCTCGGCGAGAGATTCTTAACCATCGTCCCCTAGCTTGCCTTGGGTGGCTATGGAGTACCGTAGCGGCGCGTCGCGTGCAGTCGCCCCGGCGGGCTGAAACCGACCTGGACGCCGGAGAGCACGCTGATGGGAGCGAGAGCGGGTCGGATTCTCCTCGCGACAGCCGCGTGCCTGTTGTGGCTCAACGGCTGCGAGACGTCGACCAAGCTGGGCGATCTGTTCCAAAAGTCGGAGACGACGCAGTCGACGTTCCCTGCTCCCGCCGGCGAAGGCGATCCGGCGGCGACCGGCACGGTGCCGCCCGGCTCGGGTGAGCCGCCGCCGCTCGATGCCGTCCCCAAGGGACTGCTCGGCAAGGACCCCAACGACGATCTCAGCCTCGGCAAGAAATATTTCCGCTCCGCCAATTTCGGCCTCGCCGAACGTCATTTCCGTCGCGCCGTCGAGCAGCATCCGCGCGACCTCGAATCCTGGATCGGCCTGGCGGCCTCCTACGATCGCTTGCGCCGCTGGGACCTCGCCGACCGCGCCTACGACCAGGCCATGAAGATCGCCGGCCCGACCGCCGAAATCCTCAACAACAAGGGCTACTCGCTCATGCTGCGCGGCGACTACCGCAATGCGCGCGATTGCCTGCTGCAGGCGCTCGCCCAGGATCCGGGCAACCCCTACGTCAAGAACAACCTGGACCTGCTCGAGGTCAGCTTCCGCAAAGGCAAGGCGATTCAGTGAGCCGCTGATCGCGCTGGACTTCGCGCCGGCGACGTGCGACGTGACGCCGCGAAAGCGCCGGCAGCGACCTCCCGATGTTCGAAGCCTTCAGAAATTTCCTGTCCGACGTCTCGCAGGGCGGCAAGCATCCGGCCCGCTTCGAGCCCAACGATTATCGTCTCGCCGCGGCGGCTCTGCTGGTGCACGCCGCCGCGATCGACGGCAATGTCTCCGACATCGAGCGCGACAAGCTGCACGCCGTCATCAAGCGGCGGTTTGGTCTCGACGACGCGGCGACCGACGAGCTGGTCACCGAGGCGACGCAAGCCGAGCACGATGCGATCGACCTCTATCATTTCACCAGCCTGATCAACCGGTCGCTCGATGAGGATGGACGGCGGCGCGTCGTCGAAATGATGTGGGAAATGGTCTACGCCGACGGCCGCGTCGGCGAATTCGAGGACAATCTGATCTGGCGGGCCGCGGATCTGCTCGGCATCTCGGCGCGCGACCGGATCGAGCTGCGCCGGCGCGTGGCAGCCGATCGCGGGGCCGGCGAGGCCTGACGTGGAGCCGGTCACGCTGATCACCGGTGCGTCTGCAGGGATCGGGACGGCGCTCGCCCATACATTCGCCGCCCACGGTCACACGCTCGTGCTGGTGGCTCGGCGCGAGAACAGGCTCGCCGAGCTGGCCGACGCGATCGCCGCAAAGGGCCACCGAAAACCCTTCTTCCTGCCGGTCGATCTCGAACGTTCCGACGCGGTCGAGCGCATCGGCGACGTGCTGGTCATGCTCGACCTCGAGCCGGAGATCGTCGTCAACAATGCCGGCTTCGGACTGCTCGGCGCCGCCGCTGCGCTCGATCATGTCGAGCAGCTCGCCATGATCGACCTCAACGTGCGCGCGCTGACCGAGCTCTCGCTCGCCTTCGTCGACAGCCTCGAGCGCCGCCGGGGCGGCATCCTCAACGTGGCCTCGGTCGCGGGTTTCATTCCCGGTCCGCGCATGGCGGTGTATTACGCGACCAAGGCCTATGTGCTGTCGTTCAGCGAGGCGCTCCACTACGAGCTCGCGCCGAAGGGCGTGCGGGTGAGCGCGCTGTGTCCCGGCCCGGTGCCGACCGAGTTCCAGGCCCGTGCCGGCATCGGCACGACCTATCCGCCGCTGCTGACCCGCTCCGCCGAGCAGGTGGCCGAGGAGGGCTATCGCGGGCTCAAGGCCGGCCGCCGCGTGGTGGTGCCGGGATTTGCCAACAAGATGGTGACCGCGTTCACCCGCTTCGTCCCGCGCCCGCTGTTGCTGTGGGCCACCGACCTTCACCAAAAAGGCCGCCAGGGTTGACCGGCCGTTCGCGCGAGTCCCGCGCCGGTTTCATGGCGGTTGCGCGCCGGCCGTGCCTTGAAATTGCGCCACCGGCGGGTCATTGAATTTGCTTGCGTCACCCGATGTTATTCCGCCCATGCCGCAGCCGATTCTGATCGTGATGCACCAAGAGACGTCGACGCCTGGACGCGTCGGCCATGCGCTTCGGGCGCGCGGCTTCCCGCTCGACATGCGCCGTCCGCGCCTCGGCGATCCGCTGCCCGCGACCATGGCCGAGCACGCCGGCGCCATCTTCTTCGGCGGCCCGATGAGCGCCAACGACACCGACGATTTCGTCCGCCGCGAGATCGACTGGCTGGCCGTGCCGCTGCGGGAGAGGAAGCCGTTTCTCGGCATCTGCCTCGGCGCCCAGATGCTGGCGCATCATCTCGGCAGCCGGGTGTTCAGGCATCCGGACGGCCACGCCGAGGTCGGCTACTACCCGATCCGGCCGACCGATATCGGACGCGCCGTGTGCGATCCCTGGCCCGAGCAGGTCTACCAGTGGCACCGGGAAGGCTTCGACCTGCCGCTCGGCGCCGAGCTGCTGGCGGAGGGCGACTCGTTTCCCGTGCAGGCGTTTCGCTACGGCGGCCGGGCGTATGCGTTCCAGTTCCATCCGGACGTGACCCACGCCACGATGTGCCGGTGGACGACCCGCGGCCACGAGCGCATGGCGATGCCCAACGCCAAGCCGCGCGGCACGCATTTCGCCGACCGCGCGGTCTACGATCCGGCCGGGCGCGCGTGGCTCGAGGCGTTCCTCAACCATTGGCTGGCGGAACCAGGATTGCCGCAGCAGCAAGCGTCCGCCGGCTGACGCCGCGGCGATCGGCCGATCGGCGGCAAGCGCGTCAGCCGATGCAGCCTACTCCGATACTACAACTTAAAATTTAATATTTGCAGGAATACACTTTTTCGTGCTATAGGCAACGACGAGATGGGAGCCAAGCAATGCCTGACAAAGACGGACAGGCTCGAAGCATGGTCGGCACGTGGACCAAAGCCACCACGGCGGCGTGCGCGGACAAGTATCCGGCCACGCTCACGTTCTCGACCGGCACCTATCGCGGCATGCGTGGACCAGAACAGGGCATGGTGTGGTGGGACGCAGGAATCTACCGCCTCGAGGGCGAGAACACGCTCGTCGTCGGGACGGCCACTGACGAGCTCGTCAAATACCAGATCGTACTGCACGGCGATCGATTCGAGTTCACCGATTCAGAAGGTTGTGTTGTGACCTACCGGCGCGCGTAACACGCGCGCCGGTAGTGACCGCTCGTGTCGATCGTCTGCCCATTAGAGGAGAGGACGACATGTGCAATTGCTCAGAGCACGAATCGGGCAGCGCGAAGGTGCCCGTGACATCGGCGGGCCCGGCCATGAAGCCGCTGGTGCCGCTGTCACGACAAATCCGCATCAGCGACGACGGGGCAGGCGATGCGCCACCGGTGCCGATACCGGGGCCGGTTCCGCCGATTCCGCCGATTCCGCCCATCAAGCCATGCAAGCTCGACTTTCGAGAGGGTTGCTACCAGATCAATTTCACCCCGACGGCCAGCCTCGTGACCTTCGAAGGAACGCTGCGTGTCGATCGCTCGGCGCCCGACGGCGGAGCGGACAACCTGATCGTGAGCGGCGATCTCTACACGCGTCGGCCGGTGATCGGTCCGGTCGTCCCCCCGGTCATCCCGGTGCCGCCGGTGGCCCCGCCTGACGCGGACGAGGACGAAGCACCGAGCGCATCGGCGCCCATGAGCGTGGCCGGTGCGCTGAGCGCCGTCGATGCGCCGGTCGTCCCGCTTCCGGTTCTCAAACCGAATATCCCGATCTTTCCGCGCATCCGCTATCACTCGTACCTCAAGGTCACGAGCGTCTCGGCGCCGGCGTTCGTCCCGGTTGCGGCGAAGTGCGAGCTCACGATCGTCGCCGAGCAATTCAACTACACGCAGCCGCCGGCCGGGTCGTTCAAGGGCACATTCCCGAGCATGCCGTCCCGCACCGTGACGTTGAAGCTCTCGAAAGTGACGGCACCGTTCCCGTTCTCCCTGACCGGCGGACCGTATTACGAGGGCCGGCTGTTCGAAGGCGGCGTCGAGAAAGGCGGCGTCACCCTCGCCTGGGTGTCGAAGTTCTTCCGTCGCGCGACGCTCGAAATCGACACGCTGGTGGGAGCCGTCCGCCCCGCGCCGGTACCTGACGGCGGTGGCGGCACGGAGTTCTTCGACACTTGCTTCGCGAGGACCGGCTGGCATCTCAGGGTGGTTCAGGACCAGCTCAACGTTCCGGTCCCCGCCGGCGTCGTGCCCACCAACTGCTGGAACTCCGGGGATTTGCACGGGCTGATGACGACCGTGCGCAACCCGGCCACGAACCTGGACGTCGAATGGCGCGTGCACATGGTCGTCGTACCCGCGAAGCTGGGGTGTGGGCGCGGCGTCATGTTCGACACGATCGGCGTCCCGCGCGAGGGCTGCGCCAGTTTCTCGGACGACGGCTACCCGACCGGAGACTCGTCGAACTTCGGTCTGGCCGCGAACAAGAAGCAGCGCGACGTGCCGCGTGCGTTCCTTCGCAGCGCGACCCACGAGCTGACCCACACACTGAATCAGATCCATCAGGAACAGGAAACGGCGGCCGACAACTCGATCATGACCACGACACCGAGCGTGGCGGACGTGCTCGGCGGTCCGGCCACCGGCGAACCCGGCGTGTTCCCGGATCAGATCAAGATCGCGCACAACACCACCGTCCGTCATCACTTGAACCACATGCCGGATCCGGTCATTCGTCCGGGCGGATGGCCGTTCGCGAGCTGGTTCCCGACCGGCGCGCCGCAAGCCGCCGACCGGCACGACTTCGCACCCTCGGAGCTGACGCTGACGGTCACGGCCGGGAGCGAGCGCGTGGCGCTCGGCCAGCCGCTCGATCTGTCGTGGACGATGACAAACACCAGCGGCGTGCCGCTGCGCGCGCCGAACGACGTGAGCGCCGAGGCGTTGTTCGCGTCGATCACCGTCGCCGACGGCGAGGGACGCGAGCGTCCGGTGAGGCCCTTCGCGATCGTGTGCGAGCACGCGAAGATAGGCGAGCTCGACGCCGGCGAGAGCCGCTCGGCCTCGACGAAGGTGTTCTGGAGCACGGAGGGCTTCGCCTTCGAGCGGCCGGGCCGCTACCGCGTCAACGTGGCGGTCTGGTGGTCGGCGCAGGGCGTGCCGGTGGGCGTGCAGGGCGGCGTCGACGTGTTCGTCGACTTCCCGACGAGCGATGCCGACAACCAGGCGGCCGACCTGGTCATGCATCCCGAGGTCGGCAAGTGGGTGGCGCTCGGCGGCGATGCCTATCACCTTGGTGAAGCGTGCCGCCGGCTGCAGGCGCTCACTCGGGCCGCGCCAGCAGGCGCGCGCGGAGCGCGCGCGGCCGGCGATGAAGGTGCCGGCCCGCGGGTGCTGGACGGCTTCGCGGATCTCCTGCCGGATAGCCGAAAGCTGGCCAGGCTGCGTCCCGAGTTGATGGCTGACGCAGGCGGCAGGACGGCACGCGGACCCGCGCGAACGGCCGCACCGGGACGTGCCAAGCGCGCGGCCAAGGCGAGGGGTCGCCGCGGACGCAAGCGGTAACCCGCGCCCACGCGCGTCGATCTGGCCCGCCGCCGAAACTCCGACGGCGGGCCGGCCGATGTTCGATCGACGTCACACGATCAAGGGGACGCGGCTCAATGCGAGCTCCATATGGGCTCTATCGCACCGCGAGAATGAACAGGCGGGGAAATTTCAGCATGACCCTGCCGTCGGAACGTGCCGGATAGGCGAGCCGGATCTCATCGGTGTACCTGGCAGTGAACGCCTCACGCATCGCCGCGCCGAGCGGGGCGAGGAACGGGCGCAGCCCCGAGCCCTTGAACCATTCGACCACGCCCGCGTGGCTCTCGATGATGTGATTGTAGTGGGTGTGCCAGATGTCGATGCGGCTGCACAGCGGACGCAACAGATCGTAGTAGTCCTCCGGCCGCGGCAGGTCGTTGCGCGCCGCATTGGCCTGCGCGATCGCGGTGCTCCACGGGCCGGCAGCCGCGACCTTCTCCATCAGCATGAGCGCGGGCTCATTGGTGTTGTCCGGCATCTGCACGGCAAGCACGCCGGCCGGCGGCAGCGACCGCAGCAGCCGCGCCAGCACCTTGGGATGGTCCGGCACCCAATGGAACACGGCATTGCCAAACAGGAGATCGGTGCCCGGCTCCGGCAGCCAGGTTGAAAGATCGCCCTCGACGAATGTACAGCGTGGCAGCCGCGCGCGCGCCTGCCGCAACATATCCGGCGAGGAGTCGACCCCGATCACCTCCGCGTGGGGAAACCGCTCGATCAGCAATTCGGTCGAGTTGCCTGGTCCGCAGCCGAGATCGGCCACGCGCTTGGGAGAATCGAGCGGTACCTGCGCCAGGAGATCGCGCGGCGGGCGGGTGCGCTCGTCCTCGAACTTGAGGTACTGCCTGGCGCTCCAGTCTTCGGTCGCACGGCGGTCGCGGGAAAGGTCGGCCATCGCGAATTCCTCCGGGGAGGCTTGCGTCAATTGCGACGCCGCCCGTCGCGTGCGCGACGGCCGGAAGGATAGGGAATGCGCTTATGTTTGGATAATGCTAAGTTCTGATAGGGCTATATTGTTTCCGCAATAGGTGGCCGGATGCAGCTCAGCGATCGGATTGGCCGCCGGATGAAGCTGCACGACCTGCATGTCCTGATGGCCGTCGTGCAGGCCGGCAGCATGAACAAGGCGGCGGCGCTCCTGCACACCACGCAGCCGGCCATTTCCAGATCGATCACCGAGCTCGAACGCGCGATTGGCGTGCGGCTGCTCGATCGCAATCCGCGTGGGGTCGAGCCCACCAGCTACGGCCGCGCCTTGCTCGACGGCGGTGCGGCAATGTTCGACGACCTCCGGCAGGCGGTGAAGAACATCGAGTTCATGGCCGATCCCACGGCCGGGGAGGTTCGGATCGCATGCAACCCCATCCTGGCGACGAGTTTCGTCTCCGCCATCGTTGATCGGCTGTCCCGGCGCCATCCACGCATCAGGTTTCATGTCCTGGTGAAGCCGGCGGAAGCGCTGCATCGGGATCTGAGCGAACGAACCGTCGATCTCCTGGTCGCGCGCAGACTTGGTGATCTGGCGGACGAACGGTTGGACTTCGAATGTCTCTTTGCGGACGCGTATGTGGTGGCGGCGGGCGCGCAAAATCCGTGGGCCCGGCGGCGGAGGATCAAGCTTGCCGAATTGACGAACGAAGCGTGGACCTTGCCGCCGCCGGAGAGTCCGACCGGGCAGGTGACGAAGGAGGTCTTTCGCGCCAGCGGCATCGACTATCCGGACGTGACCGTGGCCACGGTCGCCCCCGAGATGCGGATAAGCCTGCTGGCGACCGGGCGCTTTCTCTCGATCTTTCCGGATTCGGTCCTGAGGTTTCCCACCGGACGCCCGGAGATCAGGGTCTTGCCGATCGAGCTGCCGGTGGCGCCCGTGTCGGTGGGCATCGTCACGCTGAAGAACCGCACGCTCAGCCCGGTCGCGCGGCTTTTCATCGAGCATGCCCGCGACGTCGCGAAGCCCCTGGCGAAGCGCAAATGATCGGGCGATGTCCGGCTGTCGGCTCGGAGCGCCCGGCGGCTGGCCAAGTCGCCCGCCGGTCTGGCGGGGCCCCGTGGGAGATTGCAGGAGGGGGCCGAGTCGTCCGACGGCGATGCCCCCGGAGTGGTGGAGGCTGCCGATTTTGTCGGGGCTTGGCGGGTGGTGGAGCCGAGGGGGGTCGAACCCCTGACCTCCTCATTGCGAACGAGGCGCTCTCCCAACTGAGCTACGGCCCCGCCAAAACGCGAGCACCTTGCAGGTGCCGGCGAATGCGGCCATTTACGGCTCGGACTCCATGGAGTCAAGGATTCGGGCTTGCCGGGTCGTGGCCGATGCCCGCCGGCCGATGCGTTGACGTACGCTCGCCAACGCGACTATCAAGCGTCATGCGACCTGCCAGCGGCCATTCATCAGCCGGGCCTTTCGGGGTGAATTCCAATGACGAATCCCTTTCTCTGGCTCATCCATACGCTGATCTGGACCTACATCTATATTCTGATCGCCGCGGCCGTGATGTCGTGGCTGATCGCGTTCAACGTCATCAACGCCTACAATCCCACCGTCCGCATGATCTGGAACTTTTTCTACCAGATCACCGAACCGGCGTTGCGGCCCATTCGTGCCGTCCTGCCCAATCTCGGCGGCATCGACATCTCGCCGGTCATCCTCATCATCGGGCTCATGTTCCTCGATCTGCTCATTTCCTGGCTCTGGATCCAGGCGTTCGCCTGAGTGAGCGATCCCAATAGGCCGTGGCGGATCGAGGCGGACGGCCTCGTGCTGGTCGTGCGGCTTACGCCCAGGGGCGGCCGCGATCGGATCGACGGCGTGGAGCGATTGGCGGACGGCCGCAGCGTCCTGAAGGTGCGCGTCACCGCGGCCGCGGCCGAGAACGAGGCCAACGCCGCGCTCACGAGGCTCATCGCCAGGACGCTCGGTGTCGCGCCGCGCGACGTGAGCCTGGTGGCGGGGACGACGGCGCGGCTCAAACGTTTGAAGATCGGCGGCGCGGGCGCCGCGCTTGCCGCGGCGCTGGAGAAAATCTGCGCGATCGGCTAAAGCGCATCCCGATTGCGTTGAATCGGGATGCGCTTTAGCCTCAATTTGATCGGCGCATGTCCTTTTCGGAAAACCGGTGCTCACTTTTCCGGGACATGCGCTAATGCGGGTGAGCTGCGCTCGAGTCATCACCGGGCACGAGGGGCGGGGCATGACCGCACACATCATCGACGGCAAGGCGATCGCCGCGGACCTGCGCGGCCAGGTCGCGGACGCGGTGCACCGCCTGGTGCGCGACCGCGGCATCACGCCGGGACTTGCGGTCGTGCTGGTCGGCAACAACGCCGCGAGCGAAGTCTATGTCGGCAGCAAGGTGAAAATGACCGCCGGCAGCGGCATGCGGTCGTTCGACCACCGGCTGCCGGCAACCACCAGCGAGGCCGAGCTGCTCGCCCTGGTCGGCCGCCTCAACGCCGACCCGACCGTGCACGGCATCCTGGTGCAGCTCCCGCTGCCGCCGCAGATCGACGCCCACAAGGTGATCGCCGCGATCGATCCGGGGAAGGACGTCGACGGCTTCCACCCGGTGAATGCGGGGCGACTGTCGTCGGGCCTGCCGGCGCTGGCGCCATGCACACCGCTTGGCTGCGTGCGCCTCGCCAAGTCGGTGCACGAGTCGCTCGCCGGCCTCGAAGCGGTGGTGATCGGGCGTTCCAACATCGTCGGCAAGCCGCTGGCGCAGCTGCTGCTCGCCGAGAACGCGACGGTGACGGTCGCGCATTCCAAGACGCGCGATCTGGCGGCGGTCTGCGCCCGCGCCGACCTGGTGTTCGCGGCGGTCGGCAAGCCCGAGATGGTGCGGCGCGATTGGGTCAAGCGGGGCGCCACCGTGATCGACGTCGGCATCAACCGCGTGCCGGGCGACGCCGGCAAGTCGCGCATCGTCGGCGATGTCGCGTTCGCCGAAGTGTCCGAGGTCGCGGGTGCGATCACGCCGGTGCCGGGCGGCGTCGGGCCGATGACGATCGCCTATCTGCTGGCGAATACGTTGCGCGCCGCTTGCACGCGCGCGGGGCTGCCGGTGACGGTAGTGTGATCGGCGGTGTCAGCCGTTCCAGGCGAAGGCGACCTTGTCGAGGACGCGGGTGCCGAAACGCTCGGACGATCGGGCGACGGCCTTGCCGCCGAGCGCGCGGTAGAAACCGACGGCCGGCTCGTTGTCCGACAACGCCCAAACGACGAGGCTATGCAGCCCGCTCTGCACCAGATCGCGCCGCACTGCCGAGAACAGCTTGCGGCCGAAGCCGAGCCCCTGGAACTCGGGCCGCAGATAAAGCTCGTAGACCTCGCCGTCGTAGTAGAGGCTGCGCGCGCGATTGCGGCCGTAATTGGCGTAGCCGGCCACCACGTCGCCGAACGCGAGGATCGCGATCCGGCTGCCCTTGCGGATGGCGCTGTCCCACCAGTCCGGGCCGCGGCGATTGATCAGCTTGTCGAGCTCCGGCCCGGGAATGACGCCTTGATAGGCGCCCCGCCAGGCATCGTCATGAGTCGACGCGATCGCCGCGGCATCGCACGGCTTGGCGCGTCGGACTTCGATGAGGGTCGTGCTCATGCTTGGATTGAAGCAAGCACGGCCGTGCCCATGCAAGGGCTATGTTTAACCGTAGGTTAACAGTGGCCGCCGTTGGTGTGGATTGACCGCCATCGGCAGCCTGGAAGGGTTCGCAAACCCGCAAAAAATCGAGACAAGTTCGCGGCCTAACGGGATGTGGCAGCAACGACACGCTGGCCTGACAAAATTCGGCGGGGGCGCGTCCGAGGCCCGGCGACGGGGCATCGCGGCCCCTTCACCGGCGCGCCGCGATCGAATCACTCGGGCGAAAGCCCGATGCGCGCCCGCACCGCGGCGATCGGCTCCCGCGTCGCCGCCCAAAAATCCCAGGCCGGTCCGAACAGGTCGACCTTCATCGCTTCGCCGCGGGCCCAGGCGTGCCAGAATTCCTGCGGGTCCATCGCCCCCTTGGCGGCGCCGGCCAGCTCGTTGAGCGCAATGCCGAGGTGCCAACTGAAGATCACCGGCAGGACGTGGCCCGACATCGCCTCCTTGCGATGCATGGCGGCCGTGAAGGTCGACACCAGCAGCTCGCCGCGCGGCGTGGTGTCGTAGCCCGCCAGGATGTGCGAGGAGTCGTGGGGCGCCGCGAACCTGAAATTGAGCGCCTGCTCTTCGCCCGGGAAAGCGTATTTCTGGCTGAGGTAGAAGACCGCGAAGGCATGCCCGAAAGTCTCGTCGGGCAACTTGGCCAGCGCATGGAAGCGCGCTGCCAGCGCCGGATCGGCATTGGCGCCCTTGTAGGGCTGGAACCACGCCATCGCGTCGCCGTCGGTCGTCCAGGGCTTGCCGGTGAGACTTTCCAGGTTCGCCCGGATCATGTGGGCGGTGGCGTCGCGCAAATGGCCCTGCGCGACCTCGGCAATGTCGGTGACGAAGTCGGCCTTGACGCCGAGCGTCGCGGCCAGGTCGAGCACCGCCTTGAGCTTGGCGTGGTCGAGGGTGCCGTCGACGAACGCCATCACGGTGGCGAACCGCACCGCCTCGGTGGCGAGATCGGGCTTGCCCGCCAGCGCCTGAAGGTCTTGCCGCGACGGCGGCGTCAGTCCGGCAAGGTCGGGCGGCAGATCGAGCCGGAAGATGTAACGCGCGGCGGCCACGATGCTGGCGCGATCCGCCGCCGTCACCGCCGGTCCGGCGTCCGCGACCGCGAGCATCGCCTTGAGGATGGTGCGGGCCTCGGCGGGACTGGCGTCGATGTGCATGACTGAGCCTCCGGTCAGCTTCCCGTCGGCTGGGAGGATATCACACCCGCTCCGCCTCCTTGCGCCGCTCCTCTTTCTTGCGGTCGTTGGGATCGAGCAGCTTCTTGCGCAGCCGGATCGATTTCGGCGTCACCTCGACCAGCTCGTCGTCCGAGATGTAGGCGAGCGCCTTCTCCAAGGTCATCTGGATCGGCGGGATGAGCCGCACCGCCTCGTCCTTGGAATGGGTGCGGATATTGGTGAGCTTCTTGCCCTTGAGCACGTTCACTTCCAGGTCGTTGCCGCGGGTGTGCTCACCGACAATCATGCCGCGATAGACCTTCCAGCCCGGCTCGATCATCATCGGCCCGCGGTCCTCCAGGTTCCAGAGCGCGTAGGCGACGGCGTCGCCGGCGTCGTTGGAGATCAGGACGCCGTTGCGGCGGCCGACGATCTCGCCCCGGTACGGACCATAGGCGTGGAACAGGCGGTTCATCACCGCGGTGCCGCGGGTGTCGGTGAGCAGCTCGCCCTGATAGCCGATGAGGCCGCGCGTCGGCGCGTGGAACACGAGCCGCACCCGTCCGCCGCCCGAGGGGCGCATCTCGGTCATCTCGGCTTTGCGCTCGGCGAGCTTCTGCACGACGATGCCGGAATGCTCCTCGTCGACGTCGATGACGACTTCCTCGATCGGCTCCAGGATTTCGCCCCGGGCATCGCGCTCGAACAACACCTTGGGCCGCGACACCGACAGCTCGAAGCCCTCGCGCCGCATGGTCTCGATCAGGATGCCGAGCTGCAATTCACCGCGGCCGGCGACCTCCATGGAATCCTTCTCGATCGATTCGCCGATCCGCAGCGCGACGTTGCCTTCCGCCTCGCGCAGCAGCCGGTCGCGGATCATGCGGCCGGTGACCTTGTCGCCCTCGGTGCCGGCGAGCGGTGAATCGTTGATGCGAAACGTCATCGCCAAGGTCGGCGGATCGATCGGCTGCGCGGGAAGCGGGAACGTCACCTCCGGCGCGCAGATCGTGTGCGACACCGTCGCCTCCGGCAGCCCGGCGATCGCCACGATGTCGCCGGCAGAGGCTTCTTCCACGCCGGTGCGCTCCAGGCCGCGGAAGGCGAGCACCTTGGTCAGGCGGCCTTCCTCGATCAGGAGGCCATTGCGGTCGAGCACCTTGACGGTCTGGTTCGGCTTCACGGCGCCCGAGCTGATGCGGCCGGTGACGATGCGGCCGAGATAGGGATTGGCCTCCAGGATGGTGCCGAGCATGCGGAACGCGCCGTCCTCGACGGTCGGCGGCGCGACGTGGCGGACGACGAGGTCGAACAACGGCATCATCCCCTGGTCCTTCGGCCCCACGGGCGCGGCTGCCATCCAGCCTTCCTTGGCCGAGCCGTAGAGAATCGGGAAATCGAGCTGCTCTTCGCTGGCGTCGAGCGCGGCGAACAGGTCGAACACCTCGTTGACCACCTCGATCGGCCGCGCGTCGGGCCGATCGACCTTGTTGATGATGACGATCGGCTTGAGCCCTACCTTGAGCGCCTTCGAGACCACGAACTTGGTCTGCGGCAGCGGCCCCTCGGCGGCGTCGACCAGCACCAGTGCCCCGTCCACCATGTTGAGGATGCGCTCCACCTCGCCGCCGAAATCGGCGTGGCCCGGCGTGTCGACGATGTTGATGCGGGTGTCGTCCCAGAGGATCGAGGTCACCTTGGACAGGATGGTGATGCCCCGTTCGCGCTCGAGGTCGTTCGAATCCATCGCGCGCTCCGCCACCCGCTGGTTGTCGCGGAAGGCGCCCGACTGCTGCAGCAGCCGGTCGACCAAGGTGGTCTTGCCGTGGTCGACGTGGGCGATGATGCCGAGGTTGCGGAGCTTCATGGGGTTTGTGAAAAACCAATCGCGGGCCACAAAGGGCCCGCATTCGCCGGGAATATAGTCACCAAGTCGAAAGACGCAATGCACCATTGTGGGCCGTAACAGTCCCTTTTTCGGCCGCGAAACGCCCCTTGCGTCCCGCCCCCGGGGAGGCGACCATGGGCCGGAGAGATCGGAGGACGCGTGCGCTATTCGGTTCCCGTCAAGAACAAGCGTCGGGTCCTGTGCGTGTTTCCGCACTACACGCCCGCCTTCGGCACGTTCAACCACGCCTACCGGTTGATGAAAGGCGTGCGCGCTTTCATGCCGCCGCAGGGCCTGCTGCTGATCGCCGCCTATATGCCGGAAGCGTGGCCGGTCCGTTTCGTCGACGAGAACATCCGCAAGGCGACCGCCGCCGAGTTCGAATGGGCCGACGTCGTGGTGGTCAGCGGCATGCACGTCCAGGCGCCGCAGATCCACAGCATCACCGAGCGGGCGCACGCGGCCGGCAAGGTCGTCATGCTGGGCGGCCCTTCGGCCTCCGCCTCGCCCGAAATGTATCCGGATATCGACTATCTCCATATCGGCGAGATGGGAGACGCCACCGATCAAATCATCGCACTGCTCGACGAGAGCGCGGCGCGGCCGCCCGCGCAGGTGCGCTTCGAAACCAAAGAGCGGCTCCCGCTGCAACAGTTTCCAATCCCCGCCTACGATCTCATCCCGCTCAAGAGCTACCTGATGCTGACCCTGCAGTTCTCGAGCGGCTGTCCCTATCTCTGCGAGTTCTGCGATATCCCCAATCTCTACGGCCGGCAGCCGCGGCTGAAGACGGCGGCGCAGGTCACCGCCGAGCTCGATGCCATGCGCAAGCAGAAGGGGCATCCGCCGGTGGTCTATTTCGTCGACGACAATTTCATCGGCAATCGCAAGGCCACCAAGGACATGCTGCCGCACCTGGTGGCGTGGCAGAAGCAGCACGACTATCCGCTGCAATTCGCCTGCGAGGCGACGCTCAACATCGCCAAGCAGCCGGAAATCCTGGCGCTGATGCGCGAGGCCTCGTTCCTCGGGCTGTTCGTCGGCATCGAGACGCCGGAGGCCGACGCGCTCAAGGCCATGCGCAAGGACCAGAACAACGCGGTGCCGATGATGGCGTCGATCAAGACGCTCAACGACTACGGCCTGGAGGTCACCTCCGGCATCATTCTCGGGCTCGACACCGATTCGGACGACACCGAAGGCCGGCTCAAGGATTTCATCGACGTCTCCCAGATCCCGATGCTGACCATCAACCTGCTGCAGGCGCTGCCGAAGACGCCGCTGTGGGACCGGCTCGCCAAGACGGACCGGATCGCGGACGATCCGACGCTGGAAAGCAACGTCCGCTTCCTGCGGCCGTATGACGAGGTGGTGTCGATGTGGCGCCGCTGCATCGCCTACGCCAACGATCCGGAGCGGCTGTTCTCGCGCTTCCACCACCAGGTCGACTCGACCTACGTGAACCGGATGATCCCGCCGGCGCGCGGCAAGCTCAATTGGTCGAACCTGTCGGGCGCGCTGGTGCTGGCGTTCCGCGTGGTGGTGCATATCGGCATCCTGTCGGATTACCGAAAGCCGTTCTGGCGCGCGGCGCGCCACGCGATGCGGCGCGGCCAGATCGACGCGGTGCTCGGCATGGGCTTCATCGCCCATCACCTGATCCAGTTCACGCGCGAGGCGCTGCGCGGCGAACAGAACGCGTCGTATTATTCGACCAAGGCGCGGACGCCGCAGACGCAGGAATTCGCGCCGCTCCGGAAGTCAGCCTAGCCGTAGCCCGGATGGAGCGCAGGGAAGTCCGGGGGTATTCCCGCATTGCGCTGCGCGAGATGCGGACATCGTCCTTTTACGCCCGTTGATTCCAAGGCTTGAGCTGCAGGCCCTTCGGCATGGCTTCCTGCAGCACCAGCATCTCGCCGACAGTTTCAGGGGTGACGAGCCCCACCAGGCGACCGGCGCCATCGACCACCGCGACCGCCGGCGCCGATCTCTCCTGCAGGAGGCGGAATGCTTCCTCGAGGGGGCTGCGGTAGCTCACGGTCGGGACATCGCTCGCCATCGCCTCGGCCACGCGTGCATCGGGGCCGTGTTGCTTGAGCGCACGGATGAGATCGCTGCGGCCGAGCACGCCGGCCAACATGCCGGCACGGTCGATCACCGGAAATTCGTTCTGGCTGGTGCGCAGCAAGGTCTGCACCGCATCTTCGACCGGCGCGTCCGGCGTGAGCGTTGCGTACTGTGTCATCATCGCGCTGCTCACCGGAACGCCGCGCGCCATCGCCCGGATCGCCACCATGTGGGCTTCGGATGCCGCCGCCAGGTAGACGAAGATGGCGATGAAGATCAGCAGCGGATTGTAGAACAGCCCGATGAAGCCGAGCGCGAAGGCGACGGCCTGGCCGATCGAGGCCGCGATCTCGGTCGCACGCACATAGCCCATGCGGGTCGCCAGCAGCGCCCGCAGCACGCGGCCGCCGTCCATCGGAAAGGCCGGGATCATGTTGAACAAGGCGAGAAAGATGTTCACCGCGGCGAGCCGATCGACCAGCGAGACGTTCGCACTGTCCATGATTGCGAGGTCGCCCGCCTTGAGACGGGCGCCGGCGATGAGCACCAGGCCGAAGGCGATCACAACGTTCACCAGCGGACCCGCGATCGCGATCAGGAATTCCTCGCGCGGCTCCTCGGGCATGCGCGCGAGCCGCGCCACGCCGCCGATCGGCAGCAGCGTCACATCCGGCGTGGGCACGCCGAAGGCGCGCGCCGTGAAGATGTGGCCGAACTCGTGCGCCAGCACGCACGCGAACAAGAGGACCATGAACACGAGGCTCGCCATGGCGGCCTCGGGTCCTTCGGCGACGTAGGTCGCGAAGAAGATCCAGCCCAGGAACAACAGGAAGGTGATGTGGACGCGGACTGCGGTACCGGCGATCGTGCCGATATTGATGGACCAGGACATGTGCGCCTCGCCGAGGGTTGGGATGGCTCGAATCAGATAGTTGCGCGGGTATCGGCTTGCGAGCCCCGGGCTGCCAGATCGGCGGGGCAGCAACATTGATAGGGAACAAGATGTTGCTCGCCGGCGTGGTCCGCGGCAGGCGCAAAGCAAATCGACTCGCCGGCATGGATAGGGCACAATACGGAAAGCTCATGAGGTTCGGATCATGCCTGAGAAACTGACCCGGGAAGCCCGCAAAACCGCGCTCGCCAAGCTCAACGGCTGGAGCGACGTCAAAGGCCGCGATGCCATCAGCAAGAAGTTCACGTTCGAGGATTTCAACGCTGCCTTCGGCTTCATGGCGCGCGCGGCGCTCATTGCCGAGAAGCTCGACCATCATCCCGAGTGGTTCAACGTCTACAACAAGGTCGAGGTGACGCTGGCGACCCACGACGCCGGCGGGGTCACCGAGCGCGACATCCAGCTCGCCGAGGCGATGGAGCAGATTGCGTCCTGAGCGCCGCTGCTCCTCCGGCCGAGTCCGGCCTGTCTCAGGTGACTCCGTGCGTCAGGTGCTCATGGTATTGGAGGAGGTCATTGCGGACCGCCATGGCGGCAACCATCTAGGCGGGCAGCGGAGATATCGACATGCGGTCGGAGCGTAGCGCAGCGTGGAACGAATTTGCGGCCGGCGACGGCGCCGACCGGCCCGGCCGGCGCGACGAGGAGCGCGTTCGCCGCGACCTCCGCGCCAAGGCCAAGCGGGTGGCGGCAACGCTGCCGTTCGCCGAGGATCTGCTCGCCGCCTACTACTGCGCCTTCGACCGCGCGACGCCGCTGCAGGTGAAGGCGGCGCTCGTCGGCGCGCTCGCCTATTTCGTGCTGCCGTTCGACGGCGTCCCCGACGTGCTACCGATGCTCGGCTACACCGACGATGCCGCGGTGCTGCTCACGGCGCTGCGCATGGTGGCGGGCCACATGCGCCCCGAGCATCGCGAGGCGGCGCAGCACGAGATCGCGCGGCTCAAGGGCGGCGCGTAGCCGCATTACGGCTTGACCACGAGCTTGCCCATCGCCTTGCGCTCGGCGAGCGCCTTGATCGCCAATGGCGTCTGCGCCAACGGATAGACCTTGTCGACGTGGCACGAGAGCTTGCCTTCGGCGCACCAATGGGCGAGCTGGTCGAGCGCCGCCCGGTAGGCCGCCGGGTCGTGCCGCACCCAGGCGCCCCAGAACACGCCGAGCACGGCGCAGCCCTTGAGCAGCACCAGATTGAGCGGCAGCTTCGGAATCTCGCCGGCCGCGAAGCCGACCACGAGATGCCGGCCCTCCCAGGCCAGCGAGCGCAGCGCCGGCTCGCTGTAGGGCCCGCCAACCGCGTCGTACACCACGTCGACGCCGTGCGCGCCGCCCAGCCGCTTGAGCGCGTCGCGCA
>JBEVIH010000245.1:0-15167 GCA_040510815.1 Xanthobacteraceae bacterium | reverse complement strand
TGACGTCGACACGCGGCGGATAGCCCTCGGCGTCCGGCGCCGGATAGTTCGGGACTCCGGCCTGCCCGTAGACCCGCACGCGCTCGCGCATCGGAGCATTGGGAGTTGACGACATGTCGTCGTCGATGGTCCCCACCAGGCCGATCGGGTGGTTGTGATCGGCGACCACCATGATCAGCGTGTCGTCGCCGCGCCCGCGCGCCCAGTCGCGGGCGAGCCGCACGGCGTTGTCGAGCATGATGGTGTCGTAGACCGCGCGCTCGAAGTCGAGGACATGCGAGTATTTGTCGATAAGGCCGGACTCGACCATCAGGAAGAAGCCGTTGTCGCTGCGCGACAGGATCTTCAAGGCGGCGCCGACCTGCTCGGTCAGATCCGGCTGCTCGGGAAATTTCTTCACGGTGCCGCCCTTGAGGAACTTGCGGTCGAGCACGCCGTCCATGTTGCCCAGCGTGAACAGCCCGAGCAGCCGGTTGGTCGTGGGCTGGTCGGCGATCGCCGTCATCTCGGCGCCGGTCATCGCGACCGGATAGCCGGCCTCGCGGAAGCGGGCGACGAAATCGGTCTCGTCCTTGCGCTTCGAGCCCTCGGCGGACTTCGGCAGGAAGTTGGCGAGGCCGCCGCCCATGATCACGTCGGGCTTGGCGGCGAACAGGTGCTCGACGATACGATCGTATTCGACCCGGCGGCGGATATGCGCGACCATCGCGGCGGGCGTGGCGTCCTCGATCTCGGTATTGGTCACGACGCCGACCGCCAGCTTGAGCCTTCGCTGGACCAGGCTGGTGATGTTCTCGACCCGCGGATCGTCGAACGGGTCGGCGGTGCGGTCGGCATAGACCCCCATGGCGTTGACCGCCGACTTGTGGCCGGTCGCGTAGGCGCTCGCGGAATTCGCCGAATCGGTGACGATCGAGTCGGAGCTGGCGGTCGCCACCAGCGCCATCTGCGGCATGTCGTCGATCGCGAGCTTGCCGAAAGCCTTGCCTTCCGCGATGCCTTTCGTCAGCAGCCGGGCGGCGATCCGGTGCGCCGGCGACATGCCGTCGCCGATGAACAGGATGACGTTCTTGGCCTTGCGCGCGCCGGTGTCGTAGACGTTCCAGGACAGTTCGCGGCTATTCGTCCCGTCGGTCACCCGCACCCGGTAGCCGCCGGGCTGCGCCAGCGACACGTCGCGCAGCAGCAGCGCCGACTGGTCCTTGCCCTCCTCGCGTTCGATGAAGGCCGCAGCCTTGCCGAACACCTTGGCATGGTCCTCGCCGTTGAGCGTGACGGTCACCTTGCTCGGGTCGGCGAGACCGGGAAACTCGACTTTGAAATCGAAGCGCGCGCCGACCAGGATGTCGGCGCGGTCGATCGGGTAGACCGTTTGCGCATGAACTGTCGAGGCGGCGATCGAAGCCGCCAGTCCGGCTGCCGCAGCGAGGAATCGGCGCATGGCAAGGGTCCTCTTCCGATGGTGGGAAAGGCCGGACCGTAGCTCCGGAATGTGACGGTTGTGTTTCGGCCGGCCATGAAGGCGGCGCGGGTCAACTTCGGATTGCGGGCGAACCGCGCGACCATTTTTCCATCCGCGGCTCGATCTCGATCGACCAGAGGTCGTGGTCGTCGACGTCCTTGAGCGTGACGGTCATCGCCTCGGTGGCGCCGTCGATGGCGACGTGGCCGAAGAACTGCAGCCCGAAGCAGGGCGCCAGATCCTCGCCCTGCTCCCTGCTGCACCCCTTCTGGTAGACCGCGCGCGGGCCGAAGGTGTTGTCGAGCTGGCCGGGCGGGTAGGTGCCGGCGTGCAGCGGCCCGGAGATGAATTCCCAGAACGGCTCGAAATCCTGGAACACCGCCTTGTTCGGATCGTAGTAGTTGGCGGCGGTGTAGTGCATGTCGGCGGTGATCCACACCGTGTTGCGGACGCCGGCGTGCTTGATGAAGGCAAGGAGCTCGGCGATCTCGATCTCGCGCCCGTGCGGCGGGCCATCGCCCTGCGCCACCGCGTCGGCGCTGACCACGCCGATCGGCAGGTCGGCCGCGATCACCTTCCAGGTCGCCTGCGAGCGCATCAATTCGCGCTTGAGCCAGGGGGCCTGCGCCGGCCCGAGGATATGGCCGGCCTCGTCGGGACGGTCGCCGTCGCCGACCGGCGTGCGGTAGGAGCGCATGTCGAGCAGGATGACGTCGAGCAGCGGTCCGTAGGGGATCTTGCGGTAGATGCGCCCGGCTTCCGCCAGCGTTTCGCGCATCGGCATGTATTCGTGGAAGGCGCGGCATCCGCGCGCGGCGAGCTGCAGCGCGCTCTTGTCGGCGTAGCCGTCCCATCCGAGCGGCACGCCCGGACACCAGTCGTTGGTGACCTCGTGATCGTCCCACTGGGCGAACAGGGGGACCTCGGCATTGAACTTGCGCACGTTCAAGTCGAGCAGGTTGTATTTGTAGTTGCCGCGAAAATCCGCCAGCGTCTGCGCCACCCTGGATTTCTCTTCGGTGACGAGGTTGCTCCAGATTTCGCCGTTCGGCAGCTGCAGCCGCGGCGCAATCGGGCAATCGGCATAGATGTGGTCGCCGCAATGGATGAAGAAATCGGGCCGGCATCGCGCCATTGTCGCGTAGCTGCGCATGCCGCCGCGCGCTTCATCGATGCCCCAGCCGCCGCCGGCAGTATCGCCCGACCACACGAACGAGACCGAGCGCCGTTCGCTCGGCGCGGTGCGAAAGCGTCCGACCTGCGGCTCGCCGAGAATCGTCGGCGACGCGTGGTCCTGGAAGCGGATGCGATAGAAGATGTCCTGCCCGGCCGGCAGGCCTTCGAGCAGTGCCTTGGCGGTGAAGTCGGTTTCCGGCAGCGCGTCGACATAGACCGCGCTACGGACGGTCTTGAAGCTGTCGGTGGTGGCGACCTCCACCAGCATGCGCGCGGGGCGGTCGGCACGCGCCCAGACGATGCCGGAATCGATCGACACGTCGCCCGACTGGATGCCGTGGGTGATGACCGGCCGATCGGCCGCGCGGCTGAGCGAGGGCTTGGCGATGCCGTCCAGCAGGCCCACCGCCGCGGTCGCGCCGGCAGCCGACAGGAAGGAGCGACGCGTCAGCGACGCGCGCCTGCGCATGGTGACGGCCATTGGGCCTCCGCCGTCGAATCACGGCGGACCATGCGTGCGTCGTCTGACAGCGACTCAACGGTTTGACGACGGCTGTGTGAATCAGCGGTCAGGACTCAGGATGTAGGAGTCAGGATGTAGGTTGGGTCGAGCAGCATAAGGGCGTTTACGCCCTGATGGCTCGACCCAACCTACCGCCTCAAGCGGCCAGCATCTTCTGCACTTCGTTGACGAGGTCGCGCAGGTGCACCGGCTTGGAGAGGACCTTGGCGTTCTTGGGCGCCGCCGAATCGGAGTTGAGCGCCACCGCCGCAAAGCCGGTGATGAACATGATCTTGATGTCGGGGTCGAGCTCGGAGGCGCGGCGGGCGAGCTCGATCCCGTCCATCTCCGGCATGACGATGTCGGTGAGCAGGAGCTCGAACGGCTCCTCGCGCAGCCGCTGATAGGCGGAAAGCCCGTTGTCGTAGGAGATCACGTCGTAGCCGGCGTTCTGCAGCGCCTTGACCAGGAAGCGCCGCATGTCGGTGTCGTCTTCGGCAAGGAGAATCTTCGCCATCGTCCAGCCCGTTGAGGCTGGCGAGCTCAAGGCCGCCGCCCCCGTTTGTTCCCTCGGCCCCCATAAGCCGGATACCCGGTAAACATCGGGTGAACCCGCCCCGCAGGAGCCCGGCATCCGCCTAACGCCCCATGGACAATAGCGCGTTTCCGGGGATAGTGATGCCCTTAAAGGCGACGCTGAGTGCCCTTCCTGCCAGGTCACACCAAGGCCGATCTCCCTGTCATGCGCGAAGTCAAAGACGAGCTCGACCCTCCCTTCGAGATCATCGAGCCGCCCGAATGGCATGGGCCGGTGGTATTCAACTCGCCCCACAGCGGCAACATCTACCCGCGCGCCTTCCTGACCACGTCGCGGCTCGACACCGCGACCTTGCGGCGCTCGGAGGATTCGTTCGTCGACGAGCTCGTGCTCGGGGTGGTGCGGCGCGGCTTTCCGCTGATGCGGGCGCATTTCCCGCGCTGCTACGTCGACGTCAACCGGGAGCCCTATGAGCTCGATCCGCGCATGTTCGAGGGTCGCCTGCCGTCGTTCGCCAATACCCGGTCGATGCGGGTGGCGGGGGGGCTCGGCACCGTCGCGAGGGTGGTCGGCGACGCGCAGGAAATCTACGGCCAGCGCATCCCGGTCGACGACGCGATCCGCCGCATCGAGGGGCTCTACAAGCCCTATCACCGGGCATTGCGTCGGCTGTTCACGCGGGTGCACCGCGATTTCGGGGCGGCGGTGCTGATCGACTGCCATTCCATGCCGTCCACCGCCGGCTCCAAGGACGAGCGGCCGCGCGCCGACGTCGTGCTGGGCGACCGCTACGGCACCAGCTGCGTCACGGCGGTCGCCGAAACGATCGAGGCGACGCTGCGCAGCCAGGGCTATTCGGTGAGCCGCAACAAGCCCTATGCGGGCGGCTTCATCACCGAGCACTACGGCAATCCGGCCGCCGGCCTGCACGCGATCCAGCTCGAGATCAACCGGGCGCTCTACATGGACGAGCGCCGCTTCGAGCGCTCGCCGTCGTTTGCCGGTCTGGCCGCCGATCTGGAAACGCTCGCCGAGCGGCTCGGCGCGCTGCCGATCGAGGAGTTGCGACCCTATCGCGCCGCCGCCGAGTGAACGGGGCTCTCGGGAACCGATTCGACAAGAAAAGGGGCCGCCTACGTTAGTAGGCGGCCCAAGTCTAGGGAGGAAACGCCCAAGGAGGGCGGCGGTAACGCGAGGCGCTACCGCACCGCAACAAGATACACCGCGATGCACAAATAGCAAGAGTAATAGTCAGCGGTGATGACCTATTTTTCTATGCGATGGGCGCAGGGCTGCCCTTCGCATAGCCCGGAGCGGGATCGCGGGCACCAAGATAAACCAGCGAGCCCAATAGGATAAACGCGGCCTGCAGGCCGAAGACGAGACGGTAGGCGTCCAGCGCGTAGGCCCCGTCCGGAGCTGTGGGAAACAGCCCGATCACGAATCCGCTGACGATCTGCATCAGAAACACGCCCCCCCATCGACCCGATGTTGAGCACCGTGAGGGCGCGGCCGACCACGTGCAGCGGGAACAGCGCCTTGCCGTGGCCGATCAGCACCACCCCGAAGGCGCACAAGAACCCGAAGGCGGCAAACCAGGCGACCAGCGCCGCCGGCGGCGTCACGGTGCCGGCAATCGCGAGGTAAGCCAGCGCCGCGGCGGTCGCGCCCGCGCCGACCAGCACCGGCAGCTTGTGGCTGCCCGCCAGGCGGTCCATCGGACCCCAGAGCAGCGAGCCGATGATTTGCGCCAGCACCGGGATCAGCAGGAAGCTGCCGCGCTCTTCGAGATCGTAGCCATAGACGTGGGTCAGGTAGGGCCCTCCCCACAGTCCGACGATCAACGCGAACGACGAGTAGACCACCATGCTCATGATGAACACTCGTCCGATCGAGGGCGTGCGCAGGACCTCCAGGAGGCCGAAGACGCTCTCGCCGAGCGTCTCGCGCCGGCCATGCGGTGCCGCTTCGCCGTCATCCCTGACGGTGACCGCCACGACGATCCCGATCACGGCGGTGACCGCCGCCACCACCAGGAAGCTGCCGCGCCAGCCGATGGCGGCGGTCGAGAACGCCAGCGGCGCGGTCGCGATCAGCGTGCCGATGGTGCCGAGCCCGACCTGCAGGCCGGCGAGCGTCGCGAACCGCTCCGGGGGAAATCTCCACGCATAGACGGAAAGCGGCGCCACCAGGGACGCCGCCGCGCCCACCCCCAGCAATGCGCGCGCGACGATGAGGCCGCCGGGCGAGGTCGCCGACGCGAACAGGATCGCGCCCACGATGGCGATGCCGGCGCAGACCACGAGACAGCGGCGCGGGCCGAACCGGTCGAGCGCCATCCCCAACGGAAGCTGAACCGCCGCGAACGCCAGAAAGAAAGCGCTCGACAAGGTGCCGATCTCGGCCGCCGACAGGCCGAGCTCCATCGCCAGATCGGGAGCGATGACGCCGACCGAATTGCGCAGGAACTGGCTGACGATGTAGATCGAGACGAGCGCGACGACGGCCGCGCCCAAGCTCGGCGCGCTGCGACTTGGAATGCTCATGAACCCGGCCTTGGACCGACCGAGCGCTGGCCGGCGGATGCTAGGTCGCACGGCGCCGCCACGCCGACAAGCCGGCACGGCGGTTGCCCGCCATGCGGGTCTCCGATAGGTCGTTGGGTGAGATTTGGGGGGAGGCGCAGGGCATGCCGGCGATCGATTTCGCGGCCTTCGTGAACGAGCTTGCAACCGTCTCCGGCGAGACCATCCTGCCGTTTTTCCGCACCGCGCTGACCATCGAGGACAAGGGCCGAGGCGGCAGCTTCGACCCGGTGACGGCGGCCGACCACGCCGCCGAAACGGCGATGCGCGCGCTCATTCGCCGCACGTTCCCGGACCACGGCATCGTCGGCGAGGAATACGGGCAGGAGCGCGCCGACGCCGAATACGTCTGGGTGCTCGACCCGATCGACGGCACCAAGTCCTTCATCTCCGGCATGCCGGCCTGGGGCACGCTGATCGGCCTGCTGCGGTCGGGCGAGCCGGTGTTCGGAATGATGAGCCAGCCGTTCACCCGCGAGCGCTTCAGCGGCGGCGGCGGCGCGGCGCGCTATCGCGGTCCGGCCGGCGAGCGCGATCTGCGGGCGCGCCCGTGCGCCAGGCTCTCGGAAGCGGTCCTGTTCACCACCAGCCCGCGGCTGATGAACGACGCCGACCGCAACAGCTTCGGCCGGGTCGAGGACGCGGTGCGGCTCTCGCGCTACGGCGGCGACTGCTACGCCTATTGCATGCTGGCGGCAGGCCACGTGGACCTCGTCATCGAAACCGAGCTCAAGCCCTACGACGTGCTGCCGCTGGTCCCGATCATCGTCGGCGCCGGCGGCATGATCACCAGCTGGGAGGGCGGCGCGCCCCATGCCGGCGGCCGCGTCATCGCGGCCGGCGACAAGCGTATGCACAAGGCGGCGATCGAGCTGCTCAAGGGGTGACATGAAGGCCGCCGCATTCGACTATGTCCGGCCGACCAGCCTCGCGGAGGCGATCGGCATTCTCGCCGGAACCGATCGCGACGCGCAGGTGATGGCCGGCGGGCAATCGCTCGTCGCCATGATGAACTTGCGGGTGGCCTCGCCCGAGCTGATCGTCGACATCGAGCGGTTGGACGAGCTGCGCGCGGTCTCCGACGATGGCGGCACCATCTGGCTCGGCGCCTGCGTCACCCACGCGGCGATCGAGGACGCTCTGGTGCCCGATCCGTCGCGCGGGCTGATGCCGAGCGTCGCCGCCAACCTCGCCTACCGGGCGGTGCGCACCCGCGGCACCATCGGCGGCAGCCTGGCGCTGTCCGATCCGGCGGCCGACTGGTTGACGGTGATGGCGGCGCTCGACGCCCAGGTGGTGCTGCGCGGGCCTCCCGGCCCACGTTCCGTGAGCGCGACCGATTTCACCACCGGCATCTACGAGACCGTGCGCGGCCGCGACGAGATCATCGAAGGCGTGCGCATCCGCAAGCTCGCCGCCGGCGCAAGCTGGGGATTTGCCAAGTTCTGCCGCAAGTCGGGAGAATTCGCCAATTCCATCGCCGCCGTCGTGCGCGATCCGGCCCGCGGCTACGCGCGCGTGGTGCTCGGCGCGGTCGATGGCGCACCGATCGTGCTCGAGGAAACCTCCGAGCTCGCGCTCGACGACGAAAGCAGCGCGAGCGCGCGCCAGCGCGCGATCGCCGACGACCTCGCCGCGCAGGACTTCGACGACTTCAAGTCGAGCCTGCACACCGCGATGACCATGCGCGCCTTGTCGCAGGCGCTACCATGACCCAGATCCGCCTGCGGGTGAACGGAAAGCCGGTCGCCGACGACGTGCCGCCGCGGCTGTCGCTCGCCGACTTCCTGCGCGAGCGACGCAACCTCACCGGCACCCATCTCGGCTGCGAGCACGGCGTTTGCGGCGCCTGCACGATCCTGATGGAGGGCGAGCCGGTGCGCGCTTGCCTGAGCTTCGCGGTCGCCTGCGACGGGCGGGAGATTCGGACCATCGAGGGATTCGGCGACGATCGCATCATGGCGGCCTTGCGGGCGGCGTTTCATCGGCACCATGGACTCCAGTGCGGCTTCTGCACGCCGGCGATGCTGATCACGGCGCGCGATCTGATCCGCCGCGGGCGCGCCGGGTCGGAGGCCGAGATCCGCAAGGGGCTCGCCGGCAACATCTGCCGTTGCACCGGCTACACCAACATCGTGACCGCCATTGCGGCGGCGGCGGCCGAGCTTGCCGGCGATGCCGACGGCGACAGCCGCGCGCACGAGGCCACCGCATGATGCAGGCCGCAACCGATCACCGGGCGGGCGTCGGCGCGGCGCTGTTGCGCAAGGAGGACGCGCGCCATCTCGCCGGCCGCGGACAATTCGTCGCCGACGTCAAGCTCCCCAACACGCACGAGGTCGCGTTCGTGCGCAGCCCGCACGCGCATGCCCGCATCAAGGGCATTGCCGTTCCACCCGACGCATCGGGGCAGGTGTTCACCGCCAAGGACTTGCCGCGTCTCGCCGAGCTGCGCGCCATCCCGCAGGTGCCCGGCTTCAAGGTGTCGGGATATCCGCCGCTCGCGAAGGAGAAGGTGCGGTTCGTCGGCGAGGTCGTCGCCGCCTGCGTGGCGCCGACGCGCGCCGAAGCCGAAGACCTGGCGGCCTCGGTGACCGTCGAATACGACGTGCTGCCTGCCGTGATCGACGCTGCTTCCGCGCTGGGCAAGGCGCCGAGCCTGGTGCACGAAGGCTGGAGCAACAATCTGTTCATCGAGCGCGAGTTCCGCGGCGGCGACATCGAGGCGGTGGCGCGCGCCGCCGACGTGGTCGTGCGCCGCAGCTACCGGATGAACCGGCAGGTCGCGGTGCCGCTCGAGGGACGCGCGGTGCTCGCCCATCGCGACCATCGGCTCGATGAGCTCGTGGTCTACAACTCGACGCAGGTCCCGCACATCATCCGGCTGGGATTGGCCGAGGTGCTCGATCTCGAGGAACGGCGCATCCGGGTGATCGCGCCGGACGTGGGCGGCGGCTTCGGCTCGAAGGCGCGGCTGTCGCCCGAGGAGGCGGTGATCGCCGCGCTGGCGCTCGAAGTGGACCATCCGGTGCGCTGGGTCGAGGACCGCGGCGAGCATTTTCTCGCGTCCACCCATACCCGCGATCACCAGTATCGGGTCGCCGCCTATGCCGACCGACGCGGCCGCCTGCTTGGGATCGACGTCGAGCTGATCGTCGACGGCGGCGCCTATGCGATGTGGCCGAACGGACCGTTCCTGGAGACCGGCATGGCGGCGCGCAACCTGCCGGGGCCCTACGACATCCGCGACTATCGGGTGAAGACCTACACGGTCGCCACCAACAAGGCGCCGATCGGGCCCTATCGCGGGGTCGGACGGCCGGGCGCGTGCTTTGCCATCGAGCGCACGATCGACGAGGTCGCGCGCGCGGTCGGGCGCGATCCGCTCGAGGTGCGCATCGAGAACATGGTCCGGTCCGAGCAGATGCCGTACACCACCGTCGCCAACCTGAAATTCGACAACGGCGACTATCCGAGCGCGGTCAAGCTGTGCGCCGAGACCATCGATCTTGCGGCGGTACGCGCGCGCCAACGAAACGGCGAGCCCGACGGCCGGCTGATCGGCGTGGGCTTCGCCTGCTATTCGGAGCAGACCGGTCACGGCTGCGGCGAATGGGTCAGCCGCGGCAGCCCGTTCATCCCCGGCTACGAGAGCTGCACGGCGTCGCTGATGCCCGACGGGACGCTGGTGCTGCTGGTCGGCATCCAGTCGCATGGCCAGGGTCTCGAAACCACGCTGTCGCAGATCGCCTACGAGGAGCTGGGCATCGACCCGGCCAAGATCTCGGTGCGGCACGGCGATACCGGCGTGTCGCCGTTCGGCAACGGCACCATCGCGTCGCGCAGCATCGTGATGGCCGGCGGCGCGGTCGCCCGCACCAGCCGGCTGCTGCGGGAGAAGATCCTCAAGATCGGCGCTCACCTGCTGCAATGCGACGCCGCCAGCGTCCGCTGCGAAGGCGGCAAGGTTGTCGGCCAGAGCGGCGCCGTCGCCATCGAGGAGATCGCCCGCGTCGCCCATCTGCGCATGGAAGCGCTGCCGCACGGGGTCGAGCCGCTGCTCAGCGTCACCGCCACCTACCAGCCCGGCATCGACACCGGGGTCTACTCCTACGCGACCCACGCGGCCGTCGTCGCCGTCGACCCGCAGACCGGCATGATCGAGCTGCTCGATTTCGCGGTGGCGGAAGACTGCGGCACCATGATCAATCCGATGATCGTCGACGGCCAGGTGCGCGGCGGCGTCGTGCAGGGGATCGGCACCGCGCTCTACGAGGAGATCCCCTACGACGAGCAGGGCCAGCCGCTGGTCGGCACGCTCGCCGACTATCTCGTGCCCGGCGCCGCCGAATTGCCGGCGATCAAGATCGCGCACCTCTGCACGCCGACGCCACACACCGAGTATGGCGTCAAAGGCATGGGCGAAGGCGGCGCGATCGCGCCGCCCGCCGCCATCGCCAACGCGGTGCGCGACGCCCTCGCCCCGCTCGGCGCCGAGGTCAACGAAACGCCGCTGACGCCGCGACGGGTGCTGGCCGCCATCCGGCAGGCACAGCGCCAGTCGTCGCGTGATTGAAAGGACAGGTCATGGCGAACAAGAAGCCCACCGCGAAGGCCGCAAGCAAAAAGGCGAAGAAGCTCGGCCCCTGGCAGAACGTGCTGGTCGAGGTCGAGGACGGCATCGCCTGGGTCACGCTCAACCGACCCGAGAAGCGCAACGCCATGAACCCGCCGCTCAACAACGACATGGTCCAGGTGCTCGACGCGGTCGAGCTGGAGAAGTCGGCCGGCGTGCTGGTGCTGACCGGCGCCGGCGACTCGTTCTCGGCCGGCATGGACCTGCGCGAATATTTTCGCGCGCTCGACCCGCTGCCCTATGTCGAGCAGCTGCATGCCCGCCGCTCGGCCTGGCAGTGGCAATGGAAGATGCTGATGAACTATTCCAAGCCGACCATCGCAATGGTCAACGGCTGGTGCTTCGGCGGCGCCTTCACGCCGCTGGTCGCCTGCGATCTCGCGATCGCCGCCGAGGACGCGCCGTTCGGCGTGTCCGAGATCAACTGGGGGATCATTCCTGGCGGCAACGTCACCCGCGCGCTGGCGGCAACCATGTCGCTGCGCGACGCCATGTACTACGTGATGACCGGCCGCACCTTCGACGGCCGCAAGGCCGCGCAGATGGGCGTAGTCAACGAGGCGGTGCCGCGCGCCAAGCTGCGCGCCCATACCAAGGCGCTGGCGATCGAGCTGCTCGGCAAGAACCCCACGGTGCTGCGCGCCGGCAAGACCGCAGTGCGCCACGTCCAAGGCATGGCCTGGGAGCTCTCCGACGAGTACCTGCAGGCGAAGCAGGGACAATTGCGCTTCCTCGACGCCGAGGCCGGCCGCGCCAAGGGACTCACCCAGTTCCTCGACGAGAAGAGCTTTCGGCCCGGCCTCGGCGGATACCGGCGCGATGACTGAGGCGGCGCGGCCCGGCCGGTCGGCGATCGAGCGCCTGCTGAATCCGCGCTCGGTCGCAGTGGTAGGAGCATCCGCCACGCCGGGCTCGCTCGCCGGCGCCGTGCTCGGCAATCTCGATCGCTTTGCGTTCACGGGCGACGTCCATCTGGTCAATGCCAACCGCAAGGAGATCAACGGGCGGCCCTGCCTGCCCTCGGCCGCCGACCTGCCGCAGGGCGTGGATTGCGCGGTGCTGGCGATCCCGCGCGCCGGCATCCTCGACGCGGTCAAGGGTTGCGCGGCGCGCGGCGTCGGCGCCATCGTCATCTTTGCGGCCGGCTTCGCCGAGGCAGGCGCGGACGGCCGCGCGCTGCAAGACGAGATCGCGCGCATCGCCCGCGACCACGGCATCGCGGTCGAAGGGCCGAACTGCCTCGGCTTCATCAACAACGTCGATCGCATCGCGTTGACCTTCGGGACCACCGCGCCCGAGCCGCTCGACGCCCGCCGCAAGATCGGCATCGTGTCGCAGAGCGGCGCCATGGCGACGGTGCTGCACGCCGCCTTGCGGCCGCGCGACGTCGCGGTCTCGTACGCGATCTCGACCGGCAACGAGGCGGTCAACGGCATCGAGGATTTCGTCGATTACCTGATCGACCGCGACGCGACCGACGTGATCACGATGATCGTGGACCAGATCCGCGACCCGCGGCGCTTCCTCGCGTTGGCGGCGCGGGCGCGGGCCGCCGGCAAGCCGATCGTGATGCTGCATCCCGGCCGCAGCGTCGCGGCGCGCGTGTCGGCGCAGACTCATACCGGCGCCATGACCGGCGACCACGACATGATGCGGGCGTTGGTGACCCGCGAGGGCGTCGCGCTGGTCGACACGCTCGAGGAGTTGCTCGACCTGAGCGAGCTGATGATCCGCTGGCCGGCGCTGCCGCGCGGCGGCGCCGCCGTCATCTCCGACTCCGGCGTGTTCAAGGCGCTGGCGCTCGACTTCTGCGAGGCGGAAGGGCTGGCGCTGCCGCCGCCCTCCCCCGCGACCGCCGGCGCGCTGGGCGCGCTGGCGCCCGGACTGATCCTGCCGACCAACCCGCTCGACACTACCGCGCAGCCGCTGGTCGATCCGCAACTCTACTGCAAGGCGATGCAGCCGATGCTCGCCGACGACGTCTACGGGAGCCTGGTGCTCGCCATCATCATGAGCAACGCGGCCGTGAACCGGCGCAAGGTGCAGCCGATCCTCGACGCTTTGCGGGAGTGGAAACCCGCCAAGCCGGTGATGTTCGCCATGCTGGGCGAGGACGCCGAGGTGGCGCCTGACGTCATTTCGGACTTCCGCGCCCTCGGCGTGCCCTATTTCCGCTCGCCCGAGCGGGCGTTGCGGGCGCTTGCCCGCGTGACCCAATTCGCCGCGCGCCCGCCGCCCTCCGCCGCCCGCCATATCCCGCGCGCCGCCACCCGCCTCCCGGCCGGCGTGATCCCCGAGCATGCCGCCAAGCCGCTGCTGAAGGCGGCGGGGATTCCGGTCCCCAACGGCGCCCTGGCGACCGACCTTGCGGCGGCGCGGCGCGCCGCGGCGGCGATCGGCTATCCGGTGGCGCTGAAGGCGCAGTCGGCGGCGCTCTCCCACAAGAGCGACGCCGGCGGGGTGGTGCTGGGGCTCGCTGACGAAGATGCGCTGGCGCGGGGTTGGGCGAAGCTTCACGCCGATCTCGCCGAGCGGCGGCCCACCCTCGCGCTCGATGGCGTGCTGGTGGAAGCGATGGCGCGCCCCGGCCTGGAGCTGATCCTGGGCGCCCGCGGCGATCCCGATTGGGGTCCGGTGCTCGTGATCGGGCTGGGCGGCGTGCTCGCCGAAGCGATGCACGACGTGCGCGTGCTGGCGCCCGACCTCGCGCCCGCTGCCATCGCACAGGAGTTTTTCGAGCTCAAGGGCGCCAAGCTACTCGCGAGCTTCCGCGGCGCGCCCGCGCGCGACGTGACGGCTGCCGCCACGATCGCCGCCAACCTCGGCGCCTTCATCATGGCGCATCCGGAGATCGCCGAGATCGACCTCAATCCGGTGGTGGTCCATGCAGAGGGCGACGGCGCCGTGGCGCTCGACGCGCTGATCGTGACACGGTGACGGCGCAGCTCCTGCGGATCGGTCCGATTTCACCAGCGATTGCGGAGGTACTCCTCCACGCATTGCGCCGACGCCTTGGCATAGGTGCCGCGGCGGCTGACCACCGATCCGGTGAGGCGGCGAAGCGACAGCGCCATCTCTGCGGCCTTCGCCACGACCGCGATGCCGTTGAGCACCAGCGCGCCATCGATGACGAAGGGGCACTCGCGTGCGAACAATAGCATCGGCAGGCCGCCGGCCGGGATGATGACCTCCGCGCCGGCGGCGACCAAGGGACGGACCTGTTCGACGAAATCCGCGCGGACCTTCGCGTAGCTCGCGTCGTCGGTGAAGGCGCGCATAAAGCCGGGCAGATCCACGTGGATCGCCCGCACGCCCGCCACCCGCTGCTCGAGCCCGTGCGCCCGCACCTGCCGCTCGTGCCAGTCGATGAACACCGGATCGATGGTGACGAGGCCGAGCCGGCGCCCCATGCTCAGCGCCGCGAGCAGCGTCGCCTCGCCGAGACCAACCACCGGGATGTCGACCGCACCGCGTGTCTCCAAGAGGCCGGGCTCCTGGAAGTGGCCGATGACGAAGGCATCGTAGCCCGCGCGCTCGGCCTCGAGTGCGTTACGGATCGTCTGCGCAGCGCAGCGAAATTCCGTCAGCGGGTGGAAGAGATGATCGGGCGGATCGAGGCCGTGGACTTCGAACCGGATGCCGGGGCTGGCAGCCGCGTCCAGCAGGCCTTGCAACCGTTCGATGTAAGGAGCCTGCTCGACCGGGTGGACGAAGCTCTGATACCACAGCCGGGCGGGAGGGGTGGGCTCAGCCATATGCTGCCTCGCGGAGATTTCATGAACGCATTTCGGTGTTGCGCTGTTGTCGCACCGAGCGCGCACAAGGCGCAATAGCGAGGTTATCGCCGGCTCTTGCATCGCCCGCCGGGTGACTGCTCGCTGGCGCGTTCGGGTCGGAAGCGACTAAGCTTTGGCGGATGGGTTTCCGAGACGGCACACAAAGAAACGCACATTTCATTCCCAGGGAGGAGATGATGCCACGACCGATTATCGGCCTGGCACTTGCCGCAATCTTGGCGGCCGCATCGAGCGGCGCCGTCGCGCAGGATTATCCGTCGCGGCAGATCCATTTCCTGCAGGGCTTCGCGCCCGGCGGCAACGCCGACGCCATCGCGCGTGTGCTCGGTGACGAGCTGTCCAAGGCCGTAGGCCAGCCGGTGGTCGTCGAGTCGCGCGCCGGCGCCGGCGGCCATCTGGCGGCCGATTCGGCCGCCAAGGCGGCGCCCGCCGGCCCCCCCCAGCAGGTGTTTACCACCGCGCAAGGGATCT
>JBEVIH010000244.1:0-18005 GCA_040510815.1 Xanthobacteraceae bacterium | reverse complement strand
AGATCCTGACCGACCGTGGCGAGCAGCAAGCCGAACACCACCATGATGCAGGCCTTGAGCACCGAGCCGCGCGCCAGCACGATGGCAAGCCCGAGACCGAACACCATCAAGCCGAAATATTCGGCCGGGCCGAACAGCAGCGCGAGCTTGGTCAGCGGCGCGCCGATCGCCGCGATGACCAGCGTTGCCACCGTGCCGGCGAAGAACGAGGCGATGGCGGCGATCCCCAACGCGATTCCGGCTTGGCCGTTGCGCGCCATGGCGTGGCCGTCGAGCGTCGTCACCACCGAGGTGGCTTCGCCCGGGATGTTGACCAGGATCGCGGTGGTCGAGCCGCCGTATTGGGCGCCGTAATAGATCCCCGCCAGCATGATCAGCGCCCCGGTCGGATCGACCTTGAACGTGAGTGGCATCAGCATGGCTATGGTGGCGATCGGGCCGATGCCCGGAAGCACGCCGATCAAGGTGCCGACCAGGCATCCCAGGAAGCAGAGCGCGAGATTGGTCGGTGACAGCGCCGTGGCAAAGCCGAGCCCGAGATGTCCGATCAGGTCGAACATGGTGACGCCTTCAGTAGCCGACCAGCCACGGCGCGAGCGGAATCGGCAGCCCGAGCGCGAACTTGAACAGCCCGATGCAGAATGCGGTCATCAGCGCGCCGAAGACGAGGGTTTCTCCCCAACGCACCTCGTTGCTGGCGAACGCGCTGATCACGACCGCGAGCGGTCCGGCGACAACGAGACCGAGCGGACGAATGGTAAGACCGAAGGCAACCAGCGCTCCCAGCACGAAAAGCGGCCCGCGGATCGACCAGCGCTCGAGCGGCGACCCGCCCTCCAGCACCGCGTCCAGCACGAGCAGGGCACCGAGCAGGCCGAGCAGCAGCGCCAGGCCCTTCGGCAGCATGCCCGGCCCCATGCCGCCGAGTGTCCCGACCGGCAGATCGGCGCCCTGCCAAAAGGCGAAGACCGCGACGGCGATGACCAGCACCCCGCCGAGAAAATCCTGTCGCAACAGCAGTGGTGTCTGCAGCGGAGATGACGGCGAATTGTCCGCGCTCACGACGTTTCCCTGGAGCGGGTTTTCGTCCCGGTGAACGGGAGGCCGCTCTCGATTATTGCGTTCAACGCTTTCGGCCGCGAACCATTGCCGGCCCTGGGCAAATTCGGACCAGGCTTTTCGCCGGAAAATCGCTTTCGGCCTCGACCTCATCAGCTTATGTGAGGACCGCCCGGCACGCCAGCGGGTCTCGGGCCAATCGCTCAACTCACGATCGCGGGCGTTCACGGCCGGCGGCCCACAGCCGCATCACCCGCGGAAGGTTCACGGGCCGGGCCGGTTGCGATAGACTGGCGCCGCATGCGGCCGGGCATGAACGACACACACGGGGGTTATCCATGATCGCTCCGCTCGTCCGTCTCATCCGACTTGCTTTGCCCGTCCTCGCCGCATCGATGGCGATCGGGCTCGCCGCGCCGAGCCACGCCCAGGACAGCAAGGTCCTCAAGGTCGGGACGCTCAAGCTCATCCACGGCATCTCGGCCTATTTCTACGAGCGCTTCGTTCCCGCCGGTTACACGGTCGAGGTGTTCCCGTTCGAGAGCCCGACCGACGGCAAGAACGCCGTGCTCACCGGCACGGTCGATACCTGCATCCACGGCATCGCCGCGTTCCTGCTCGGCGCCGCGGCGGGCGAGCCGGTGGTGATCGTGGCCAACGCCAACAACGGCGGCATGGCGGTGATCGCCGGCGTCAACACCGGGATCAAGACCATCAAGGATCTCAAGGGCAAGAAGGTCGCGATCTGGCCTGGCTCGACGCAGGAGGCGGTGATCCTCGAGCGGCTGCGCATGGAAGGCATGTCGATCAAGGACATCCAGCCGATCCGGCTGTCGTTCAGCGACCATCCGGCGGCGCTCGCGCGCGGCGACGTCGACGCCTATGTGGGGGCGGAGCCGGCGCCCGGCATCAGCCTCGCCAACGGCACCGGCGTGCTGGTCGAGTATCCCTATTCGACGCCGATCGGCTCGCTCAACATGATCCTCTCGGCGAGCGAGAAGGCGGTGAAGGAGAACCCGCAGCGCGTCAAGCTGGTGGTCGACATGCACCGCAAGGCGGTCGACTACGCGATGGCCAATCCGCCGCAGATCGTCGAAGTGGCGATGCAGAAGCTCGGCCAGCAGCGCAGATCGATCGAGCTGGCGCAGCCGAACGTCGAGCTCGCCTGGAAGATCGACGATGTTTTCCTGCAGCGCGCCGCCGCCTATACGCGGCTGATGCACGAGAACAAGCAGATCCGCCAGCAGCCCGACCTCAACCGGCACATCGTCAGGCAGTTCGTGCAATGAGCCAGGATCGAGGCTTGTCTTGAGCGAGCAGGTCACGGCGCTGGCGGAGGCGACGCAATCAGCCGCCCCGGAAGCGCCGGCCGCCCACCGCCGCCGGCATCTCGCCGAAAGGGCCCGCGCCATCGCGCTCGGCGTGGGCTTTCCGCTGCTGCTGGTCGTGCTGTGGGACCGCGCGGTCGCGATCACGGGTACGCGGCTGGTGCCGAGCCCGCACGACGTCGCGGTGATGATGTACGATTTCTCATTCGGCGGGGTCTACGACGACGCCTTCAGCGCGACGATCCTCACTCATATCTGGAAATCGATGACGCGGGTCTATGGCGGCTTCTTCCTGGCCGCGCTGATCGGCATTCCGCTCGGGCTGATGATCGGCCGCATCAAGCTGCTGCGGCAGCTGCTCGATCCCACCATCAACCTGCTCCGCCCGATCCCGGTGACCGCCTGGCTGCCGCTGTCGATGATCTTCTTCGGCCTGGGCCCGAACGCGGCGATCTTCCTGGTCTTCCTCGGCGCGTTCTACCCGATCCTGCTCAACACCATCTTCGGCGTGCGCTCGGTCGATCCGCGGCTGTTCGAGGCCGCCGCCATGCTCGGCTGTCAGGGCTCGGCGATGTTCCGCGAGGTCGTGTTCCCGGCCTCGCTGCCGGCGATCTTCAACGGGCTGCGCATCGCGCACGGTTTCGCCTGGATCCTGATCGTGGTCGGCGAGATGACCGGGGTCCCGACCGGGCTCGGCTCGGTGATCATGGACGGCCGCACCCTGTCGCGCACCGACCTGGTGGTGACAGGCATGATCGTGATCGGCATGTGCGGCTTCATCACCGACCGCATCATCGTGACGATTAGCAACCGGGTGCTGAGCTGGAGCCCGCAGCATCATGCGTGACGGCGGCAAACGAACCCTGCTGGCGGTGCGCGGCGTGACCAAGCGCTTCCCGGTCGACGACGGCGAGATCGAGGCGCTCGCCCGCATCGATCTCGCCATCGACAGCGGGGAGTTCGTCTGCCTGATCGGCGCGTCGGGCTGCGGCAAGTCCACGCTGCTGCGCATCATCGCCGGCTTCGAGGAGCCGACCACCGGCGAGGTCACGACCCACGGCAAGGGCATCACCGGGCCGGGCAGCGACCGCGGCATGGTGTTCCAGGACTACGCGCTGTTTCCTTGGATGACGGTGCACCGGAACATCGGCTTCGGGCCGCGCCAGCGCGGGCTGCCGCGCGCCGAGATCGCGGCGATCGCCGACGAGTTCGTCAAGCTCGTGGGCCTCGAGCGTTTCGCCGACCGCTATCCCAACCAGTTGTCCGGCGGCATGAAGCAGCGGGTGGCGATCGCGCGGGTGCTGGCCAACGACGCCAACATCCTGCTGATGGATGAGCCGTTCGGCGCGCTCGACGCGCTCACCCGCGAGCAGCTGCAGCGCGAGCTGTTGCAGATCTGGGCACGCACGAAAGTGACCGTCGTGTTCGTGACCCATTCGGTCGAGGAGGCGGTGCTGCTCTCCGACCGGATCCTGGTGATGAGCGCCGGACCCGGGCGGATCGAAAGCGACATCGCCATCGACCTGCCGCGCCCGCGCGACGTGTCGTCGCCGGAATTCAACGCAGTGCGCCGCGACGTCGCGCGCCGGCTCACCAGCCACCTGGCGCCGCGCGCGCTCGAGCTTGCCGGAGGCTGACATGAGCAACGCCGCGACCCCGGCCGCGATCTACCGCGGGATGGACCGGGCGGCGCTCGACGCCGCCTACAACAACACCGAGGCGGTGCGCGACAGCGCGGATTTCCGCGATCGCTGGGAACGGCGCAGCGACGCGATCCGCGCCGGCAAGGGGGCGTGGCTCGACCTGCCCTACGGAGAGCGACCGCGCGCCAAGCTCGACTATTTCCCATGCGGCAAGGAGAAGCCGCCGCTGTTCGTATTCATCCACGGCGGCTACTGGCAGCGCAACGACAAGGAGATGTTCGCGTTCGTGAGCGACGGCCCGCGCCCGCACGGCATCGACGTCGCCGCGGTCGGCTATACGCTCGCCCCGCAGGCGCGCCTCACCGACATCGTCGGTGAGGTCTGGCAGGCGCTGACGGTCCTATCCGAACGCGCCGATGAGTTCGGCTTCGACCGCGAGCGGCTGTTCGTCGGCGGCTGGTCGGCGGGCGGGCATCTCACGGCGATCGTCTCGCAGCATCCGGCCTTTCGCGGCGGGCTGCCGATCAGCGGAATTTTCGATCTCGAGCCGATCGCGCTCAACTATCTCAACGAGAAGCTTCGGCTTGATCCGGCCGAGATCGCGGGCTTGAGCCCGCTCAATGTGCTCGCCGAGCGCATGCCGCCGCTGCGGATGTTCGTCGGCGGGGCAGAACTGCCCGAGCTCAGGCGGCAGTCGGCGACCTACGCCGAGGCGGCGCGCGAGCGCGGGCTGCCGGTCGGGCTCACGGTGCTGCCCGGGCACCATCATTTTTCGATCCTCACCGAGCTCTCGCGGCCCGACGGCGCGATCACCCGCGCGCTGGTGGAGATGGCGCGAGCGTAGTTCCGTAGGGTGGGCAAAGGCGCGCAGGACGCGGCGGCGCCGTTCGGCAAGACATTCGTTGCGCGCCATGCCCACGTGTGGGAGCACCCGCACGCTCCGTTGTCCGCGTGGGCACGGCGCTGCGGTTTCTGCGGAGTGAGAGCGGGATTCCTGGCCCGCGCCTTTGCCCATCCTACGAGTTGATCACACCTTGACCTTCTCGTCCGCTACCACGCGCTGGACGGCGGGGCGCTTGAGCATGCGGTCCTTGTGCGCCGTGTAGTTCTTGAGCTCGCCCATCGGCAGCTCGCGGCGTACGCCCCAGGTGTAGAAGACGAAGCCATAGGGATCGAGCACCGAATACTTGTCGCCGAGCCATTCCCGTCCCGCCAGCATGCCATCGATCTGCTTGAGATAGCCGTGGAAGGTCTTCAGCCCCGCCTCCTTGATGCCGGGAAAAGCGGACTGGTCGGCGGTGTAGCGCTCGGGCCGACCGACATGGGCGTGCGCCGGATGCACGCTCGAGGCGAAGAAGCCGATCGTCGAGAGCGCCTTGGCTTCCCCCTTGCCGTCGCTCGGCCATAGCCCGAAGCGCTTGCCGAGATAGGGCAGGATGGCGGTGTTCTCGGCGAGCGGCTCGCCGTCGTCGAGGCGCAGTGCCGGCACCCGGCCGAGCGGGTGGATCTTGAGATAGGCGTCCGTGCGCTGCTCGCCCTTGGCGAGGTCGACTTGCTTGGGTTCGTACTTCTCGCCGCTCTCTTCCAGGACGATATGCGCGGCCATCGAGCACGCACCGGGCGCGTAATACAACGTCAACATCCGAAGTCCTCCTGCTCACATGTCTTGCGTTGATCCGGCGATCACCCGTCGCGGGCGATCACTGTATTTTCGACGTCGGCACCGGCAAACCGGCGATCTTCACGTTGACCGAACCGAGATGGGTGCGGCTGGTGAAGTAGAGGGTTTTCCAATCATCGCCGCCGAAGGCGATATTGGTGGTGGACGGATGCCCGTGCACGATGCGGCCGAGCTTCTTGCCCTGCGGATCCATGATCCAGATGCCGCCGGCGCCGCCGCAATAGACGTTGCCGGCCATGTCCACCTTCATGCCGTCGGGCACGCCGGGCTCGCTGCCCCGCAGGTCAACGAACACCCGGTCGGTCGCCTTCGCCAGCATACCGTTGGGCAACAGCTCGAAGGCCCGGATATGGCCGCGCCGGGAATCGTTGACGTAGAGGATTTTTTCGTCCGGCGAGAACGCCAGCCCGTTGGGGGCGACGAAGTTGTCGACCAGCAAGCTCATGGTGGCGAGATCGCGGGTGACGCGATAGACGCCAGGAAACGTCAGGTCCCATTGCTCGGGCACGATGTTGTGGTTGGGATCGGTAAAGTGATAGCTGCCGTCCGACTTGACCACCACGTCATTCGGACGGTTGAGGCGCCGCCCCTGGAAGCTGTTCGCGATCACCGTGAGGGTGCCGTCGAGCTCGCGCCGGGTAACCCGCCGGGTCTCGTGCTCGCAGGAGATCAATCGGCCCTGCAGATCGCGGGTGAGCCCGTTGGCACGGTTGGTCGGCTCGAGGTCGACGGTGACGCCCTGCCCCGGCGTGTATTTCATGCGCCGGTTGTTATGGATGTCGTTGAACAGCAGGTAGCCGCCCTCCTTCCACCACAGCGGCCCTTCGGCGGGCCCGAGGTTGCCGCCGAAGCCGGAAGCCAATTCCTTGATCGGCTCGCTGGTGGCGATGATCTTGTCGAGCGCGGGATCGAGCTGCTCGATCCGCTTCTCCGCCTGCGCCGATGCGCGGCCGACGCCGATCGCCATGCCGCCCGCGGCGACCGACATCGCCAGCATTTTACGGCGCGAGATGTGGTGACCGATACCCATGGCGACGCCTCCCTGGCCCATATTGCGTTCTTATGAAGCTCGGATCGCCGATGATAGGCCCCCGCGCCGGTCGATTCCAGCACCGCCTGGGTCACGGCACGATGACGTAGTTGCTGAAGCCGCCGTTGCGATTCTGCAGCCCGGAGATCGCGCGGTTGACCTCCTCGAGCGGGAAGCGCTGGTGCTCGAACACGCCGAGATCGAGCAGGCCCGCCCGCGCCAGCTCGGCCATCTCCTGGCCTTGCGCGGCGGTGAACCAGTTGGAGCCGATCAGCTGGATCTGCTCGTCCATCAGCCAATGCACGTCGACCGGCACCGGCTCGGCGACCGCGCCGACATTGACCGCGCGCCCGCCCCGCCGCACCGACTGGAGCGAGTCGAGCATGGTGGCGGCGGGCGATCCCGGCCCGAGCGCGCTGATCATGAAATCGACGCCCTCGCCGCCGGTGATCGACTTGGCCCATTGGGCGGTCGAGCCGTCGGCGAGCGCGTGGACCTCGATGCGTCCGGGCGCGAGCGCCTTGACGCGGTCGAGCAGCGCCCGGTTGCGGCCGGTGCCGAGAATGCGCGTCATCCCCATGGCGAGCCCGAGCAGCGCGGCGCCGAGCCCGAGCGTGCCGCTGATGCCGTCGACCAGCATCGATTGGCCGGCAACCGCATTGGCTTTCTTCATCGCGCCATAGGACGTGCCGAGATAGCCGAAGCGGGCGGCCTGCTCGAACGTGACGCTGTCGGGAAGCTTCACCAGCGCGTATTGCGGCGCGGTCATGAACTCGCAGAATCCGCCGTAGGGATAGAGATCGTAGATTTTCTGCGCGTCCGGCCCGAAACCGAAATAGCCGTTGAAGGTGAAGTAGCGGCAGCGGGTGCGCTCACCGGCACGGCACACCTGGCAGGCGCCGCAGGAGCGCAGCGGGTTGACGTAGACGCGCTCACCCGGTCTGACGTCGAGGACCTGCGAGCCGACATCGACCACGACGCCGGCCGGATCGAGCCCGAAGATCGCCGGCAGCTTCGGCAGCGGCAGGTGCGGAAACCATTTGGTCCAGTTGGCCAGCACGTTGCCGAGGTTGGGCACCATGCCGCAGGCCTTCACCTCGACCAGCACGTCGGTGGAGCCGGGCTTCGGCACCGGAATGGTGTCGATCGACATCGGCGAGCCGACCGCATGCATCCGCGCCGCGCGCATTGTCGTCTGCGTCACGCGTCCCCCGGAACGTGATCGGGCTTGGGCCTCGTGGCGAGCTGATAGAGCTTGGGGCCGATCAGCGCGAGCGCGGCGAGCGCCAGGATCGATGCCGACAGCGGCCGGGTGAACAGCACCGTCCAGTCGCCGGCCGAGATCGTCATCGCCTGGCGGAAATTCTGCTCGGCGAGCGGGCCCAGGATCATGCCGATGATCACCGGGGCGGTCGGAAAGTCATAACGGCGCATCAGGTAGCCGATGCCGCCGACGAGGTAGAGCAGGATCAGGTCGACCGGCGACTGGGTGATGCCATAGGTGCCGATGGTGGCGAACACCAGGATGCCGGCGTAAAGCAGCGGCGCCGGGATCTGGAGGAGCTTCACCCAGATCGCGATCATCGGCAGGTTGAGCACGAGCAGCATGACGTTGCCGATGAACAGCGACGCGATCAGGCCCCAGACTAGCTGCGGCTGCGACTCGAACAGCAGCGGCCCCGGATTGATGCCGTAGCTCTGGAACGCGGACAGCATGATCGCGGCGGTGGCCGAGGTCGGCAGGCCGAGCGTGAGCATCGGCACCAGCACGCCGGCGGCCGAGGCGTTGTTGGCCGCTTCGGGCCCGGCGACGCCTTCGATCGCGCCCTTGCCGAACTCCTCGGGCTTGGAGGTGAGCTTGCGCTCCATGTAGTAGCTCAGGAAGGTCGGGATCTCGGCGCCGCCCGCCGGCATGGCGCCGATCGGGAAGCCGACCGCGGTCCCGCGCAGCCACGGCTTCCACGAGCGTTTCCATTCCTCGGGCGTCATCCAGACCGAGCCGGAGAGCGGGATGATCTCGTCCTTGCCGAAGCGGTAGCGCGAGGCGACGTAGAGCGTCTCGCCGACCGCGAACAGCCCGACCGCCACCACGACCACGTTGATGCCGTCGAGCAGCTCCGGCAGGCCGAAGGTGAAGCGCGGCTGCCCGGTCTGCAAATCCACGCCAATGAGGCCGAGCCAGATGCCGAACAGCAGCGCGGTGAGCCCACGCACCATCGAGGAGCCGAGCACCGCCGACACGGTGACGAAGGCGAGCACCATGAGCGAGAAATAGTCTGCCGGCCCGAACTTGAGCGCGAGATCGACGACGATCGGCGCCAGGAAAGTGATCCCGAGCGTGCCGACGGTGCCGGCGACGAACGAGCCGATGGCGGCGGTCGCCAGCGCCGCCCCGGCGCGGCCGTTGCGCGCCATCCGGTTGCCCTCGAGCGCGGTGATGATGGTGGCGCTTTCGCCGGGCGTGTTGAGCAGGATCGAGGTGGTCGAGCCGCCGTACATGGCGCCGTAATAGATGCCGGCGAACAGGATGAACGCGGCGGTCGGGTCGACCTTGAAGGTGATCGGCAGCAGCAGCGCGATGGTCAGCGCAGGGCCGAGGCCGGGAAGAACGCCGATCGCGGTGCCGAGCGTGGTGCCGACCAGGCACCACAGCAGATTCATCGGCGTGAGCGCGACCGCGAAACCGTTGAGCAGCTGGGAGAAGGCGTCCATGTCACGACCCCTGCCCCAGCCCGAACACGCCTTCGATCGCGCTCTCGACGATGCCGCCGCCGATATTGATGCCGAGCGTCTGGGCAAAGCCGAAATAGGCAATCAGCGCAAAGGCGGCCCCGATTCCGGCATCGCGCAGGATCGCCTTCGACCCGAAGCCGCGCGCCACGCAGACGAACAGAAGCACGGAGGCGATCGTGAACCCGGCGCTGCCGATGAGCAGGACATTGAGCACGAGGCCGGCGGCGATCCACAGCAAGGCCGGACGATCGGCCTTGATCTCCCGCTCGTCCTCGGTCTGCCAGCCGCCGGTCAGCGCCGAGTACAACAGGAACGCGCCGAGCACCGCCAGGCCGAGCGCGGTGATCATCGGCACGACCGTGGGACCGACCTTGGCGTAGATCGGCGACACCGGAATGTTCGCGGTCTGCCAGTAGACGACGGCGGCGAGCACCAGCACGCCGACCGCGATGACGGTTTCGCCGATTGCGGGCCGCAGCCTGACCGCGCCGCCGCCTCGGTCTGGTCCCCCGCTGGTCATGTCACGCCAGCCCGAGCTCCTTGAGGATCCCTTCGATGCGCGCGGTCTCGGCGTCGAGGAAAGCCTTGTAGTCGTTGCCGAGGAGCGTGATCTGGGTCCACTCGCGCGTCTTGCATGCCTCCGCCCATTGCGGCGATGCGGCCATCTTCTCGATCAACGCGATCATGGCCTGGCGCTGGGCGTCGTTGACGCCGGGCGGCGCGAACACGCCGCGCCAGTTGAACAGCTCGACGTCGATGCCCTCCTCCTTGAGCGTGGGGGCCCCGATCCCGGGCTGGCGCTTGTCGGAGGATACGGCGATCAGGCGCAGCTTGCCGGCCTTGATCTGCTCCGAGAACTCGCCGTAGCCGGAGATGCCGGCCGCCACCTGGGCACCGAGCAGCGCCGCGGTGGCCGGTCCGCCGCCCGCGAAGGCGACGTAGCTCACTTTGGTCGGCGAAACCCCGAGCGCCTTGGCGATCATCCCGAGCAGAATATGATCGGAGCCGCCGGCCGAGCCGCCGGCGACCGGGACCTTGGTCGGGTCGGCCTTGAGCGCGGCGGCAAAATCCTTGGCGGTCTTGAACGGCGACTGGGCGGGAACCACCAGCGCCAGGAATTCGCCGGTGAGCCGCGCGATCGGCGTCGCCTGCGCAAGCCGCAGCGGCGACTTGTTGGCGATGATCGAGCCGACCATCACCATGCCGGCCACCATCAAGGCGTTGCCCTGCCCTTTCCACTGGTTGAGGAACTGGGGCAGGCCGACCGTCCCGCCGGCGCCGCCCACATTGGTGATCTGCACGCCCTTCACGGCGCCGGTCGCCCGCAACACCTGCTCGATCGTGCGCGCGGTCTGATCCCAGCCGCCGCCGGGCGCCGCCGGCACGAAAATCTTGAGCAGATCGACCACTTGCGCCTGCGCACGATCGATCGCCAGGAACGGCAAAACGCCGGCGACGGAGGCGGCGGTGCCGAGCAGGAGATGTCTACGGTCGAGCATGGCGTTTCCTTTCATGACTGACGCTCCCCGGCGCCTTGGCCCTTGTGCATACGAAAGCAGGAGGGCGGATCGAAGTCGAGGCGGATTCTAGAGCATGATCCCGAAAAGTGGCTTCCGGTTTTCGGAAAAGATCATGCTCCAGTAACAAGCTTAGCGCTTGTCGGCGACGGCGCGCGGCGGTGGTCCGGTATAGGTCCAGATCAGATGGCGCGGGATCGGTCCCTTGTTGCGTTCGCCGGATTGCATCTCTTCCCAGGCGTGAGCGAGCGCGCCGACCGAGCGCGAGAGCACGAACAGGCCGCGGCAGAGCGGCGGCGGAAAGCCGAGCTCGGCGAAAACCACCCCGGTGGCGCCGTCGACGTTCATCGGGATCGGCCGGCCCTTTTGCGCCGCCAGTTGCGCCTCGACTGCCCGCCCGATGATCGCGAAACGCCCGCTGACCACATCCTTGGCGGCGGCCGCGTCCACCAGGCCGAGCAGGCGCGGCGCGCGCGGATCGCGGTCATGAAAGCGGTGACCAAAACCCGGAACATGACGGGTGCCGCGCTCGGCGAGCGCGCGCATTTCCGCGCCGACCGCCTCGGCGATCCGCTGCGCGCTCGCAGGGCGTTCGTCTCCGATCCGCGCCGCGATCGCGTTATAGAAGCGCACGCATTGCTCGCCGGCGCCGCCATGCACGTCGCCCAGCATGTTGACCGCCGACGCCATGGCGTTGTTGATGCCGACCCCGCAGGTGATCGCCATCCGCGCGGCCGCGATCGAGGGCGCCTGCGGGCCGTGGTCGACGCCCGCCACCAGCGCGGCTTCGAACAGTCTGGCGGCATCCGGATGCGGAAGCTCGCTGCGGGTCATGAGAAAGACCATCTCGGCGAAGCCGATGCGGCCGATCAGATCCTCGATGGCGTAACCGCGCAGACGGATGGCGCCGGGCTTCATGTCGATGATCGCGGTCGACCACCAGTCCTCGGGCGTCTTGCGGGTACGGGTTGTCACGGAGCTTGCTCCCATCCGGCGGCGCGTTCTTGCAATCGGCTCATATCGCGTTCTCGCGCGCGAGCTCGTCGAGGTCGCGCTTCGAAAAGCCGAGCTCGGCCAGGATATCGGCGGTATCGGCGCCGAGCGCCGGCGGCGGCATCGCCGGCGCGGGATCGCCGCTGCCGAGACGGAAGCCCGCGCGCACCACCTGCACCGGACGATCGACGTCGGGCACCTGCTCGAACGTACGCAGCAACCCGCGTTCCTTGATCTGCGGATGCTCGAGCACGGCGGGCACGTCGAGCACCTCGCCCGCCGGCACGCCGTGCTTGTTCAGCAGCGCGGCCCATTCGGTCGCGGCGCGGGCGGCGAGCGCCTGCTCGATCTCGCGCTTGAGCTCGAAGCGGTGGCGCTTGCGATCCTCGCGCCCGGCGAAACGCGGATCGACCATGAGCTCGTCGCGGCCGATCAGCCGGCACAGCGTCTCGAACTGCTCCTGCTTGTTGGCGGCGATATTGAGCAGACCGTCGCCGGTGTGGAACGCGCCGGAGGGGCTCGCGGTCATGTTCTCGTTGCCCATCGGCTCGGCCTTGACCCCGGCGATCAGCCAGTTGGAGACCGCCCAGCCCATGGCCACCAGCGTCGATTCCAGCATCGACACGTCGATCAGCTCGCCCTCCCCGCTGCGCTCGCGCCGGAACAGCGCGGCTGCAATGGCGAAGGCGGCGGTGATGCCGCCCATGGTGTCGGCGACCGGATAACCGACCCGCAGCGGCGCGGCGGTCTTGTCGCCGGTGACGCTCATGACGCCGGAGAGGCCCTGGATGATCTGGTCGTAGGCCGGGTTGAACTTCAGCGGGCCGTCCTGACCGAAACCCGAGATCGCGCAGTAGATGATGTCGTTCCTGACGGCCTTGAGCGCCCCGTAGCCGAGCCCGAGACGGTCCATGACGCCGGGACGAAAATTCTCCACCACGACGTCGGAGCTGGCGACCAGCCGCCGGAATACGTCTTGGCCCTTGGCGCTCTTGAGGTTGATGGTGATGGAGCGCTTGCCGGCGTTCTGGGCGAGGAACGAAGCCCCCATGCCGCGGCGATTGAGCTCCGGATCGGCGCCGAGCTGGCGGGCAAGGTCGCCGGTACCCGGCACCTCGACCTTGATCACGTCGGCGCCGAGCTGGGCGAGCTGATAGCAGCAGAACGGACCCGCGAGCACGTTGGTCAGGTCGAGCACCCGTGCGCCGGCGAGAAGCCCACTCATTATTCTAAACCCGCCTTACCCGCATCGTTCTATTTGACAGAATTTAGTTCTGTGTAGCACAATCATCGCCTCGGGGCAACCCGGTTTTGCGGAAGAAACGATGAGCCAGGACAAGGTCGAGGCGGTCGAGCGGGCGCTGACCATTCTCAATGCCTTTGCGGCCGACAAGCCGGAGCTGACGCTGGCCGAGCTCGCGGCGGCGACCGGCTTCTACAAGAGCACGATCCTGCGGCTCGCCGGCTCGCTCGAGCGGTTCGGCTACCTGATCCGGCGGCAGGACGGGACGTTCCGGCTGGGGCCATCACCGTGGCGGTTGGGATCGATCTACCGGCATCAGTTCAATCTCGGCGACGCGATCAGGCCCGAGCTGCGCCGGCTGGCCGAGGCGACCGGCGAGACCGCGTCGTTCTACGTGCGTGAGAAGGACGTGCGGGTCTGCCTGTTCCGGCACAATTCGCCGCAGGCGGCGCGGCATCACCTCGACGAGGGCGCGCAGCTGCCGATGGATGCGGGCGCCAGCGCGCACGTGCTGCTCGCGTTCTCCGGCACGAAAAGCGCCAAAGCCAAAAGCGTCCAGGAGCAGGGTTACGCCGTCTCGCTCGGCGAGCGCGACCCGCACGTGGCCGCGGTCGCCGTACCGGTGTTCGACATTGCCCACCGCTTCAGAGGCGCGCTGGCGATTTCCGGGCTCATCACCCGTTTCGATGAGAGGAAACGCCGGGCGGCGCTGACTGAGCTATCGACGTCGGCGCGGCGCTTAGGAACGGTGCTGCCGGCGAACGACTGACGTCGGCAGCGCCGTGTGTAGGCAGATCGCGCAGGCGCTGTGCTGCCCGCCGCTGTACAGCGGGGGCGGTTTTGCCCACCCTCCCCGTCAGCGCCACAGCCGCAGCGGTGCCAGCGTGATTTCCGGGATATAGGTGATGAGCGCGAGCGCGATCAGATAGATCCCGATGAACGGCAAGATGCCGCGATAGAGCTTGCCGAGCGGAATCCCGAACAGCACGTGGGTGGCGAACAGGTTGAGTCCGAACGGCGGGACGAACATGCCGACTGCCAGATTCACGGTGAAGATGATGCCGAAATGAATCTGGTCGACGCCGGCGCGGATAATGAGCGGCATCAGCAGTGGGGTGAGGATCAGGATCGCCGCCGGCGGCTCGAGCACGGTTCCGACGAACAGCAGAACCACATTGATGATCAGCAGAAGCAGCCAGGTCTCCAGGCTGAGACTTGCGATCGTGTCGACCAGCTTGGTCGGGAAACCGCTCGTCGTGATCAGCCAGGAATATGCGCCGGCCGCCGAGACGATGACCAGGATCTGCGAAATGATCCTGGCGGAATCGATCGCCGTCTGCCAGATATCGATCCACGACATCTCGCGGTAGATGAAGCGCGCGACCAGGATCGCGTAGACGCAGGCGATCCCCGCAGCTTCGGTCGGCGTGAAGATGCCGCCGTAGATGCCGCCCAGAATGACCACTGGCGCGAACAGCGCCCAGATCGCGTCGCCGGTCGAGCGCAATATGTTTTTCCAGCGCAGCGAAGCGGTCAGCGGGATCATTTGGACGCGCGCGTAAATCAGCAGGTAGATCGAAACCAGGACGCCGATGAGCAGGCCGGGCACGATGCCGGCCAGGAACAATTTCGGCACCGATACCTGGGCGGCGATCCCGAAAATGATCATGGTGATCGACGGAGGAATGATGGTGGCGATGGCGCCGCACGAGGCGATCAGGCTGCCGGAGAAGACCGAGGTATAGCCGCGACGGGTGAGCTCCGGGACCATCAGCCGTCCGATGGCGGCGACGCATCCGACGCTTGATCCCGACATCGAGCCGAACAGCTCCGACGAGGCGACCGTCGCCAACGCGAGCGAGCCGCGCACGCCGCCGATGATCGACAGCGCCCATTCGACCAGGCGGCGGGCGATCCCGCCGCGCCCCATGACTTCGCCTGCGAAGATGAAGAGCGGCACCGCCAACAGCGGGAAATTGTCGAGACCGCCAAACAGCGCCACGTGCACCGGATCCATTGTTCCGATGCCCATGGCGACGATGCCGATCGACGCCGCCGCGATCAGGGCGACGAAGATGGGAACGCCGAAGCAGAGCAGGACAACCGGCAGGACGATGAGGACGAGCGCAGCCATTTCGCCCCCTGCCCTAGATGTGGCTGCGGCCATCTTGAGGCGCGCTCTCCGTCCCCATCACCTGGACGAAAATGCGGGCGAGCGACATCAAGACGATCAGGAGCAGCGAAATCGGGATCACGCTTTGCGCAATCCACATCGGCAGATGGAGCGCGTCGCTGCGTTGCTCGAACTCGAACAACAGGTTCACGACGCGGAAGCTGGCGAACACGACCGGCATGAGGACCGCGGCCGAGACCAGGGTACTGATGATCTGCAATATCCTGCGGCGGGCGGGCGGAGCGAAATCGATGACCGCATCGATCCGGATATGCGCCTGCTGCCAGGCGACCGAGACGGCGCCGACGTAAACGCCGAAGATCATCAGATAGAGCATCGCCTCCTCCGCCCACGACAGCGGGGTGCGGAAGAAGTAGCGAAGAACGATGTTGACGGCGTTGAGAACGACGATCGCCAGCAGTGCGGCCGCTGCCGCCCACAGACCGATGTCGGAGACCCGCGTTCCGAGCCAGGACAGGGCGCGCTGATAGTGCGCGCCGGCGGCGGGCGGGTCGGCCACGATGTGTCCCCCCTATCGGCTCGACGTGCGAGGGCGCGGCATCCGCGCGCGCCGGCGCCGCGTCAGTTCACGGATGCCGTGACAGCCTTGAGCTTGTCGTAGAGCTCCTTCAGCGGAGCGCTCTTGGCGACCACCGCCTGCGCCGCGCCGGCGACGCGGCGAGCGGCCTCCTCCTGGTCGCTCGGCGAAAGCTTGGTGATCTTGCCGCCCTTGTCGAGCCAGGCCTTGGTGTCGCTCTCGATGCGCGCGATCTGCCATTTCGCCAGCTCGGGCTCGATTTTCGGGCCGGTTTCCAGCACCGTTTTCTTCAGGTCCGGCGGCAGCCGATCGAACCAGACCTTGCTGACCAGCCCGAGCGATGTGATCGGCCAGAGCGCGGTATCCAACAGGTGGGGCGCCGCGTCGTGATAGCGGAATGCGACGAACACGCCGAGCACCGAATTGACGCCGTCGATGGTGCCTTGCTGCAGCGCCGGCAGCACCTCCGGCAGCGACATCGGCACCGCCGATCCGCCCAACGCGGCGACCGCCGTCTGCTCACCCTCGGTGGCGAGCACGCGGAATCGCTTGCCGGAGAAGTCGCCGATCTTGCTGGCGGGCGTCTTGAACACGAACGACTGCATGTCGTAGGCGATCAGGCTGAGCCCGACGACGCCGCGGGTCGCGCCGATGTCGAAGACCAGCTTGCGGAATTCCGGGTTGTTGACCGCCTGGCGCAAGTGATCGCGGCTCTTGTAGAGGCCGGACAGCGCCGGCACCTGGTAGCGCTGATCGGCACCGACGAAAAGCTCGGGCGGCCCGATGGCCGCTTCGATGGTGCCGAGCCGCAACCCCTCGGTCTGCCGCGGCGCGCCGCCGAGCTGGCTCGCGGGATAGATCTCGACCTTGATGCGGTTGTTGGTCGCCTTTTCCAGCTCGGTCTTGTAGACCTTGATGTATTCATGCTGCACGTCGTTGATGGTCTGGGTCGCGAACTTCATGGTGAATTCCTGCGCCCGCGACGGCACCGCCGCGAGGACGAGACCCGCAGCAACCGTGAGGGCCGCCGCCACATGACGCCCGACCTGCCCGCGCCGGTCGGATCGGCAATGCTGGATAGTCATGCAATTCCTCCCTCGCGCCCCATTCAGGCGTGCGCTCAATTGATGCTAATCGTTTCGGTCGAGTGAATTCAACCGCCAACCTTGTCGCGGCACCCCGAGCCGAGGCGATCGGAACCACAACCAGAAGGATGGTCCTGGTCGGATAGGCCGCGAATTGCGAAGTGATGGGAGATGACCGTGAAATTCCGGGTCGAGCTGGTCTGGCAGGACAGCGACGCGAACGCCGCGTCGTCGATTTTTCTCACCTCCGACGGGCGGGTGATCCTGCAGGGGCAGGCGGTGTCGCGGCAGGAACGTGACGCGCTGGCATTGCCGGCCGACGGAGCGATGATCAGCGTCGATCGCAGCCTGATCCGTGCGATCAAGGACATGCTCTGAGCGGGATCGACGCGTGGCGCCGCGTGTTGTTGACGGCGGAATCGCCCGCCATTCCGTTTGAAAATTCGCGCCTTGGCGAATAGATTGTGAGCCGAGCCACCCGGGTAGTGCCGACGGAGGAAACCGCCATGTTCCTCAGAAACTACTGGTACGTCGCCGCCTTCGACCATGAGATCCAGCGCAAGCCGCTCGGCCGCATCATTCTCGGCGAGCCGGTCGTGTTCTATCGGTTGGAGGACGGAACGCCGGTCGCGCTCGAGGACCGCTGCGCCCACCGTCACCTGCCGCTGTCGATGGGCAAGCTCATCGGCGACACCCTGCAATGCCACTACCACGGGCTTCGCTACGACAAGACCGGCACCTGCGTGCGGGTGCCCGGCCAGGACATGATCCCGCGCACGGCCCGGGTCAAAAGCTATCCGGTGGCCGAGCGCTATCACTGGCTGTGGGTCTGGATGGGCGATCCGGCGCTGGCCGATCCCGACAAGATCCCCGACTTCCACTGGTTCGACGATCCGAACTGGGGAGCGAAGGGCCAGTACCTGCACGTCAAGGCGAACTGGCAGTTGATCGTCGACAACCTGCTCGACCTCACCCATCTGGC
>JBEVIH010000243.1:0-28243 GCA_040510815.1 Xanthobacteraceae bacterium | reverse complement strand
CCGCGGTGCTGCAGCGCGTGCAGGCCGAGCGCGGTGATGGCGGCGGCGTCCGGGTGCCCGAAAATGCCGAACACTCCGCATTCCTCGCGCAGCCGGTCGCCGTCAATATCGAAGGCTCTGGTGTCGCCCTCGGTCTCGATCAACTCGCTCGTCGGCTGGCTCATTTCAGGTCCTTCGGGCCGAGGCTAACGCGCAGTGCCAACACGGATCAGGCCAGATATCCCGGCTCCTTTGGAACCCCCGGCCGGCGGGGGTCCGAGACCCGAGCGCTGGCCGGGCGGCTCGTCCGCGCCCGGCTCGCCCTCCTCGGGCTTGGGCTTCTTCAACCGCTTCAAGATGGTGCTCTCCGGGTCATCCGGCAACATCGACATCAGCCAGTCGCCGGTGCCCTGTAGCACCACGCGCGACTTGGCGCCGCGGATCCATTCGGGCTGGCTGCGCTCGGGCACCAGCCAGGCGAAGAACAGGAAAGCCACCACCACGATCACCAGCCCGCGCCCGAGTCCGAACAGGAAGCCGAGCGTGCGGTCGAGCGCCCCGACGCGGCTGTCGAGCACCATGTCGGAGAACCGCACGGTGATCACCGAGACGATCAGCAACGTGCCGAGAAAGGTGCCGCCGATCACCACCCCGGCCGCGACGATGTCGTTGTTGAAATACGACTTCGCGAACGGCAGCAGCTTCGAATAGGCGTAGAGCGTGACCACCGCGGCGATCACCCACGAGGCGATCGACAGAACTTCCCGCATGAAGCCGCGGATCATGGCGAGCAGCGCCGAAATCAGCATGACGCCGATCAGGATGATGTCGAGGAGGGTGATGGGCATGATTAACCCTGCTCTTGCATTCCGGGGCGCCGGACCGGTCGATTGGCCGAAGCAGGACTGCCGGCCGACCACCGCTCCGAGTCGCCCGCAAGCGCCCGCCGAGAATCGCCCCAACTCATTAATCTTCCTGCCGTAATTCACCCGCCGCAGCCCGCTTCGCGAGGCCAGGGCGGGCGGACATTTCCGGCCGCTGTATAGCCGGATGACGCCGTCCCGTCACCCGTCTTATTGCGCCGTCAACCACTCCGATCTGGGGCCGGCCGGATACGCCGTGCCGAGGTCGAGCGGCGCAAGCCGGTCGTCGGCAGCCGCAAGCGCCCTGGTAGAAACATCATTTCGATGCAATTCGCGCGCCCAATTTGCGAAGTGGGGTGGCGCCGAGGAGGACGTGATGCGCTGCTCCGGAGGAGGGGCGTTCGCCTGCTATTCCGTGTTGGCGGCCCTGATCGCGGTCGCGCTCGGCGGCGCGGCGGCCCAGGACGGCACGCGGACGTGGTTGCTGACCAGGGCCTACAACGCGTCGGGCCAGCAGCTGTTCGAGCAGTTTTCGGCCGCGCCTGGAAACATCGTGTTCTCGCCCTATTCGGTCGGCACCGCCATGGCGATGGCGCTCGCCGGCGCGCGCGGAGAGACCGAGCGCGAGATGATCGGGGTGCTCCAGCATCGCCTGGATCGACCCGAGATCGATGCGGTGAACGCGATCGTGTTGTCGATCCTCAACAGCTACGACCGGAGCACGACGACGCCCGCTTGCCCTGAAGGCATGCGGCTCAACGCCCAGCGTTGCGAGGGCGCGCTGCCGGCGAATGGTCAATGCATTTTCCCGGCGCGGCGCGAAGGCGGGCTCTGCGTCGCCGCGCCCCGGCATCCGCCGTCGGCCAAGCTCGTCGTCGCCGACGCGATGATGCTCACCAGGCACGGCGCTGTCGTCTCCAAGGACTACATCGCGCTGCTCAGGGACAAATACGCGGCCGAGGTCTTCGATGGTGCCGGGCTCGAGCAGATCAACGGCTGGGTCGCGCGCAAGACCGAAGGCAAGATCGACAAGATCCTCGACCGGCTCGACCAGAGCTCCACCGCGGTTCTCATCAATGCCATCTATTTCAAGGCGGCCTGGGCTTCGACGTTCAGAAAGGAGGATACGCGGGCAGACGCCTTCCATCTTTCCTCGTCGGCGGCGGTACAGGTCCCGACCATGCACAAGCGGGCCTATTATTCGATGGTGGCGCGTCCAGGATACCGCGCCATCCGGCTGCCTTATGTGGTGAACGACCTCAACATGGTGGTCGTGCTCCCCGACGCCGTGGATGGGCTCGCCGATCTCGCCGCCAGGCTCGGCACCGAGGAGGTGGCCGAGCTGTTGGGGGCGCTGCGCAACGGTCAGACCAGATACGTCGACCTGTCGTTGCCGCGCTTTAAGACGGCGTTCAAGGCGGAGCTCGTCACACCGTTCCGGGAGGCGGGCATGCGCTTGCCATTCGATCCGAGCCGGGCGGATTTCAGCGGCATCACCGGCCGCCCGCTATCGGAGGAGCGGCTGGCGATCAGCCAGATCGTCCACCGCGCCGTGATCGAGGTGCAGGAGGAGGGCACGGAGGCGGCCGCCGCAACCGCCATCGAAATGTCTCGCACCAGCGTGCCGCCGGATCCGGAGCCGTTCCACGCCGACCGTCCGTTCCTGTTCTACATCGTGGACTATGCGACCCGTGCGATCCTGTTCCAGGGTCGTATCGTCGATCCGAGATCGACGACCTGAGGTCAGGCGTCGCCGACGGCGCGTCGATCGGCGCGCGCTGCCCGTGTTCCGCGCGCGGCAATGTCGGAGACCAGGCTCGCGAGGCTCGATACCGACTGCAGCGCGAGGCCAGGCTCGCTGTTGCCCTCCGAGCGCGCGGCCTCGGGCACCACGGCGCGGGCGAAGCCGAGCTTCTGCGCCTCCTTGAGCCTTGCCGCCGCCTGCGCTACCGGCCGCACCGCGCCCGAGAGCGAGATTTCGCCGAAATAGACCGCGTCGGCCGGCAGCGGCGCGTTGGCGAGCGAGGACACCAGCGCCGCCGCGGCAGCCAGATCGGCCGCCGGCTCCTGGATGCGCAGGCCGCCGGCGACGTTGAGATAGACGTCGTGGCCGGAGAGCCGCACGCCGCAATGGGCTTCGAGCACAGCCAGCACCATCGAGAGCCGGCTCTGGTCCCAGCCGACCACCGCGCGGCGCGGCGTGCCGAGCGAGGTCGGGGCGACCAGCGCCTGGATTTCGACCAGGAGCGGCCGGCTGCCCTCGATGCCGGCGAACACCGCGGTGCCGGGCGAGCCGAGGTCGCGCTCGGAGAGGAACAGCTCGGACGGGTTGGCGATCTCGCGCAGGCCCGCGCCGGTCATCTCGAACACGCCGATCTCGTCGGTGGGGCCGAAGCGGTTCTTCACCGCGCGCAGGATGCGGAACTGATGCGAGCCTTCGCCTTCGAACGAGAGCACCGCGTCGACCATGTGCTCGACCACGCGCGGGCCGGCGATCTGGCCGTCTTTGGTGACGTGGCCGACCAGGATCAGGGCCGCGCCCGAGCGTTTGGCGAAGCGGATCAGCGCCTGCGCGCTTGCGCGCACCTGCGTCACCGTGCCGGGCGCGGACTCGACGGTGTCGGTCCACATGGTCTGGATCGAATCGATGATGGCGAGGCGCGGCGGCTCGCGCTCGCCCAGCGTCGCCACGATGTCCTCGACCGAAGTTTCGGCCGCGAGCTCGATCTTGGCGCCGGCAAGCCCGAGCCGCTCGGCGCGCAGCCGCACCTGCGCCACCGCCTCTTCGCCCGAAATGTAGATCGCACGGTGGCCGCCGCGAGCGAGCGCGGCCGCAACCTGGATCAGCAGCGTCGATTTGCCGATGCCGGGATCGCCGCCCAGCAGCAGCACCGATCCGCGCACGAAGCCGCCGCCGGTGACGCGGTCGAATGCGGCGAGCCCGCAGGCGAGCCGCGGCGCTTCATGGGCGTCGCCGGCGAGCGGCTCGAGCGCGAACAGGCGGCCCTTGCGCGGCGCGCGGCCGGGCAGCGAGGGTCGCGCGGTCGCCGAGCTTTCCTCGGCGATGGTGTTCCACTCGCCGCAGGCGTCGCACTTGCCCTGCCAGCGCCCGTAGGCAGCGCCGCAGTTCTGGCAGATGAAGCTTTGCTCGCGACGGGCCATGGCGACTTGTCGGGACTTGTAGGTTGGGTCGAGCTCGCGAGACCCAACATCTCGTGTGCGATTGTTGGGTCTCGTGAAGAACTCGACCCAACCTACCGACGCCTCGGCATCAGGACCGAGTCAGGCGTTCTTGTAAACCCGATGATAGCGCCGACCGAGATTGGTGAGCACCTCGTAGCCGATGGTCCCCATCGAGGCGGCCAGATCGTCGACGCCCAGCCCGTCGCCGATCAGGGTGGCAAGATCGCCACGGCGCACCGTGCCCTCGGGGAGATCGGTGACGTCGACCGCGAACAGGTCCATGGAGACGCGGCCGGCGATGGGGCAGCGCTTGCCGTTCACGATGACCCCGGCCGCCTCCTTGTGCTTGGCGGCGCCGGCCGACCGCAAGAAGCCGTCCGCGTAGCCGACGGCGATGATCGCCAGGCGCGTCGGCCGCCCCGCCGTCCAGGTCGCGCCGTAACCGACGGTCTCGCCGCGCTTGAGGCTGCGCACCTGGATGATGCGGGCCTTGAGCTCGACCACCGCCCGCATGGGGTTCGCCCGTCCGGCGGTGGGATTGACCCCGAACAGCGCCGCGCCGGGCCGCACCAGATCGCAATAGACGGTGCCGCCGAGAAATATCCCCGATGAATTGGCGAGCGAGGACGGAACGCCGCGATACATGATGCGGATCTCGCGAAAAACCCGGATCTGCTTGTCGTTCATCGTGTGGTCGGGAATTTCACTGCAGGCGAGCTGACTCATCAGCAGCGTAATGCCGTGTTGCTCGGACTGGATGCGCGGCGCAATAGCGACCGCCTCGTCGACGGTGACGCCCAGCCGATTGATTCCGGTATCGACATGCAGCGCCGCGCCGCCGCGCCAGGCTTTCATATTGACGAAGGCATCCCACTCGGCGAGCTCGGTGGTGCTGTTGATGACCGGCCGCAACGAGGCGTCGGCAAAAGACTGCGCCGTGCCCGGCATCAGCCCGTTGAGCACGTAAATGGCGCTTGCGGGCGCGATCGCCCGTACCCGGCGGCCCTCGGCGACGTCGGCGACGAAGAAGGTCCGGCACCCGGCCTTCGCCAGCTTGGCGGTAACCTGCTCGAGGCCGCAGCCATAGCCGTCAGCCTTGACCACGGCCGCGCATTCGACCGGCACCGTCGTGCTCGAGAGCTTCTTCCAATTGGCCTCGATGGCGGCAAGGTCGATGGTCAGGACGGCCCCGGCCTCGGCTTCGGCCGGGCCGGCGGGCGGCACTCGTGCGGTCTGCAAGGCGGGATCGTGGGCGGTCATGGCAGGGTTATGACCGGCGGAAGGGCGCCCGTCTAGTGTCGGGTAGCGAGCATATTGCGCCCGCGGTCCCACAGCGGCAACGTTGTCGCCGTCTCCGCATGCTACAGCTGCTCCGACCCCTGATCGTCGCGCGCGAGGTTGTCGAAGCGCGTCACGCTGGCTTCGAACTGCAGGTTGACGGTGCCGGTCGGGCCGTGCCGCTGCTTGCCAATGATGACCTCGGCCTTGCCGTGCACGGCGGCCATGTCCAGCTGCCACTTGGTATACTCGTCCGAGCCCGGCCGCGGCTCCTTGTTGCTCAGGTAATATTCCTCGCGGAACACGAACAGGACCACGTCGGCATCCTGTTCGATCGAGCCCGATTCGCGCAGATCGGACAGTTGCGGCCGCTTGTCGTCGCGGTTCTCGACCTGGCGCGATAGTTGCGACAGCGCCACGATCGGCACGTTGAGCTCCTTGGCGAGCGCCTTGAGGTTGGTGGTGATCTCGGTCACCTCCTGCACGCGATTTTCCTGGGAGCGGCGGGTCGAGCCCTGCAGCAATTGAATGTAGTCGATGACCAGGAGATCCATCCCCTTTTGGCGTTTCAGCCGCCGGGCACGCGCGGCCAGCTGCGCCACAGTCAGCCCTCCGGTCTCGTCGATGAAGAACGGCAGGTGCTGCAGCTCGATCGCGACGTCCTTGATCTTCTCGAAATCTCTTTCGGTGATGCCGCCGCGCCGGATGGTGCTCGACGGGATGCTGCTTTGCTCGGCGATGATGCGGGTGGCGAGCTGCTCGGCCGACATTTCGAGCGAGAAGAAGCCGACGATGCCGCCGTTGACCGTGTCGATATGGCCGTCGGCGCGCACTTCGCCGCGCCATCCTCGCGCCACGTTGTAGGCGATGTTGGTGGCGAGCGCGGTCTTGCCCATGCCGGGACGGCCGGCGACGATGATCAGGTCGGAGGGCTGCAGCCCGCCCATCTTGGTGTCGAGGTCTCTGAGGCCGGTCGCCAGGCCCGATAGCTTGCCGTCGCGCTGGTAGGCGCGCGCCGCCATGTCGACGGCGGTGGTCAGCGCGCTTTCGAATTTCTGGAAGCCGCCGCCGTACCGCCCGATCTCGGCGAGGTCGTAGAGGCGCTTCTCGGCGTCCTCGATCTGCTCGCGCGGCGCGAAATCGACCGGCGCGTCGAAGGCGACGTTGACCATGTCCTCGCCGATCTTGATCAGGTCGCGCCGGATGGCGAGGTCGTAAACGGTGCGCCCGTAGTCCACCGCATTGATGATAGTTGTGGCCTCGGCGGCGAGGCGGGCGAGGTATTGAGCGACCGTCAAGCCGGCAATGTCGACCTCGGCCGGCAGAAAGGTCTTCAAGGTCACCGGCGAGGCGAGCTTTCCGGTGCGGATCAGGCTGCGGGCAATGTCGTAGATCTGCTGGTGGACCGGCTCGAAGAAGTGCTGCGGCTCGAGAAAGTCGCTGACCCGGTAGAGCGCCTCGTTGTTGACCAGGATGGCGCCCAGCAGCGCCTGCTCCGCCTCGATATTGTGCGGGGCGGCGCGATATTGCGGGGGGGATGGTTCCGCCTGTTTGCGGGCGGCCGAATCGAGCGGTGCCATGGTTCCCGGAGCGGTCGTCTTCCAATCCGTCGAAAGAGTGGCGCGTTTACACCGCGCGCTGATTCGGGGCGACGGCTGATATCCGCTGTCCCCGGAACTCACCGAATGATGATTGTGTGTGAAAGCCGCCCGAAGGGCTTGACCCAAGGGATAGTAGCGCGGCGGCGGTCGGCGACCTATTCACCCGCCAGCCGCAGCGACGGCGGCTTGCCGCCTTCGAGCGCGCGCAGGCGCTGCGTCTCGCGCGCAATGTAGTCGCGCGTGATCGGGACGACGCCCTGGCGCTTGGTCAGCTGGACCTGGAAAACCATCATGTCTTGTTCGCGGAAGGCCATCTCGGCGGCGGCGAGATAGAACTCCCACATCCGCACAAAGCGCGCGTCATAGAGCTTCTCGACCGCTTCGCGATACGCCAGGAAGCGTTCGCGCCAGGCCTTGAGCGTCTCCGCGTAGTGCAGGCGAAGGATCTCGATGTCGGTCGCCAGCAGGCCGGCGCGCTCGATCGCCGGCAGCACCTCGGACAGCGCCGGAATATAGCCGCCGGGGAAGATGTACTTGGCGATCCAGGGGTTGGTGACATTGGGGCCTTCGGAGCGGCCGATCGAATGCAGCACCATGACGCCGTCTTCTTCCATCAGCGCGGCGCATTTGCGGAAAAACGCCTCATAGAAGCCGACGCCCACATGCTCGAACATGCCGACCGAGACGATGCGGTCGAACTTGTCGGGAACGTCGCGATAGTCCTGCAGCCGGAACTCGGCCGTATCCGACAATCCTCTCTCCGCCGCGCGCACCCGCGCGAGCGCAAGCTGCTCCTGCGAGAGCGTGATGCCGGTGACGCGCCCGCCTGCGGTCTCGGCGAGGTAGAGCGCAAGCCCGCCCCAGCCGCTTCCAATATCAAGCACGCGCTGGCCGGGGGCGATCAGAAGCTTGGCCGCCAGATGGCGTTTCTTGGCAAGCTGGGCATCGTCGAGCGACTGGTCCGGCGTCTCGAAATAGGCGCAACTGTATTGACGATCGGCGTCGAGGAACAACGCATAGAGTTGGCCGTCGAGATCGTAATGATGCGCCACGTTGCGTCGCGCCCGCGGCGGCGGATTGAACTGCTGGAGACGGCGATGGAGGTAGCGGATCAGCCACTGCGTGCGCGCCCAAAACGGCGGCTTGCCGCCGACGCATTGGTCCAGCACGACGGCGAGCACCTCGGCGATCGAGCCCTGCTCGACCACCACCGTGCCGTCCATATAGGCTTCGCCGAATTTGACCTCGGGATCGATCAGGACGCCGCGTTCCGCGGCGCGCGTCGTGAAGCGGATCGCGACCGGCGTGCCCGTTCCGTCACCCAGGGTAAAGGTCGAGCCTCTCGCGGTCGTGACCCGCAGGTTGCCCGAACGAATGAATCGTTCCAGTGCCGCGCGGAGCAACCGATCCACCGGCCGCCTCCCCATCGCCCAATGCCCTCGCCGCCACGCCCGCGACACATTTGGAGTCCACCGGCGTCGGGACGAACGGGTCCGGCTTCGGCCGGCTTCGGCCCAAGGCATTTCGGACCCGAGGATTTATACAACGTCCAGTCTCGACGGCAACGCGCTTCGAGAAGAGTTGCGGGGACGGGCAGGCTGGGGGCAGACTAGTCACACCGCTTTTCGGCCAAAGACTAGCGGCAAATGGCGGGGACGAGCGTGTGATCCGGGCAAGCGATCCGGTCGGCGCGCGTCAACACGATAAGGCAAGATACGGGTCCGGGAGTGGCGAGGGCGGTGATGCGGTCGAGGCGTGGTTGGATCGTGCCCGGGCTCCTCGGTGTCGGCCTCGCGGTGGCAGCCGTCCCGGCCCAGGCGCAATCGAACATCGATGCCGGCAAGTCGCCCGCGCAGATTTTTTCCGACACCTGCAACGCCTGCCACCGCAGCCCGCGCGAGCTCAAGCCGACCAACCAAGGGTTTCTCCGCGAGCATTATACCACCGGCGCGCGCGAAGCGGCGGCAATGGCGGCCTACGTGGCGGCGGTCGGCAGCGACCCACAGGCGGTGCGACAGCGGCGGCCACCGGCGATGGGGGCGGGCCAAGCGCCTGCCGCCGCTCCGGCCGGACAAACGCCCGCCGCAGCCGCCGGCCAGGCGCCAGCAGACAACGGCATCCGGCCTCCGCAGTCGATTCCGTCCAACGAGCAGGCCAAGCCTGGGGACGCCCAGGCGGCCTTGCCGGCGGTCCCGAGCCGTCGCAGCGATCAAGCCAAGTCGCCGCAGGGCCAGACCCGGGCGGCCGGCCTGCGGGCCCGGCGCCCCTCGGACAGCCTCGAGGCTGTGACGCCGTTCGCGACGCTCGCCACCGGAACGACGCCGGCGACCGCCGACGCGCCGGCCGCTCCCGCGCCTGTTTTCGAGCCGTTCGAGGAATAGGGCGGGCATCTCTTGGGGTGCGTCCGGCCCGGCCGGCTTTATCCTTTCGTGGAACGGGCTCGGCCATAGGCGGCGGCCGCCGCCAGTACCCGCGCGTCGCGTCCCCACGGCGCGACCAGTTGGACCCCGAGCGGCGCGCCGCAGGCGGCGCCACCCGCGGGCATCGCGATCGCCGGGTGGCCGGAGAGATCGAACAGCGACAGGTAGGTCGTCCATTCGGCGCGCAGATCGCCGACCTCGACCCCGTCCACGGTGAGCGGCGCGGTCAGATCGTGCTCGGCGTGAACCGGCGGCGCCGACGCGCAAGGCGTAAGGATGAAATCGGCCCGCTCGGAAAAAATGCTCTGGATCCCACGGAACAACTCGGTCCGCTTGATCAATGCGCGCTGCAGGTCGAGGCCGCGATACGACAGGCCGGCATCGATGCCGGCGAGAAGGGTCGCCGACAACTTGGCTCGGTCACCGGACGTTGCGGCGGCGAACCGCGCCGCCCAATTCGATTGTTGCAGGGTTCGCCAGACCGGATCGGGATTGACGAAGGGGTAGCGCTCCTCGACGACGCGGGCGCCGAGCGCCTCCAGCACCGCGCCGGCGCTTCGGGTCGCGGCCAGGACCTCCTCGGCGACCCGGCTGTTGCCGGTTGTCGTCCACAACAGGACGCGGGCTCCTTCCAGCACCGGCGCGGCGAGGCCGGCGAGCGCGTCCGGCCTTGGGTGCTGCAAACTGTGTGGGTCGCTGCCGTGCGGTCCGGCGACAGCGTCGAGCGCCAGCGCCAGGTCGCCGACATGCGCCGCGAGCAAGCCCAGATGGATGAAATTGCCGAAGGCCTCCGGCACGCGATCATGCGGCATGCGCCCGAGCGTGGGCTTGAGCCCGTAGATGCCGGTGCAGGCGGCGGGAAGCCGCGTCGAGCATCCGGCGTCGGTCGCCAATGCGATCGGCGTGAGGCCGGCCGCCACCGCGACGCCCGCGCCCGCCGACGAGCCGCCGCAGGTGAACTCGGCCGTCCAGGGATTGCGGGTGACGCCGGTCAGCGGCGAGGTGCCGAGCGGGGAGTGCGCGAACTCGGTGGTCGTGGTCTTGCCGATGATGATGGCGCCTGCGGCGCGCAGGCGGGCGACCGCTGCGATATCCGCCGCTGCCGGTTTTGCGTCAGCCATCAGCGGCGAGCCCCAGCGGGTCGGCAGGCCGGCGACGTCGAGAATGTCCTTGACCGAGACCGGCACGCCCGCCAGCGCGCCCGGATTTCGTCCCTGCTCGATCTCGCCTGCCAGCGCAGCCGCGCGCGCGGTCGCCCCCGCATGGTCGATGGTCGCGAACGCGTTCAACTCGCCCTGCAACCGGTCCGCGCGCTCGAGGGTGGCGCCGATCGTCTTGCGCGGGTCGCGCCGGCCCGCCCGATGGTCGTCCGCCAGCGCCGCCGCCTCCGGCAGCGGCTCGCCGACGAGAGCCGAGCGGGGAGAAGTCACACCGGCAGGCACAGCGCGTTGTCCACGAGCAGGTTGTCGTAGACGCAGCGGCGCTCGGCCAGCTTGAGTACATCTCCGACCCGGCGGAATTTGTCGTGGTAGACGCCGACCTGGTGCAGCTTGGCGTCGGGCCGATCGAACAGCACCTGCAGCACGACGTAGTTCGCGCGCGCCCTGATGTCGCCGTTCTGGTCTTCGCCGAGGAGCTGCAGGTTGCCGATGATGTGGCGCAGGTAACGCGGCGCGAACATCGCCGTCTTGTCGAGCGCAAAGGCGCGGTCGTAGATCATGCCCTTGTTCTCGCAGTAGATCAGCCCGACCGGCATGCCGCGGTCGGCGTTCTCGCGCGAGATGACGACGTAGAACGCGTCGTCGGTGAACATCTCCACCCAATCGGTCAGCCGCTGCTCGTCGAGCGCCGCCGCGTAGGCGGTGTTGAACGTCTCCACCTCGTGATGCAGCAGCAGCGCCTCGAGGCGCCGGTCATTGGTTGCGGCCTGCCGCAGATCGAGCATCGCTACCTCATAGCGTTTTCCGGCGAAGTGGGAACCGGTTCGCCGTAGAAAACGCGTCAAACCGTTTAAAGCCCCATCTCCTGGCGCCAGTGCTTGTACATCGCCCGGATGGCGGCCTCGGAAATGAGCGTGTCGGCGGTGCCGGCCTCGGTCGCGGGGTCGAGCTTGACCAGGTGCTCGCCATCCGGAACCCGCTGCATGCCGTCCTGCACGAACTTGATCGCCTCATTGTCCTCGAGGCCGAGGAAGCCTGCCGGTCCCATCAGGTTGCCTTGCCGCAGGCGGTGGCGGGTCATCTCCTCGTCGTCGCCCTCGAAGCCGAACATGGTCCATTTCATGATGAATTCGTGGGGGCCGGTCGGCACGATCTGGCGGATGCCGAGCGTGTTCATCTCCCGCTGCACGATCAGGTTCGGCCAGATCGTCGCCATGGTCACCGACCACGGGCTGTCGAATTCCTCGATGAAGTCCATGAAACGCGGCTCGCGCAGCGTCATGCCTTCCTTGAAGTTGCGCATTTCCTTCTTGGCGTCGCTGGTGACCGATTTGACGTCCGACTTGGCGGACGCCATCACCCCGTGCCGTCCGCTCTTGTCGGTCAGCATCAGCGAGCGATTGCCCGCGACCAGGAGCCCGAACGTCACCAGGAAGGTGTGCAGCAGGGTGGCGTGATAGGGGTCCTTGAGGTTCTCGTGATAGAGCTTCCAGTTGCCCGGCAGCGAATGGCGGTAATGGCCGAGCACGGTGAGCTTCCTGCCGTCGAACGTCGCCTCGAATTCGCGCAGCACCTCCGGTCCGAGATAGTCGGCGAGCGGCTCCATGTCCGCCGCATAGGACGCGAACACCACGCCGCGGTGGGTCGTGACGTTGAGCCGGCGCAGGCCGTGCTCTTCCGGCTGGAAATCCGCCGGCATGCCGCCCTTGCCGGCAACGCCGCGGCGGAACGGTATGCCGATCAGCTTGCCTTTGAGATCGTAGGTCCACTGGTGATAGGGGCAGACGAATTCCTTGGCGGTACCGCTGAGCTCGCGGCAGAACTCGGCGGCGCGGTGCCGGCAGCGATTCTCGACCACGTTGATCGAGCCGTCCTCGGCCCGCGCCACCACGACCGGCGTGGGACCCACATTCGAGCGGATGAAATCCCCGGCATTCTGCACCTCGGCTTCGAGCGCCACGTAATTCCAGGTGCGGCCGTGGAAGATCTTTTCCACTTCGCGCTCGTAAACGTATTGGTCGGTGTAGACCCAATCGGGGATGACGGTGAGATCGTTGCCGGGCCACACGTATTGTCTGGTCGTGATAGCTCCACCGTTCCCGGTCATGTCGCCATTCTCCGGTGCGCCGTTGCCGGTGCGAGGTGAGGCGGATTTTGGGCCGCCGTCACGCGGCGCCATTGCCGTGGCGGCGGGTGCCTCGCGCGCCGGCTCCGTGCCGTCAAGCTCGACCAGGACGTCGCCGCCCGCGACCTTGACCGGATAGACCCGCAGGCTCTCGGTTGCCGGCCCGGCCAGCACCTTGCCGGTGCGGATGTCGAACAGCGCCTGATGCAGCGGGCACTCGATCGCGTCGCCCTCCACGAAGCCGTCGGCGAGCGCCGCGTAGGCGTGCGTGCAGATGCCGTCGGTGGCATGGACTTCATCGCCGATGCGAAACAGCGCGATGGTTGTCCCGTCGACCTCGACGCCGAGCGCTTCGCCGGCGCGCAACGCGTCGAGCGACGCCACCTTTTGCCATGCCATGCCGGAACACTCCGTCCGAAGCTCTCGCCGTGCGCAGCTTGCTCAGCATACCCCATTTCCCGATGCTCGCAATTATTTTCCGCCGTCGAATTGCTTCGGCGCGCGGATAGCGCGTGCAAGGTTGCTTTCGCAAATTCATCAGCGTACCGTCATATCGTCGCGACATAGGAGGACGCCATGGCGCAGGAACCTCTCGCAACCAAGGGCAACTTTCTGCACATCTATGATTTCCGCGTGACCAAGGGGAAAGAGGACGAGTTCATCCGCCTGTTCGAGGCGTTCGACTATTCGGACGGCAATCCGATGCACAAGTCATGGGCGCAGGTGAAGGACGGCGTGCTGTGCCGCGACACCGAGGACCCGCAACGGTTCTTCTTGATTGCCGAATGGTCCGACATCGAAGAGCACGCGCGCATCCGCAAGATTCTCGCCAACGAGCTCAAGCCCGAGTTCATCAAGTACATCGAGGGCGGCAAGTTCATTCCCAAGTATGTCGAGGTGGTCTTGTCGACGCCGGACGAGATTCTGCAGAAGGCCGCGGCGGCGGAGTGATCGCTTGTCGCGCGATCTCTACACCTTCTTCCGGTCGTCCACCTCGTATCGGTTGCGCATCGCGCTGGCCTACAAGCGGCTCGACTACACGCCGCACTACGTCAGCCTGCCGAAGATGGAGCACCGGACCCCGTCGTATCGGGCGCTGCACGCTCAGGGCCTGGTGCCGCTGTTGATCGACGGCGACCGGTCGCTGATCCAGTCGATGGCCATCATCGAGTATCTGGACGAGGTCTATCCGGAACCGCCGCTGATCCCCAAGGACGTGCAGGGCCGCGCCTATGTGCGGGCGGTGTCGCAAATCATCGGCTGCGACATCCACCCGCTCAACAACGTGCGGGTGCTCAAGCACATTCAGGCGCAATTCGGCGCCGACGAAGCCGCCACCAACACCTGGTATCGGCATTGGATCGCGGAGGGGCTCGGCGGACTGGAGGCCTATGTCGAGGGCACGCGCCTGTCCGGCCAATACTGCTACGGTGATAGCGTGACGATGGCGGACATCTGCTTGGTGCCGCAGATTTTCAACGCCCAGCGCTTCGGTTGCCCGCTCGGCGACTATCCGACCCTGAGTGCGATCTTCGAGCGTTGCATGGCGCTCGACGCGTTTCGTGCGACACAGCCGAGCACGCAGGCCGACGCGTTCTGATCGGAGGTGTCACCTCAGCTCGGCTCGAAGATCGTCCGCCCGAGATGGTTGTTGCCGTCGATCAGGCGGATCAACGTAATAAGGAAGGGGCTGCGCTCCTGCGACAGCAGCGGTTTGAGCAGGCGCTCCTGGGCGCGGCGCATCGGCCGATACATCTTCTTCGTCAGTCTTGCTCCGGCGGGCGTCAAGCGCGCCAGCACCATGCGGCGGTCGTCTCGGCTGCGCCGGCGCTGCACGAGACCGCGTCTGGCCAGACGGCTGAGCACGTCCGCGACGTTGGTGCGGTCGATCCCGAGCTCGCGCGCCAACGAATTCTGATCGAGATCGGGATTGAGCGAGAGGGTGGTGAGCAGCCCATACTGGACCGGCGTGATCTCGAAGGCGGCGCATTCCTCGAAGAACAGCGCATAGTGGATCTGATGCAGACGCCGCAGCAGATAGCCGGGCCGCGCCCACAGCGGCATGTCGGAATGGATCGCGCCGACGCGCAAGGCCTTCGTTGCCGCCTGCGCTCGACCGGCGCGGCGTGCCGCGCGCTTTCGTGCCGGACGCAATCTTTTGTTTGTCGCCATCGATTTTCCCCGGTCCGCGCCGTTTACACCTGCAACGGGAAATAATCAGTATAGATCATATCTTGCACGCATCGGCGCCTGTGTTAGGCTTTTAGCCACGCTGCGGAAAGATGCAACACGCAAAAGAAAGAACGCGCAACACGTCGACGCGGCGCGGGATTCGAGCAGAGATATCTCAGCAAGGAGAGTCGACATGAAAAGGCGTGCGTTTCTCAAGCGGGCCGCCGCAGGCGTGGCGGCGACCGCGCTCGCCAGCCCGGCGCTGGCGCAGACCGGGGCGCCGGTTCGCTGGCGGCTGGCGACGAGCTGGCCGAAGAGCCTCGACACCGTCCACGGCACCATCGAGGCGATGTCGCTGCGGGTCGCGCAACTGACCGACAGGAAGTTCGAGATCCAGGTCTTTGCCAGCGGCGAGATCGTGCCGCCGCTCCAGGTCTGGGATGCGACCCAGAGCGGCACCATCGAGTGCGGCCACACGCTCACGGCTTTCTACATCGGCAAGAACCCGGCTGTCGCATTCGATTCCGGCGTGGCGTTCGGGCTCAACACCCGTCAGCAGCAGGCCTGGATGTATTCCGGCGGCGGCCTCGAGCTCATGCGCAACGTCATGAAGAAGGACGGCATCCTGCCGATCCCCTGCGGCAATGTGGGCGTCCAGATGGGCGGCTTCTACCGCAAGGAGATCAACTCCGTCGAAGACCTCAAGGGACTCAAGTTCCGGATCGGCGGGCTCGGCGGCATGATCCTGTCGAAGCTCGGCGTCGTGCCGCAACAGATCCCCACCGCCGACATCTATCCCTCGCTTGAGCGCGGGACGATCGACGCGGCGGAGTGGATCGGCCCTTATGACGATGAGAAGCTCGGGCTGCACAAGGTCGCGAGGTATTACTACTACCCGGGCTGGTGGGAAGGCAGCGCGCAGGTCACGCTCCTCGTCAATCTGCGGCATTGGGAAGCGCTGCCGGAGCTCTACCGGGCTGCGCTCGAGACGGCGTGCGCGGAGGCGACGGTGCTGATGATGGCCAAGTACGACGCCAAGAACCCGGAGGCGCTGCGGCGGCTGGTCGCCGCCGGCGTGCAACTGCGGCAGTTTCCGCGCCCGGTGATGGACGCCTGCTACAAGGCGACGTTCGAGACCTATGAGGAGCTCTCCGCCAAGAGCGCGGATTTCAAGCTGGTCTACGAGGCCTGGCAGAAGTTCCTGGCCGATTCCAACCTCTGGTTCCGGGTCGCCGAGAACACGCTCGACAACTACCGCTACACGATGTCCGCGCAGCCCCGGTAGGGCTGCCGCCAACGCGCCGCGGGGGCATTGCCCGACGCGGCCAAGGTTTCGGCCCATGTCCGAACGCGACATGACGAGGCAAGGCGTAGGCGTGCGGGTGCGGCGCAAGGAAGATGCGCGGCATTTGCACGGTCGCGGCAGCTTCGTGTCGGACATGATGCTGCCGGGGCAGAACGAGGTTGCCTTCCTGCGCAGCCCGATCGCGCATGGCCGCATCCGCCGCATCGTCAAACCGCCCGGCACCGAGGCGCAAGTGTTCATTCGCGCCGACCTCGACGGCGTCGCCGCCATCGTCGCTCCGACCACGCTCCCGGATTACAAGCTTTCGGAGTGTCATCCGCTGGCGCACGACAAGGTGCGGTTCGTGGGCGAAGCGGTCGCGATGTGCGTGGCGCCGACGCGCGCCGAGGCCGAGGACCTCACCGAAGGGATCGAGATCGAGTTCGATGAGCTTCCCGTGCTGCTCGATGCCCATGCGGCACGCGCCGAGCCGAGCGTGCGCATCCACGAGGCATGGAGCGACAACTCGTTTCTCACGCTCAACTACGAGAGCGGGTTCGAGGCGAAGGCCAAGGGCGCGCCGGTGGTGATCCGGCGCGAGGTCGCGCTGGCGCGCCAGGCGATGGTGCCGATGGAGGGCAAGGCCGTCCTCGCCCATTGGGACGACCGTTCCGATCAGCTCGTCGTTTATGCCTCGACGCAGGTGCCGCACATCATTCGGGTGGGCCTTGCGCAATTTCTCGGCATCGACCAGGGGCGCGTGCGCGTCATCTCGCCCGACGTGGGCGGCGGCTTCGGCTACAAATGCGTCTTGCAGCCCGAGGAGCTCTGCATCGCCTGGCTCGCGCTCAAATTCCGGCGGCCGTTTCGCTATGTCGAAGACCGCCGCGAGCATCTGGTGGTGGGCGCCAACTCGCGGCAGCACCACTACCGGCTCACGGCGCATGCCGACGAGCGCGGCCGGCTCATGGCGCTCGATGCCGAGGTCACGATCGACGGCGGCGCCTATTCGGCCTGGCCGTTCACGGTCGCGCTGGAGCCGGGACAAGCCACCGGCAACCTGCCGGGGCCGTACGATTTCCGCGGCTACCGCTGCCGGACCCATTGCGTGGCGACCAACAAGCCCGGCTTCTTGCCGTATCGGGGCGTGGCGCGAACCGGCGTTTGCTTCGCGATGGAGTTGATGATCGACGCGATCGCGCGCGCGGTCGGGCGCGAGGCGTGGGAGGTGCGCCACGACAATCTGGTCCCGGCCTCGGCGATGCCGTACGACAACGTCGCCCGCAAGCACTACGATAGCGGCGACTATCGCAAGGCGCTCATCCTCGCGCGCGACAAGATCGGCTTCGAGGCCTGGCGCGAGCGGCAGCGCCGGGGCGAGCCTGACGGGCGCCTGGTCGGCATCGGCTTTGCCTCCTATTGCGAGCAGACCGCGCACGGCACCAGCGTGTTTTCGGGTTGGGGCTTGCCGATCATTCCTGGCTATGACCAGGCCACGGTACGGGTGACTGCGGACGGCGGACTCGAAGTCCGTGCCGGCGTGCATTCGCACGGCCAGGGCATGGAGACGACGCTCGCCCAGATCGCTCACGAGGTCACCGGCATCGACCTCGCCAACATCCGGGTCGTGCTCGGCGACACCGGCACCACGCCCTATTCCACCGGCACCTACGCCTCGCGCAGCATCGTCATGGCGGGCGGCGCCGTGGCCAATGCCTGCAAGGTGTTGGTCCCGCGCTTCGTCGCCATCGGCGCGCATCTCATGCAAGCCGCCGTCGGCACCGTGAGGTATGAGGACGGGGAGGTCAGGGGGCCGCAAAAATCGGTCACGCTGCGGGAGGTCGCCGAAGCCTGGTACTTGCGCCCGCAGCAATTGCCGCCCGACGTCGACCTCGGCGGGCTGGAGACCACCGTCGGATTTCGTCCCAAGCGCGACACCGGCGCGTTCAGCTATGCCTCGCACGCCGCCGTGGTGGCGGTCGACACGGCGATCGGCGCGGTCGAGATCCTCGATTATGTCATCGTCGAGGATTGCGGCACGCTGGTGAATCCGATGGTCGTCGAAGGCCAGACGCTGGGCGGCGCCGCCCAGGGCATCGGCACCGCGCTCTACGAGGAGAGCCCATTCGACGCCAATGGCCAGCCGCTCGCATCGACCTTCGCCGACTATCTGCTGCCGGGGCCGACCGAGATCCCGGCCATCCGCATCTACCACCTGGAGACGCCGTCGCCCTATACCGAGTTCGGCATCAAGGGCATGGGCGAGGGGGGCGCCATCGCCCCGCCCGCCGTGATCTTCAATGCCGTCAACGATGCGCTGCGGGGCCTGGGCGTGGAGTTGACCGAGACGCCGCTCACCCCGCGCCGGCTGCTCGAGGCGATCGAGCATGCCAAACCGCCGCACGCGCCGGGGGCCGGCGGATGAAGGCCGCGCGCTTCGACTATCTGCGGCCCGGCGATGTGGCGGAGGCGGTGGCCGCGCTCGCGAAGGCTGCCGGCAGCGCCAAGCTCCTGGCCGGCGGCCAATCGCTCGGGCCGATGCTGAACCTGCGGCTTGCGCGCCCGCATCTGCTGGTCGACGTGTCGCGGCTCCAGGCGCTGCAGCAGGTGGAAGACATCGGCCGCGCCTGGCGCATCGGCGCCGGCGTCACCCATGCCCGCCTCGAAGATGCCCGCGGCAAGCTCCCGGGCGCCGCCATGCTGTGCAAGGTGGCGGCGAGCATCGCCTATCGTTCGATCCGCAACCGCGGCACGATCGGCGGCAGTCTCGCCCATGCCGACCCGGCCGCCGACTGGCCGCTCGCTTTGGCGGCGCTGGGCGCTTCCGTCAACATTCGCGGGGCAGGGCCGCGCACCGTTTCCGTCGAGCGGTTCATCGAGGGCGCCTTCACCACCGCGCTCGAGGACGACGAGATCATCGAATCGATCGACGTTCCCAAGCTTTCGCGCGCGGGGCGATATGGCTTCTACAAGTTCTGCCGCAAGACCGGAGACTTCGCGGATGCAAGCGCCGCGGCGGTATTCGATCCGGACGCGGGCGCGGCGCGCATTTTTCTCGGCGCGCTGCGCGGGACCCCGCAACCGCTCGCCGCGCTGGCGCAACACGTCGCCGCGGAAGGCGAAGCCGCGATCTCGGCGCCAGCGGTGACGCAAGCCCTGAGCGAGGCGGTCGGCGATCTCGACGCGGTCGAGCGCCGCAGGGCGGCCGCCGCGGTGACGCGGGCCTTGCAGCAGGTATTCGCGCCGTGACGCCGATCGCGCTGACCGTGAACGGACGCAAGGTCGCGGCGCTGGTCGAGCCGCGCACGCATCTCGCCGATTTCCTGCGCGAGCACTGCCGGCTCACCGGCACCCATCTCGGCTGCGAGCACGGCGTCTGTGGCGCCTGCACCGTGCTGATCGAGGGCGAGCCGGCCCGCTCATGCATCGCCTATGCGGTGGCCTGCGACGGTCTGGCGATCGAGACCATCGAAGGGTTCGACGGCGACCCGATCATGCTCGAGCTGCGCGAAGCGTTCTCGCGCGAGCACGCGCTGCAGTGCGGTTTTTGCACGTCCGGCATGTTGATCGCGGCGCGCGACATCGTGCGGCGGCTGCCCGGCGCGGACGAGCAGCGCATCCGGGTCGAGCTGTCGGGGAATCTATGCCGGTGCACCGGTTATCTCGGCATCGTCAATGCGGTGGCGAGCGTGGTCGAGGCGCGCGGCTCGACGCTGGTTGCGGCCGGGGTCGGTGCCGAGGCGGCGCCTTCCGCGCGCCTTGCCACCTTCGTTCCGAGCAGCATCGAGGCAGGGGTGACGCCCCCTCCGGCGTCGGCGACGCCAGCGCTTGATCAGCCGCGCCAGGGCTGGACGCGGTTCGAGGAGAGTTTCGTGATCGTCGGGCCGCCCGCGACCGTGTGGCAGGTGTTCGCGGACGTTCCAACCATCGCGGCCTGTCTGCCCGGAGCCGAGCTGACCGAGCACGACGCCCAAACCGCGAAGGGCAAGATGGCGGTGAAGCTCGGCCCGATTCGGGCCGCCTTCGGTGGATCGGCGGTGATCGAGCGTGACGATCGGACGCTGCGCGGCGTGATCCGCGGCGCCGGCAGCGACCGCGGCACCGGCTCGCGCACCAAGGGAGAGGTCGTCTATCGCCTCGCGCCGGAGGGGGAGGGCGACCGGACCCGGATCTCCTTGGTCGTCGAATACAGCCTGCAAGGCGCGCTCGCGCAATTCTCGCGCTCGAGCCTGGCCCAGGATCTCGGCCGCCGCCTGGTTGCCGATTTCGCCGCCAACCTCAACGCCCGGCTCGGGGGCGGCGCCGCAACCGGCAAGCCCAGCGCACCGCTGGGTGTGGGTCGGCTGCTCTGGTCGTGGCTTGGCGATCGGCTGCGCCGCCTGTTCCGCCGCTAGGCTACTCCTTCTTGGGCTCGGCTTCCGGCTCCGGCGCCTGCTCGCGCGCACGGCGCGCCTCGACCACTTCCGGCTCGAAGAAGGCCTCGGCCGCAGCCTCGACGTCCGGCGCCGCGGCCTCCTCGCGCACGACCGTGACATCCTCACCGCGGGCCAGCCGTTCGGCCTCGTCCGCACTGCGCGCGACCGTGACGTTGATCGTCACGTCGACCTCGGGGTGCAGCGACACCGGCACCTTGTGCATCCCGATCGTCTTGATCGGCGTATTGAGCGCGACCTGGGCGCGATTAAGCGCGAAGCCCTTCTCGCTGACCAGCGCGGCGAGATCGCGCGGCGAGACCGAGCCGTAGAGCTGGCCGCCTTCGGCGGCCTGCCGGAGCACGGTGAAGCTCTGGCCGTCGAGTTTCTTGGCGACCTTCTCGGCTTCGCTCTTTTGCTCGAGATTGCGCGCTTCGAGCTCGACCTTCATCTTCTCGAAGCGCGAGCGGTTCTCCTTGGTGGCGCGCAGCGCCTTGCCTTTGGGCAGCAGATAGTTGCGCGCAAATCCGTCCTTGACGCGCACGACCTCGCCCATCTGGCCGAGCTTGGCCACGCGCTCGAGCAGGATCACTTCCATGGCGATATCTCCATCGTTCGAATTGGCTCTTCCTCAGGTTCGTAGCGTCGGCGGACCGCGCTTTCTCGCAACGCGGCCGCGAAAGTCGAAGACGGTCTCCACCAGGCCCAGCACCGACATGGCGAGGATCGGCAGGCCGAACACGAAGGTGGCGGCATAGGTTCCCGCCAGCAGCACGCTGCGGCTCATCATCCCGCGGGTGACCGCGTGCAGGACGGCAAAGCCGAGGATCGCATAAGCCATCAGCAGGCTCGCAGCCAGCGCGCCCGAAAGGATGCCGAGGAGGTCGGGAAGGAACGAGCCGGCGATCGCGGCGGCCAGAAAGCCTGCCGTGGACGCGGGCAAGGTCAGGCTCGACAGATCCGGCCACGGCCGCTTGAGCCGGCCGGAGACTTTCACGACCCGGGCAGCGAGCCACAGGTTGCACAGATTGACCATGGTGGAGAACACGGCCGCCGCCGGCGGCACCGCCAGCACCAGCACGTCGATCCGCGAGTGGTCCTGCAAGATGCGCTCGTAGGTCTTGCGCAACCCTGCCTGCAGGCTTTCCTGGTCGGTGCCGAAATTGAGAATGGCGGCGGCGACGATCAGGGTGCCGATGATCGCGGCCCACAGGATCAGCCGGCCGACCGGGTACCATTCCAGCGCGCTTCCGCCGCCATTCGTTGCCGGTCGCCCCAGCAGCGCAAGATATCCGAGCCACCAGGCGCCGAAGGCAATCACCGGCACGGCAATGAAGAAAAAGCCCGACAGGATCGCGACCACCGCGGTCGCCAATGCCGCCGCGATCAGGCCCGCCCAATGGCTCCAGCCAAGCGCGGCAATGAGGATCGGCAGCGGGGCGAGATAGAACAGGAAGACCGCGGCAATCGAGCCGGACGCCACCGACGCGAACAGCAGGGCCGCCGCGGCGCCCGCTCCCAATCCGATCAATACGATCTGCATCATCTCAAGCTGTCCCGCTTCATCAGCGGTTAGAGACGGATCGCGTCCGGCTCAACCAGTAGCGAATAGCGAAATGGCGAATGGCGAATAGTGGGAACTTGCGAGGACTCTACTCGCTACTCGCTATTCGCTCATCTGATCACATATGGCAGCAAACCGAGGAAGCGCGCGCGCTTGATCGCCTGCGCCAGCTCCCGCTGTTTCTTGGCCGAGACCGCGGTGATGCGGCTCGGCACGATCTTGCCGCGCTCGGAGACGTAGCGCTGCAAGAGCTTCACGTCCTTGTAGTCGATCTTCGGCGCGTTGGAGCCGGAAAACGGGCAGGTCTTGCGGCGGCGAAAGAACGGCCGGCGGGTTTGCGTCGCGGACATCGCCATGGCGGTCACTCCTCCGTCGTCGCTTCGGCGTCGTCACGCGGCGGACGCCCCTCGCGGTGCGGGCGGTGCTCGCTACGATCGCGGTCGCGATCACGATCACGAAAGCCGCCGCGCTCGCGGTCACGGAAGCCGCCGCCCCTTTCGTCCCGATCGCGGTCGCGGTCGACCTTGCGCATCATCGCGGAAGGGCCTTCCTCGTGCTCGTCGACCCGCACCGAGAGATAGCGGATCACGTCCTCGTTGAGCCGTTCCTGCCGCTCGATTTCGTTGATCGCGGCCGGCGGCGCGTCGACGTTCAAGAAGGTGAAATGCGCCTTGCGGTTCTTGCGCAGCCGATAAGACAGAGACTTCACGCCCCATTGCTCGGTCTTGGCGACCTTGCCGCCCATCTGCTCGATGACGCCCTTGATCTGCGCGGTCAACTCCTCGACCTGCTGCGCGCTGACGTCCTGGCGCGCGAGGAAGACGTGTTCGTAGAGCGGCATGCGGGATGCCTTTCCCTTGCTGTGGTGCCGATCTCGGCGCGAAGCCCCTCGAGCCCTTTCGGGAAAGGCTCGAAAGCTCAGAAGGCGGGAACACGGGACGCCGGGCCATTCGGCCCTGCCGCGCGGGGGTAAGCCGCGCAGCCGTCCGTTCAGCTCCCGGCCGGGATCGAGCGGAAGCGGGGGTTATAAGGGGTTTGCCCCAAAAGGCAAGGCAAGCGGGACGGCCGGATGATCACGCGGCGCGCGGCGTGCCGGGGCCCCGGTTGGCGATCTCCTGCAGCAGATCCGCAAGCCGCACCGCCAGTTCGACCCCCTCGCGGATCTGGCGCGAATGCGTGGCATCGGTCGTCGAGCTGCGCAGCCTGTTGAGCTCGTTCAGCAACAGCTCGAGGTGGTCGGCCACGAGCTGGTGCCGAAAAATCGGGTCCTGGCGTGCGCGCGCGAGGACCGCGTCGGTTACGGCACCAAGCTCGTTCATGGCTCTCTCACCTGGTTCGGTCGTATCGAGGCTAGCCGTCCCGGGTTGTCGTTTGGTTGAGGGTAAAGGTTGCCGGTCCGTTACCACAGGGGTTTCTTGCCTCGTTACCGTCGCATTGCTTGACACCTGGGATGGCGCGGTGTCTTAGGCAAAGACGTCCGAGAGGGTTGGGGAATGTCCATCGCGTTCGTGTTCCCGGGACAAGGCAGCCAGGCGGTCGGCATGGGCAAGGCGCTGGCCGATGCCTTTGCGCCCGCACGGGCGGTCTTCGACGAGGTGGATGCGGCGCTGGGCGAGAAGCTCAGCAAGATCATCTGGGAGGGGCCGGCCGAGACCCTGACGCTCACCGAAAACGCGCAGCCGGCCTTGATGGCGGTCTCGCTCGCGGCGATGCGGGTGCTGGAGGCCGAGGCGGGCATCGCGCTCGCCCGCGACGCCCAATTCGTGGCCGGCCATTCGCTCGGTGAATATTCGGCGCTCGCCGCCGCCGGCGCCCTCACCATCGCCGACACCGCGCGGCTGGTGCGCATCCGCGGCCGCACCATGCAGAAGGCGGTGCCGGTCGGCACCGGCGCCATGGCGGCGCTACTCGGGCTCGAGTTCGACGCGGCGGCCGCGGTGGCGGCGGAGGCCGCGCAGGGCCAGGTCTGCCAAGCCGCCAACGACAACGGCGGCGGCCAGGTGGTGCTCTCCGGCGACAAGGCCGCGGTCGAGCGCGCTGTCGAGATCGCCAAGGGCAAGGGCGCCCGGCGCGCCATGATGCTGCCGGTCTCCGCGCCGTTCCATTGCGCGCTGATGCAGCCCGCCGCCGACGTCATGGCCGACGCGCTTGCCAAGGTGGCGGTGAAACGTCCGGTGGTGCCGGTGGTCGCCAACGTCCTGGTCAAGCCGATCGACGAGCCGTCCGAGATCGTGCGCGCGCTCGTGGCGCAGGTGACCGGCACGGTGCGCTGGCGCGAGTCGGTCGCCTTCATGGCGGGCGCGGGCGTCACCACCTTTTACGAGGTCGGCGCCGGCAAGGTGCTGAGCGGCTTGGTCAAGCGTATCGCCGAGGGCGCAACCGGCACCGCCATCGGAACGCCGGATGACGTGGCGACCTTCAAGGCGGCGCATGGCGCAAGCGTCAAAGGCTCCGGGTAGGAGAACGTCGATGTTCGATCTGACCGGCAAGACCGCGCTCGTCACCGGCGCCACCGGCGGCATCGGCGGGGCCATTGCCCGCGCGTTCCACGCGCAGGGCGCCACCGTCGCCGTCTCCGGCACCCGGCGCGAGGTGCTCGATGCGCTCGCCGGCGAGCTCAAGGACCGCGTCCAAGTGCTGCCTTGCAATCTCGCCGACAAGGACGCGGTCGAGGCCCTGGTGCCGAAATCCGAAGAGGTCATGGGCAAGCTCGACATCCTGGTGGCCAATGCCGGCATCACCCGCGACAATCTGTTCGTGCAGCTCAGCGACGAGGCCTGGGACGAGGTGCTCGCGGTCAACTTGACCGCCACGTTTCGGCTGGCGCGGGCGGCCGTGCGCGGGATGATGCGCCGGCGCTTCGGCCGGATCATCGGCATCACCTCGGTGGTCGGCGTCACCGGCAACCCGGGGCAGACCAATTACACCGCGACCAAGGCCGGCATGATCGGCATGATCAAGTCGATCGCCCAGGAATATGCCAAGCGCAATGTGACCGCGAACTGCATTGCGCCGGGCTTCATCGCCACCGCCATGACCGACAAGCTCAACGACAAGCAGCGCGAGGCGATTCTCGCCCGGGTGCCGGCCGGGCGGCTCGGCGCCGGCGCCGACGTGGCGGCGGCCGCGGTCTATCTCGCCTCCGACGAGGGCGGCTATGTCACCGGCCAGACGCTGCACGTCAACGGCGGAATGGCGATGATCTGAGCCGCGTGTCAGGCGTCCCGGCGAGGTTCCGGACGCGGCCTAGCCGCGCTGGTCAAGGCTTTTGAAGTATGGTAACCGAACCTCGGTTTGGCTGGGGCGGAATGACGGGGCCAATCATCACAGGGGTCCGCTCGCGACCCGGGTGATTCGACGCCGGAAACCCCCATTACCGCAATGGCTCGGGGGCGCTGACCGATCGAGCCCAATTCAAGGACCACGAGGTTGCAGCGATGAGTGACATTGGCGAGCGGGTGAAGAAGATCGTCGTCGAGCACCTGGGAGTCGAAGCCGACAAGGTGACCGAGAACGCAAGCTTCATCGACGACCTCGGTGCCGACAGCCTCGACACGGTTGAACTTGTCATGGCGTTCGAGGAGGAGTTCGGCTGCGAGATTCCGGACGATGCCGCCGAGACGATCTTGACCGTTGGCGACGCCATCAAGTTCCTCGAAAAGAACGCAAAAAGCTAGAACGCCGCGGCCGGCGCGGACCATCCCCGGTTGCTCCTATTTGGACGATGCCTTGGCGCGTCATGGCGTCGGGAGGACATGATCGTTGGAGCATTTATAAGGAAAAGCGGGAACCGGTCTTGCGTCCGCAAATGCGATAAAACAAGCCAGATGTCCGTCGGGAACGGTTTCCATTCCCTCCAATCGAAAACTGCGCCAGATTATCGTGTAATGTGCTTGCCACGGCGAAGCGGCTTGCGTCCCGGTTCAGGTCCACGTCTGCCTTTCGCCGGAAAGCGCGCTGGGAACCGAAGATGAGGCGTGTCGTCGTCACGGGGCTCGGTATGGTGACGCCGCTCGCATGCGGGGTCGAGCCGACGTGGCAGCGCCTCATCAATGGGGAAAGCGGCGCCCGTCGCATCGAGGCCTTCGATGTCTCCGACCTGGCGTCCAAGATCGCCTGCCAGATCCCGCGCGGCGACGGCTCGGGCGGCACCTTCAATCCCGACCAATGGATGGAGCCGAAGGAGCAGCGCAAGGTCGACGATTTCATCATCTTTGCGATGTGTGCGGCGCACCAGGCGCTCGATGATGCGGGCTGGAAGCCCGCGAGCTACGAGGACCAGATCAATACCGGCGTCATGATCGGGTCCGGGATCGGGGGTCTCACCGGCATTGCCGAGACCGCAAATGTGCTCAAGGAGAGAGGACCGCGGCGGGTGTCGCCGTTCTTCATTCCCGGGCGTTTGATCAACCTCGCATCGGGCTATGTATCGATTGCCCACGGTCTCAAGGGCCCCAACCACGCGGTCGTGACCGCCTGTTCGAGCGGCGCCCATGCCATCGGGGACGCCGCGAGACTGGTCGCGCTCGGCGACGCCGAGGTCATGCTGGCCGGCGGCGCCGAGTCGCCGGTCTCGCGCATCGGTTTGGCTGGATTCATCGCCTGCCGGGCATTGTCCACGTCGTTCAACGACACCCCGGAGCGTGCGTCGCGTCCCTACGACCGCGATCGCGACGGCTTTGTGATCGGCGAGGGCGCCGGCATGGTCGTGCTCGAAACCTACGAGCACGCCAAGAGCCGCGGCGCCAGGATCTATGCCGAGCTCGTCGGCTACGGGCTGTCGGGAGATGCCCATCACATCACGGCGCCGGCCGAGGACGGTGACGGAGCGTTGCGTTGCATGAACGCGGCGATCCGGCGCGCCGGCATTTCGCCGACCGAGATCGACTACATCAACGCGCACGGGACCTCGACGCCGCTCGGTGACGAGATCGAGCTCGGCGCGGTGCATCGCCTCGCCGGCAACGCCGCCGGGCGAATGTGCATGTCCTCGACCAAATCCTCGATCGGGCACCTTCTGGGCGCGGCGGGCGCGGTCGAGGCGATCTTCTCGATCCTGGCCATGCGCGACGGCGTCGCGCCGCCGACGATCAATCTCGACAACCCGTCGGTCGAAACGCCGCTCGACCTCGTCCCCCACCGGTCGAAGAAGCGCGACATCGACGTGGTGCTGTCCAATTCGTTCGGGTTCGGAGGCACCAACGCATCGCTGGTGTTTCGCCGCCTGGCGGATTGACCGCCTGACGACGGAAGAACCAGCAAAATCCGTCCACTGTCGTCGTTTCTCTGTCCTCCGATTCGCCATATTATTCAAATCTAACGTAGGCGGATTCGGTAGTCCGATGCCGCTTGCGGAACTCCATCGGAACTTGGAAAAATGCCAGATTGACCCCCTAAAGGGGCCGGGGTCGATGCCAGACCATACGACGCGGTGGCTGCGACATGGTAGGCGTCAAGGTGGGGAGTAGGCGGTGAATTCTGGGAGCACACCGCCGGGTGGCGAGGGGCGCGATCCGCCGCGTCCACGCACGTCCTTTGCTTCGTCGTTGTTTTCCCGACGCGCCGCCCGTTCCGAGCCGTCGGCTCCGCCGCCAGATGCGCGACGCGCCGAGCCGCCCAGTCTTTTCCCGTCGATGGCAAGCCAGCCTGCGGGCCCCTCCGGTCCGCAGCCGGTCGAGCCCTCATCCGACCGCGACCGAACGGACGCGGCGGCTACGCGCCATCGGGTCGCAGGCGGGCTGCCACATCAACCCGCGCCGCTTGCAGCTGCGGATGGGCCAGTCCGGCCCAAGTCCGGGCCGACGGGTGCCCAAGCGGGCTCGACCAAAGGGACAGTCTCGGCCACGCCGCCGCCTGGGCCGGCCGTGGGCAACGTCAAGTCCGCTGCGGCTGCGTCGAGCGCAACCGCGACGAGCGGCGCGGCCAAGCCCGATTCGGCTACGCCGCCGCGACTCGCGTCGGGCAAGGTCGGCGCTCTGTCGCCGTCCGGGCGTTCGATTCCCAGTTCCGGCGCGCCGCCCGCCGCGTCCACAGCCCGGCTGGTGCTTGACGCGGGAGAGCCCGAGCCGCCGATATCCGGTCGCCCCATCGATGGACTTGGCGCCTCGCTGATGGAGCAGAAACGCATCACCCCGCGCAGCCCGCGCGCCGCTTTGGTGCCCGAACACGTTCCGGTCCCGACCCGTTCGGGGCGGCCCTCAC
>JBEVIH010000242.1:0-6482 GCA_040510815.1 Xanthobacteraceae bacterium | reverse complement strand
CGATTGAGACTCTCCCTTATTGTTGGAGCATGATCTTTTCCGAAAACCGGGATCCACTTTTCGGGATCATGCTCAGGAGGACGGGATGATCACGCGCCGGCGGCTGGTCGCGGCATCCGCCGCATCGGTCTTCGCCCCCAACCTCGGCGGTCGCCCCGCACAGGCGCAGACCTGGCCCAACCGGGTCGTACGCATCATCGTGCCCTTTGCGCCCGGCGGGCCGACCGACACCATCGCCCGCGTGGTCGCCGACCGGCTCACCAAGACCTGGAACCAGCAGGTGGTGATCGAGAACCGCAGCGGCGCCGGCACCAATATCGGTGCCGAGATCGCCGCCCGCTCCGATCCGGACGGCTACACGATCTTCATGGGCGGCGCCACGATGGCGGTGAACCGAAACTTCTATCGCACGCTCAGCTACGACCCGGTTGCCGACTTTGCGCCGGTTACGTTGCTCGTCAATTTCTCCTTCTTCATGTTCGTGCCGAACTCGTCGCCGGCGAGATCGGTCAAGGAATTCATTGCCCACGCCGAGCAGAACAAAGGCAAGGTGACATTTGCGTCGCCCGGGACCGGCAGCGCGCCGCATCTGTGCGGCGAGCTGTTTCGGCAGACGGCCGGGATCGAGATGACGCACGTGCCCTATCGCGGCGCCGGCCCGGCGATGAACGACCTCATTCCGGGCCGCGTCGACCTCCTGTTCTCGGGCGGCGCGACCTACCAGTACGCCAAATCGGGCCAGGTGCGGGCGCTCGGCATCACCAGCGCCAAGAGATCTGCGTCGGCGCCGGACGTCCCGACCATCTCCGAGGCCGCCCTGCCCGGCTTCGAAGTCTCGTCCTGGTTCGCGTTCTTCGCGCCGGCCAAAACCCCGCCCGATATCCTCAAGAAAATGAATGCCGACTGCGTGGCCGCGCTGGCAGACCCCGCCGTCAAAGGCCGGCTCGAACAGCTCAGCTATGATGTGGAGAGCAGCAGCCCGGAAGAGCTGGCCGCTCTGCTCAAGGCTGAAATCGACAAATGGGGCGTGGTCCTCAAGCGCGCCGGGATCAGCGCGGAGCCATGAGGCCTGCAATAACGATGCTGACCCGCCGCCGCATGGTCGCGCTGTCCGCCGCCACGCTCGCGCACGGCCTGATGGCCGGTGACGCGCAGGCTCAGACCTGGCCCAACCGCTTCGTGCGGCTGGTCGTGCCGTTTGCGGCGGGCGGGGCGAACGAGGCCTTCGCACGCAATCTGGCCGCCCGGCTGTCGGAGATCTGGGGACAGCAGGTGGTGATCGAGAACAAGCCGGGCGCCGGCGGCAATATCGGGGCCGAGGCCGTGGCCCGTTCCGATCCCGACGGCTCGACCATGCTGATCGGATCGTTTCCGCACGCCGTGGCGCGCTTCCTCTACCCCGCGCTGGGCTACGATCTGACCGTCGACCTCGCGCCGGTCACCCTCATCGGGCTCACCCCCAACATCATGGTGGTGCCGAACTCCTCGCCCGCCCGCTCGGTCAGCGAATTCATCGCCCATGCCAAGTCGAACAGGGGCAAGATCACCTTCGCGTCGTCGGGTGCCGGCACCTCGATCCACCTCTCGGGCGAGCTGTTCAAGCGCATGGCCGGCATCGAGATGACGCACGTGCCGTATCGCGGCGGCGCGCCCGCGCTTGCCGACCTCATTCCCCGGCGGGTCGACCTCATGTTCAACGTGATGTCGTCGGTGCTTCCGCAGGTGCGCGCCGGCCAGATGCGGGGGCTCGCCGTGACCACCGCCCAACGGGTGCCGGCCGCGGCGGAATTTCCCACGCTCGCCGAGGCCGGGCTGCCCGGATTCGAAGTGGCCGGCTGGTTCGGCTTCTTCGTGCCGGCCAGGACGCCGCCGGAGATCACCGCCAAGATTCATCGCGATACCGTCGCCGCGCTTGCCGATCCCGGGCTGCGCGGACGGCTGGAAGATCTCGGCATCGTCGTGATCGGCTCGACCCCGGCCGAGCTTGCGGCCTTTCTCAAGACCGAAATGGACAAGTGGGGACCGGTCATCAAGGAAGCGGGCATCAGCATCCGCGAATGAACGCGACCGGTGATGGCGCCGCGCGGCGCAGATCGACTATGCTCAAGCGCGGAACGTCCCAAGAATGGGGGTCACCATGCTTCTCCATCGTGCGCTCGTTATCGGATCGCTCGCGCTCGGTTCGTTGCCGGCCTTGGCGCAGACCGCCGACAAGGCGCTGATCAACGGAAAAATCATCGCCGTCGACGACCGCTTTACGATCGGGCAGGCGATCGCCATCCGCGGCCAACGCGTCGTCAAGGTCGGCAGCAATGCGGAGATCGAGCGGCTCACGGGACCGGCCACCCAGATCATCGACCTCGCCGGCCGCACGGTCATTCCCGGCCTGATCGACAATCACTCGCATTGGGTTCGTGCCGCCGAGCACGACGAGCTGCGCTTCGACGGCGTCACGTCGCGGGCGCGGGCGCTCGAAATGCTTGCCGAGCGGGTGCGCGCGGCGCCACCCGGCGCATGGATCGTGGTGCTCGGCGGCTGGTCGGAGGAGCAATTCACCGACGAGCCGCGCGGGTTTGCGATTGAGGAGCTCGACCGCATCGCTCCCAACAATCCGGTGGTGCTGCAGGCGGTCTATACCCACAGCTATCTCAACACGGTCGCCCTCGTCGCCGCCAAGATCGACCCAAGCACACCGGATCCGCAGGGCGGCAGGATCGAAAAGGACGCCGGCGGCAAGCCGACCGGCGTCGTGCGCGGCGCGGGCGGCGTCGCCTTCGTCGCCGCCCGCATCCCGCTGGAGAGCCAGGAGGCGTGGCTCGCGAATACCCGCAAGCTCGTGGCCTATCTCAATTCGCTGGGAGTCACGGCGTGGCTCGACGCCGGCGGCCGCGGCATGAGCGCCAAGCACTACGAGCCCTACAAGCACCTCGCCGACCGCGGCGAGCTCGACATCCGCGTATTCTTTACGACGATCCGGCAGCCGGCGACGCCCACGCAGGTCGACGCCGTGATCAACGAAATCCGCGAGCTCAAGCCGTTCCAGGGCACCGACTACTTCGACCACGTGGGTTGGGGCGAGTCGGTGTTTGCACCGGTCACCACCCAACTGCTGCGCGTTGCAAGCAACACCAAGCCTGAAGACCTGGCGCAAATGCGCCGCCTCCTGCTGGCGCTTGCGGAGCGCGGCATCTACGTGAATTCGCACGTCGAGATGAGCGAAGCGATCGACGCCTTCCTCAACGAATATGAAGCCATCAACAAGGAGCGACCGATCAAAGGGCTGCGCTGGTCGTTCTCGCATCTCGACCAGGTCAGCGAGGCGCAGCTCGAACGCATGAAGCGGCTCGGCATGACCGCGCAAATCCACAGCCGTCCGCTGATCCAAGGTGCGCTGATGCACAAGGTGCACGGCGACAAGGCCTGGGATATGCCGCCGTTCCGCCGCATCCAGGACAGCGGCATCCATTGGGGGCTGGGTTCCGACGCCACCGCGGTGACGACGTCCAACCCGTTTTATACGCTGAGCCTGGCGGTGACCGGCCGCATGATCGGCGGCCGGCAGGTGAACCGGCAGACCATCACGCGCGAAGAGGCCTTGATCGCGCACACCCGCTCGAACGCCCATTTCCTGTTCCAGGAGGGCAATCTCGGCTCGCTCGCGCCGGGCAAATACGCCGACCTCCTGGTGCTCGACCGCGACTACCTCACGGTGCCGGCCGACGAGATCAAGGACATCAAGCCGCTCATCACCATGGTGGGTGGCAAGATCGTGCATGATGCACTGCCGAAATAGACAAACGAAACAAGCACAGGGAGGACTATCATGCGCAGGACCACCACGCTGGCGGCGGCGCTTGCCGGCATCTTGATCGGTACAGGGATGACACAAGCAGCAGACATCAACGTATTGGCCTCCAACGCCCTCAAGGAGGCCTATCTCGAGCTCGTCCCCGGCTTCGAGAAGGCGACCGAGCACAAGGTTGCGACCACCTGGGCCGGAACCAACGACATCAAAAAGCGGATGGCGGCCGGCGAGACCTACGATCTCGTGATCATGGCCGGCCCGGCGCTCGACGAATTGATCAAGCAAGGCAAGATCGTGCCCGGGAGCCGCGTCGATCTGGCCAAATCCGGCGTCGGCGTCGCGGTCCGCGCCGGCGCGCCCAAGCCCGACATCAGCTCGGGCGATGCGCTCAAGCGGGCGCTGCTGGCGGCGAAGTCGATCGCCTATTCGTCGGGGCCGAGCGGCGTCTACATGGAAGGTCTATTCCGGCGCCTGGGCATCGCTGACGAGATCAAGCCGAAGCTCAAGCAGACGCAGCCCGGCAACCCGGTCGGCGAAGTCATCGCCCGCGGCGAAGCCGAGATCGGCTTCCAGCAGGTCAGCGAGCTGCTCCCGATCGCCGGCATCGACTATATCGGCCCGCTGCCGCCGGACATCCAGCACATCACCGTGTTCTCGGGCGGCATCCATACCGGCGCGAAGCAGCCGGACGCGGCCAAGGCGCTGGTCAAGTTCATCACCGCGCCTGCCGCGGTCCCGGTGATCAGGAAGAAGGGCATGGAGCCCGGCTGATACCGCGAGATGGAGCGGATCGTCGACGACGCCGCCCGCGCCTGTCGCGACGGGCGCGCCGCAACGATTGCTGCAATGCTCAGCCTGTGAGCAGAGCGCGCGCGATGGCGCCCCATTCGACCTTCAGCGGTCCCGAGGCGGCTGGTTTGCCGGCCTCGCGGTACCAATAGCGGGCGTTGCCGAGGTCGCCTTCGACGCGGTGCAGATAGGCATGCACCCAGGCGCAGTCCTTGCCGCCCTCGTTCATGACGATCTCGTGCGCCGTGTCCCATTTGTCCTTGCCCGCCCACCACAGCGCCGCGATCGCCGGCGCGAGATCCGCGGGCGGCTTCGTCTTCGACAGGCTGCGTTTGAAGTCAGCGAGGGTCATAGCGCGACCGCTGCAGCATGTTCAGTTCAATGGAAACTGAACATGCTCCAGCGCTTTTGTATTGATCGCATTTTCGGACGGAAAACCGGTTTCCACTTTTCCTGAAAATGCTCTAACGGCTCAGTTGGCCTTCGGCGCGGGAGCGTGATGCACGAACTCGATGCTCACCCGCGTCCCGCCACCCGGAACGGTGTCGATCTTGAACTCGGTTTGACGGGCATTCTCGCGCAAGGTCTGCAGGATCAGTGCGCTGAGCTTGCCCGGTACCGGCCAGGTGAGCCCGGCGGGCAGCCCGACGCCATCGTCCGCCACCACGATCCGATAGCGGTCATGGGCCAGGCGTGAGCATTCGAGCAAGACCGTGCCCTTGTCGCGACCGACGAAGGCGTATTTCAACGAATTCGTCAGCAGCTCGTTGAGCAGCAGACCCGCGGGCAACGCGACGTTGACCGAGGCCGGACAGAAACTGACCTTGAGCTCGAGCGCGATGCTGCCGTCCGACTGTGCGCGCGCAACCGTTGACGCAATCTGGCTGAGGTAGCCGCCGAGGTCGACCTGCTGGGCGTTGGGCTCGACCTCCAGAGCCTGGTAGAGCGCGGCCAGCGCGTCGATGCGGCCGGCCAGCCGATCGAAGTCCACCGGATCGCCACGCTTCAGGCTGCGCGACTCGAGCCGGATCAAGGCGACCACGAGCTGCAGGTTGTTTTTGACGCGATGCTGCAACTCCTTGAGCAACAGATCCTTGTTGCGAAGCTCGAGCTCCAATTGGACTCGCTGCGAGCGTTCCCGCTCGGTGACGTCGACCAGGGCTGCGATCCGATAGTTCTCGGTCCCGTCCTCGTTCTCGATGACGCCCACATAGCCTTGCACCGTCCGGACCGTCTGCGCCTCGAACTCCTTGCGGAAGGTGCCGAGGAAGTCCTCGCCCGCCGTGATGGCGGCGCCGAGCGTGAGGGCGCCATTATCCTCGCTGGTGAAGCCGTCGAGGACCGACCAGCCATTTCCTTTCATCGCTTCGAGCGTCAGCCCGCTCAAGCTCTCGAACGCCTGATTGGCGTAGATGATGCGGTGTGGTCCGTCCCCATTGCGCGCGACCGCGATCCCGACCGGAATGTGATCGAGAAAGACCTTGAACTCGTCGTTTTCGACGGCGCGGACAAGCTCCGGCGAGGACAGGATTTCCTCGACCTGCTGGGCGGAGGGTTCGGCCGGTATCTCGGAGGACTGTTCAGTGGCGCTCATGGGCCGGCCACGAATAACCGATCGGTCCCGCCGGCGCAAATGATCCTGTGGCCGCGGTCATGCCGCCCTGGCGCCGCCCGTATGGAACTCGCCGTCAATATCGACCTACCACCACGGCTGCGGCGAGAACCGCCCGGCCGCATCCTCGATCACCCGGCCGAGCGAGAACAGGGTCTCCTCATCGAAGGGACGGCCGATGAGCTGGAGCCCGAGCGGAAGGCCCTCGCCCGACAATCCGCCGGGAACCGAAATGCCGGGCAGCCCCGCCATGTTCACGGTCACGGTGAACACATC
>JBEVIH010000241.1:0-6027 GCA_040510815.1 Xanthobacteraceae bacterium | reverse complement strand
CGCCCATGTGCACCACGGCTCTCATCGAGAAACTTGGCCGGCGCCTGCGAGGATTTCGCAAGGCGGAGGGCGGCCAGGTGCTCATGACCTTCGCGCTCGCGACCATCCCGATGATCGGCTTCATCGGCGCGGCCATCGACTACAGCCGTGGCAACTCGGCCAAGGCCGCGATCCAGGCGGCCGCCGACTCGACCGCATTGATGCTGTCGAGGGAGGCGCCGGGCCTGACGGAGGAGCAGCGGAACCAGAGGGCGAACGACTACTTTCAAGCGCTGTTCAACCGCCCCGAGGTGACCAACCTCAGCGTTACGCCGGTCTTCACCACCCCGCAGCAGGGCAACTTCAAGCTGGAGCTGACCGCGACCGCGACCGTCCCGACGATGTTCATGCGGGTGTTCGGACAGAACAGCATGTCGGTGGACGTGCACTCGGAGGTGCTCTGGGGGATCAAGAAGCTCGAGCTGGCGCTCGCGCTCGACAACACCGGATCGATGTCGTCGAGCGGCAAGATGAGCAACCTCAAGACCGCCGCCAAGACGCTCCTGACCACGCTCAAGAACGCCGCCAAGGCCGAGGGCGACGTCAAGGTCGCCATCATCCCGTTCGACACCACGGTGAGAATCGGCACGACCTACAAGGACAACGAGTGGTTCGATATCGACAGCGCCATCGATTGCAACGGCTGGCTGCCCGGCACCGGCTGCAACGCCAGCAATTGGAAGGACTACTGGAAGGGCTGCGTGCGCGACCGCGCGCATCCGTTCGACACGCAGGACGACCCGCCGACCGTCGCCGATGCCAAGACGCTGTATCCGGTCGAGGATTGCGGCTCGCTTGCGGTGGCGATGCCCCTCAGCACCGACTGGACCGCGCTCAACAGCAAAGTCGACGAGATGAGCCCGAACGGCAATACCAACGTTACCATCGGGCTGGTCTGGGCTTGGCACGCGTTGACGACAGGTCTGCCCTATGCCGAGGCGGCGGCCCCCGCGCCCAATCTCGACAAGGTCCTCATCATCCTGACCGACGGCGACAACACCGAAGCGTGGGACAACATCAACAGCAAGAAGATCACGACCTCGTCCAAGATCGACGAACGCACCGCGCTGGTCTGCAGCAACATCAAGGCCGCCAATATCCGGATCTACGCGGTGCGCGTGATCAACGGCAACGCCACGCTGCTGCGCAACTGCGCCACCAACCCGACCATGTATTACGACGTGGATCAGGCGAGCGAGCTCAACAGCGTGTTCAGCGCGATCGCCCAGAATCTCGCCAACCTCCGCATCGCGAAATAAGCAACAACTAATCCACCGACGCGCCCGACGATTTCACCGCCTTGGCCCAGCGCTCGATTTCGGTCGCGATGAAAGCGCCAAATTCCGCCGGCGTGGCGACGATCGCCGTGGTGCCGAGCTCGGCGAGGCGGGCCTTGATCTTCGGATCGGCCAGCGCCGCGTTGATCTCGCGGTTGAGTTTCGCGACGATGTCGGGCGGCGTCCCCTTGGGCACGACGAAGCCGAACCAGGCGTTCGCCTCGTAACCGGGCAGTGTCTCGCCGATCGTCGGCACCGCCGGGAGTAGGTCGAGCCGGGTCGCGGTGGTCACCGCGACGATGCGGACGGTGCCCGCCTGGATGTGCCCGATCGACACCGGGATGTCGCCGAACATCACCTGGGTCTGGCCGGCGACCAGCGAGGTCACCGCCGGCTGCGAGCCGCGATAGGGGACGTGGACCAGGTCGACGCCGGCCATCGCCTTGAACATCTCGCCCGCCAGGTGGACGGTGGTGCCGTTGCCCGAGGAAGCCATGTTGATCTTGCCCGGATTGGCCTTGGCGTAGGCGATGAACTCCGGGACGGTTGTTGCCGGCACCGACGGGTGCACGAGCAGCGCGTTCGGCACCCGCGCCAGGCCGGCGACCGGCAGCGTGTCGCGCACGAAATCGAAGGCGAGCTTCTTGTAGAGCGTGGCGTTGATGGTGTTGGCCGAGGCGCAGACCAGGATGGTGTGGCCGTCGGGCGCCGAATTGATCGCCGCTTCGGTCGCGATATTGCTGCCGGCGCCCGGCTTGTTCTCGACCACGAATTGCTGGCCGAGACGCTCGCCGAGCTGCGCCCCGACGAGGCGCGCCAGGATGTCGGTCGGGCCGCCGGCGGGAAAGCCGACGATCAGGCGCACCGGCCGCGTCGGATAGTCGGCGGCCGCGGCACTCGCGGACGCGCCCAGGGCCACGCAGGCGATCCCCAAGGCAAGGCGAGCAAGGCTGGTCATGGCAATGTCCGCTGGTCGGTCACGGCCTGATAAATAGGCACCAGGCCGGCGCTGGATGCAATCATCGACGGACACGTGTATGAGGACGCTTGCGACTGGCGGTTGGCACATCGCTTGCTCCGACGATCATCCGAGCCATGCGAGAGGGTTGGCAGTGACGACGGTCTCGAGCGGGGAAGCGCGGTGACGCCCGACATGAACCTGACCGTTGCGGCGATCCTCGAAGCCCACCGTGGCGGCGCGGCGACGCCGGCCGAGACCATGGCGGCGTGCTATGCCCGCATCCGCGCCCACGGCGATCCGGCGATCTTCATCGCGCTGCGCGAGGAAGCGCACGCCGTCGCCGACGCGAAGGCCGTCGCGGCCGAGGGCGGATCGCAGCGGCCGCTCTACGGCGTGCCGGTTGCGATCAAGGACAATATCGACGTCGAGGGGATGCCGACCACGGCGGCGTGCCCGGCCTACGCCTATATGGCTGCGGCGGACGCGACCTGCGTTGCGCGCCTGCGCCGCGCCGGCGCGATCGTCATCGGCAAGACCAATCTCGATCAGTTCGCCACCGGGCTGACCGGCACGCGCACGCCCTATGGGGTCGCGCGTAACGCGGTCAAACCGGGGCTGATCCCGGGCGGCTCGAGCGCCGGCTCGGCGGTGGCGGTGGCCGCCGGGCTGGTGCCGGTGGCGCTCGGCACCGACACCGCCGGCTCCGGCCGCGTGCCGGCCGGGCTCAACAACATCGTCGGCCTCAAGCCGAGCCTCGGCCTGGTCTCCACCCACGGCGCCGTTCCCGCCTGCCGCACGCTCGACTGCGTCTCGGTGCTCGCGCTCACCGTCGACGACGCATTCGCGGTGCTCGCCGCCATGGCCGGCCCCGACGCCGCCGATCCCTATTCGCGCGCCATTCCGCTCGGCGCGCTCGGCCCGCTGCCGCCAGGCATCAGGCTCGGGGTGCCGACGCCCGGTGACCGCCTGTTCTTCGGCGACCGCCAATCGGAAGCGGGCTACGACGCGGCGCTCGCGCGACTCACGCGGCTCGGCGCAAAGATCGTCGAGATCGACATCGCGCCGTTCTACGAGACCGCGCGCCTGCTCTACGACGGGCCGTGGGTGGCGGAGCGCTACATCACCGCGCGCGCGTTGATCGCGTCCTCGCCCGAAGCGATGCATCCGGTCACGCGGGAGATCATCCTCGGCGGGGCCCGGCCGAGCGCGATCGACACTTTCGCGGCGCTCTACAAGCTCGAGGAGCTCCGTCGCGTGCGCGATCACACGTTTCGCGACATCGACGCGCTGGCGTTGCCGACGATTCCCACCGCCTACACGGTGGAGCAGGTGCTGGCCGATCCGATCGGGCTCAACAGCCGGCTCGGCACCTACACCAACTTCGTCAACCTGCTCGAGCTCTGCGCGCTGGCGGTGCCGGCGTCGATGCGCGCCGACGGCGTGCCGTTCGGGGTGACGTTCGTTGCGCCCGCCGGCCGCGATGCCTGGCTCGCGTCGCTCGGGCGGGTGTTTCATGCCGACACCGCGCTGCCGCTCGGCGCCACCGGCCAATCGCAGCCGCCGCTCACGGGGCTCGCCGTTGCCGCGGCGGCCGACGACATCCCGCTGGCGGTGGTCGGCGCGCATCTCTCCGGCATGGCGCTCAATGGCGAACTGACCGCGCTCGGCGCGAGCTTCCGGGAGACCACCCGGACGCGGCCCGACTACCGGCTGTTTGCGCTTCCGGGGTCGCGTCCGCCCAAGCCGGGGCTCCTTCGCGTTGCGGCCGGCGAAGGCGCGCCGATCGAGGTCGAGATCTGGGCGCTCGCGCCCGCGGGCTTCGGCCGTTTCGTGGCGGCGGTGCCGCCGCCGCTGTCGATCGGCACCCTGGTCTTGGCCGACGGCAGGTTGGTGAAAGGCTTCTTGGTGGAGGCCGAGGCGGTGGCCGGCGCGCGCGACATCACCAAGTTCGGCGGCTGGCGCGCGTACATGGCGCAAGCCGGGGCGCCGGCCTAGGGCCGCTCGTCGATCACGCTCACATGGGCGGCGACGACCCGCCAGCCGTCGGCGAAGCGCACCCAGCTCTGCATCTGGCGGCCGACCTTGCCCGGCACCGAGTCGCGGTGAAACAGCGTCGAGGCCACCGCGAAATCCCGCCCATAGGTCGTGATCATCGTGCGCGACGTCTTGCGCATGAGGCCGACCGGCGAGCGGGCGGCGCGGAACGCCTCGATCTCGTCGTAGCCGTAGAGACTCTCGGCAATGCCGTAGCGGATGGTGCGCGGGTCGTCGCGAAAGATGGCGCAGACCGTCGGCACATCGTTGGTCACCAGCGCCGTCTCGTAGCGGTCGAAGGCCGCCTTCACCTCGGCGACGACCTCCGGCAGGTCGATCTCCATCCCGTCCTCCCTGGCAATGCGAATAGCGAGTAGCGAGTAGGGAACGGCGCGTGGCCCTATTCGCCATTCGCTATTCGCTATTCGCCTTCTCTGCCGGCCTCGGCGCGGCCGCGACCCCTTCTCTTTCGAGCGCATGCGCGATGCGCAGCGCCACATCCTCCCGCCACGGCGCCGCGATGATCTGCACGCCGATCGGCAGCGGCTCGAGCGGAACCGGGACCGCCGCCACCGGCAGGCCGATGAACGAGATCGGCTGGGTATAGAGACCGAGATTGGCGCGCACCGGCAGCTCGACCCCGTCGAGCACGAAGGTCTGCTGGCCGATCCTGGGCGCGGTGCACGGCGTCGCCGGCGCCAGGATCGCGTCGACCCCCTTGAAAAGCTCGAGCACCTGCTCGCGATACCAGCGGCGAAATTTCTGCGCCTGCACCACCAGCGGCGCCGGCACCATGGCGCCGGCGATCAGCCGATCGCGCACGGCGGGGTCGAAATCGCGCGCGCGGGTGCGCAGGCGGTCGAGGTGGAGCGACGCGCCTTCGGCGGTGGTGATCACATAGGCGGCGGCGCGGCCTCGCTCCGCTTCGGGGATGTCGATCTCGCGTTTTGCGCCGAGCGCGGCGGCGACCCGCTCCAGCGCGGTGCGCGCCTCGGCAAAGGCGCCCTTGCGGAAATAGCCGCCGGCCATCGCGATCCGCAGGCCGTCGGCGCCGCGCTCGAGGAGCGGCGTCACCGGCTCGGCCGGGCGATCGGCGCAGACCGGATCATCGCCATCGTGGCCCTGCATGGCGTCATAGGCGAGCGCGAGGTCCTTCGCCGAGCGCGCCAGCGGCCCGACATGATCGAGGCTCGCCACGAACGGAAAGGTCCGCGCCCGCGACAGCCGGCCGTAGGTCGGCTTGAGCCCGAACAGGCCGCAGAGCGAGGCTGGCACCCGGATCGAGCCGTTGGTGTCGGAGCCGAGCGCGATCGGCACCAAGCCGCCGGCGGCCGCGGCGCCGGAGCCGCCGGAGGAGCCGCCGGTCATGCGGTCCGTGGCGTGCGGATTGCGCGACGGGCCGTCGTGCATGTTCTCGCCGGTGAAGTCATAGGCGTATTCGCCCATGTTGAGCGCGCCGATGAGCACCGCGCCGGCCGCCTCCAGGCGCTCGATCAGCGTGGCGTCGCGATTGGCGGGCGCCGCATCGCGGTTGATCTTCGAGCCGGCGAGCGTCGGCAGGCCGGCAATGTCGAACAGATTCTTGACCGCGAACGGCACGCCGGCGAGCGGTCCGAGCGAGCGCCCTTCGGTGTGCGCGTTGTCGAGGTCCTCGGCGCGGGCCAGCGCGCGCACTTCGAGCACCGCGGTGAACGCGTTGAGCGCGGGATCGCGCCG
>JBEVIH010000240.1:0-5696 GCA_040510815.1 Xanthobacteraceae bacterium | reverse complement strand
TGCGGCTCACCTGGCGCGCCATGTTGCCGTTGATGGTCGCGATGCCGGCCTTGATGCGGTCGGGGGCGACGTCGTTCAGCAGCACGTTGAAGCCGGCCAGCGAGCAGACATGCGCGATGCCGCTGCCCATCTGGCCGGCGCCGATCACGCCGATTTTGCGAATAGTGGACGCCATGTTCTCCGCCGGCTCGCTGCGCGCTTTCGGCCGCTCCTTGACCTCGATCATGATTGTCTTGCGCCTCTTCTACGACGATCCGGGCCTCGACACCACACGCCCATGACCGCACCCTCCGGTCATGGTCAACGGCCGAGCTTGCCCAGTTCCGCCGCCAATTCCGGCAGTGCCTGGTAGAGATCGGCAACGAGCCCGTAATCGGCGACCTGGAAGATCGGCGCCTCCTCGTCCTTGTTGATGGCCACGATCACCTTCGAGTCCTTCATGCCCGCGAGGTGCTGAATCGCGCCCGAGATGCCGACCGCGATGTAGAGCTCGGGCGCCACCACCTTGCCGGTCTGGCCGACCTGCCAATCGTTCGGCGCATAGCCGGCATCGACTGCGGCGCGCGAGGCGCCGACCGCGGCGCCGAGCTTGTCGGCGACCGGCTCGATATATTTGGTGAAGTTGTCGCGGCTTTGCATCGCCCGCCCGCCGGAAATGATGATCTTCGCCGAGGTCAGCTCCGGGCGCTCCGATTTCGACAATTCCTCACCCACGAACGAGGAGATACCGGGATCGGCGGCGCTCACCGCGTCCTCGATCGGCGCCGACCCGCCCTCGCCGGTCGCCTGGAAGGTCGAGGTGCGCACCGTGATCACCTTGGTCTTGTCCTTTGAGCGCACGGACTGGACCGCGTTGCCGGCATAGATCAGCCGCTCGAAGGTGTCGGGCGCGATCACCTTGACGATGTCGGAAATCTGCATGACGTCGAGCAGCGCCGCGACGCGCGGCATCACGTTCTTGCCGGTGGTCGTCGCCGGCGCCACGACGGCGTCGTAGGAGGGCGCGAGCGAGACGACCAGCGCCGCCAGCGGCTCGGCCAGCATGTGCTCGTAGGCGGCGCCGTCGGCGAGCAGGACCTTCTGCACGCCGTCGAGCTTGGCGGCGGCTTCGGCCACCGGCCGGCAGCCCTTGCCGGCGACCAGCACGTGCACGGGCTGCCCGAGCGCCTTGGCGGCGGTGAGCGCCTTGTTGGTAGAATCCTTGAGTGTCTTGTTGTCGTGCTCGGCGAAGAGCAGCGTGGTCATGACAGCACTCCCGCCTCGTTCCTGAGCTTGTCGATGAGCTCGCCGACGGTCTTCACCTTCACGCCGGCCTTGCGGCCCGCGGGCTCGGTGGTCTTGAGCACTTCGAGCCGCGGCGAAATGTCGACCCCATAGGCGTCGGGCGTCTTCTCGTCGATCGGCTTCTTCTTCGCCTTCATGATGTTCGGCAGGCTCGCGTAGCGCGGCTCGTTGAGGCGCAGATCGGTGGTGACGATCGCCGGGGCTTTGAGCTTGACGGTCTGCAGCCCGCCGTCGACCTCGCGAGTCACCAACAGGCTATCGCCCTCGATCACCAGCTTGGAGGCGAAGGTGCCCTGCGGCCAGCCGGTGAGCGCCGCCAGCATCTGTCCGGTCTGGTTGCAGTCGTCGTCGATCGCCTGCTTGCCCATGATGACGAGCCCGGGCTTTTCCTGCTCGACGATGGCTTTGAGGATCTTGGCGACCGCGAGCGGCTCGGTGATCTTGTCGGTCTTCACCAGGATGCCGCGGTCGGCGCCCATCGCAAGCCCGGTACGGATCGTTTCGGCGGCCTGCGGCGGGCCGATCGACACGCAGACGATCTCGGTCGCCTGGCCCTTCTCCTTGAGACGGAGCGCCTCCTCGACGGCGATCTCGTCGAAGGGGTTCATCGACATCTTGACGTTGGCGAGCTCGACCCCGCTGCCGTCGCTCTTGACGCGAATTTTCACGTTGTAGTCGACAACCCGCTTCACGGGCACCAGAATTTTCATGGAATTCGCTCTCGCGACGACAGGCGGTCCCGGGCGCGCCACGGCGCGTTGAGGACGCACATAAACGCGCTGATCGGCGGCGGCAACCTAATGGGCGGGGCCGGTGGGGTCAACGTAAGCTGTCCGGTGGCGGTCCCCACGGGTGGACCCGAGTGGCCCGGGCGGCCGGGGTTGGGCCGATCTGTACCACCGTATCCGGCACCGGCTGCATGCACTGGAAAAGCTTGATCTGCGACGGCTTCATCAGCGGGAACAGGACGGCGCCGGCCAGCATGCCGCCGAAATGGCACCAGTAGGCGACCTCGCTCTTCGACGACGCGCCGAGATTCCACAGCTGCAGGATCACGAACGCTCCGATGACCCAATAGGCGCTGATCCGCAGCGGGATGACGGCGAGCAGCACGGTGATCTTGGCGCAGGGACGCAGCATGATATAGGCGATGACGATGCCGGCGATCGCGCCGGACGCGCCGATCAGCTCGATGCGGGTATGCGGGTCGACGAAGACGAAAACCAGCCCGCCGATGATGCCGCACAGCAGGTAGAAGACGAGAAAGCGCAGCCGGCCGAGCGCCCGCTCGATGTCGTCGCCGAACACCCACAGGAAGATCATGTTGCCGACGATGTGCCCGATATCGGCATGGAAGAACTGGTAGGTGATGAGCGTCAGGACCGATGGGACCCATCCGCGCGCCGGCATATCGCCAGTGACGGCGGCTGGGGTGAGGCTGAAGGTGTCGATCATGCGCTCGAGCGCGAGCTGGCTCGCGCCGGTCTCGTAGAAATAGATGGCGAGGTTGAGCGCGATCAGGCACCAGGTCACCACCGGCTTGATCGGCTGGGTGAACGGATTGTCGTCGTAGAGCGGCATCACCATTGGGAATTGTCTTTTGCGCTAATTGCGTTCGACGCGTTTTCCGCGTCGAGCCGGTTCCGCCTTTGCCGGAAAAACGCGCTGCATCACCGGTTCTGGCCCGGCACCCACAGCACGTCGGTGGCGCCCTTGTCGTTAGCGTGTCGCCCCGCGACGAACAGGAAATCGGAGAGCCGGTTGACGTATTTGAGCGCCGCCGGCGTGACGCCTTCGCCCGGCTTGTCGTTGAGCTCGACCATCAACCGCTCGGCGCGGCGGCAGACGGTGCGCGCGAGGTGCAGATGGGCGGCGGCGGCGCTGCCGCCCGGCAGGATGAACGAGCGCAGCGGCGCAAGCCCGGCGTTGAGACGATCGATCTCGCCTTCGAGCCAATCCACCTGCGCGTCGGTGACCGTCATGCGGGCGCCGCCGGGACCCTTCTCCGACAGGCAGAGATCGGCCTCGACGTCGAACAGGTCGTTCTGGATGCGCGCCAGCACGGCGTCGAGCGCACGGTCGGCGCCGGTATGCAGGCGCGCCAGACCGATCACCGCGTTGACCTCGTCCAGCGTCCCGTAGGCGGAGATGCGCAAATCATATTTCTTGCGCCGGTCGCCGCTGCCCAGTGACGTGGTGCCGTCATCACCGGTGCGCGTATAGATCCTGTTGAGTACGACCATCGCCCTACCGCTGCATCGCCCAGATGGTCACCATTATGACGATGATCGCGATGAATTGCATCAGCACGCGCAGGCGCATCAGCTTCTGCGAGGTTTGCGGCGAGCCGCCGCGCATCAGGTTGATGAGACCGAACAGCAACACGACGGCAACGACGCCGACCGCGAGCGGGACGAGGGCATAGGCGAGGAAATCGGCCATTGACGACCTCTACCACCGTCCAGATGGTGAGGCCACCGCCGACATTCAATTCGCGCGCCGCGGTTTTCAGACTATGTCATGCGACTAAGGCGGCTGCGTAGACTTGTCCGGTAGGCAAGCCCGTGGCGGATGCCTACCATGCTGACATCGCGTGCCCGGAGGACGACGAATGTTACGGCGCCTTTACGTGACTGGTTTCCTTTGGTCGGGCTTTGTCTCGACGCATCGCCGCAGAGCTGGCCATCCGGGCTGAAGGCGAATTGATGCAACGAGCCGGTTGGCCACCCACGTTCATGGCTCGAGCACCAGCATGAGCTCGCGCATTTTGGTGCTCGGCGCCGCCGGACGCTTCGGCCGCTTGGCGGCGGAGGCGTTCCGCGACGCCGGCTGGACGGTCGCCAGCCTGGTGCGCCCCGGCGCCGCCGCGCACGCCGCGAAGGGCACCGAAGTCCGCGAGCTCAATGCGCTCGACCATGCGGCGGTCGCCGAAGCGGCGCGCGGCGCCGACGTGGTGCTGCACGCGCTCAATCCGCACTTGACCGACTGGCCGCGGCAGGCCTTGCCGCTCGCCTACTCGGCCATTATGGCGGCGGAAATGGCCGGCGCCACGCTCATCTTTCCCGGCAGTCTCTACAACTATGGCTCGCCGCTGCCGCCGGTGATCGACGAGGCGACGCCGATGCGGCCGACGTCGCGCAAAGGGCAATTGCGCCTGGCGATCGAGGACCGCATGGCGGAAGCGGCCGACCGCGGCACCCGCACGATCGTGCTGCGGGCCGGGGATTTCTTCGGCGCCGGGCGCGGCGCTTGGATGGACCTGGTGATCGCGAAGGAGCTCCGCCAAGGCCGCGTCACCTATCCGGGTCCGCTCGACGTGGTGCACGAATGGACCTATCTGCCCGATCTGGCGGCGGCGCTGGTGCGGCTCGCGGCCATTCGCGAGACGCTCGGGCGCTTCGAGACTTTCGGCTTCGCCGGCCATGCGGTGACCGGGCGCGAGCTCATCGGGGCGATCGCCAAGGCGACCGGGCGAAGGCTCGAGGTCAAGCGCATGGGCTGGTGGCTCATCCACGGGCTGCGGCCGTTCCTGGCGCTGCCGCGCGAACTCTCCGAGATCGCCTATCTCTGGCAGGAGCCGCATCGCATCGCCGGCGACAAGCTCGCGGCGGCGATCGGCCAGACGCCGCACACCCCGCTTGACGTTGCGGTCGCGCGCGCCCTACAGCACCTCGGCGCCGCATGACGGAAAAGGACGCACCGATGATCGTCGATTTCCAGCACCATTTCACGCCGCACGCGCTGATGCCGAAGGATCTCGGCCGCCGCAAGCTCGTCTCCTACGACGAGCACGGGGCGCCGAGCTTCATCTTGCATTGGATGCTGTTCGACCTCGACGAGCATATCCACATGATGGACGAGGCCGGCATCGACGTGGCGTTCCTCACCAGCGCTGCCGGCATGTGCGCCGATCTCGAAAAGTCGCGGCTCTGCAACGAGAGCGCCAAGAAGGCGGAGCGCGACTATCCCGGCCGCTTCATCGGCGCCGCCCATGCCAATCCGCTCGGCGGCGCGGAGGCCCTTCGCGAGCTTGCCCGCTGCAAGCACGAGCTCGGCTTCCCGGGCGTGGTGATCACCTCGGAGGCCAACGACCTCTATCTCGATGCGCCCGAATTCGAGGCGTTCTGGGCCGAATGCGCCAGGCTCGGCCTATTCGTGTTCGTGCACCCGGCCCTCAAGCTCAACCAGACCAAGCAGTTCGACGGCTACGACACGGCGCGCTCGGTCGGCCGCGAGTTCTCGCTGGTGATGGCGACCATCCGGCTGATCAATTCGGGCGTGTTCGACCGCCACCCCAACCTGACGGTTCACATGTCGCATCTCGGCGGCGGGCTGTCGGCGCTGCTCGGCCGTATCCGCTCCTACCAGGACAAGGATTTCTGGGGCACGCTCGACAATGCCCGCCACGGCAA
>JBEVIH010000239.1:0-12842 GCA_040510815.1 Xanthobacteraceae bacterium | reverse complement strand
TTTCCTTGCGGCCGGCCTGGCTGGCCGCGCTGCTGGGGACGTGACGGCCGCCGCTACTGCTTGAACCGCTCGATGAACCAGCGCAGCAGCCGGATCCAGATCTCGTCCTTGCCGACCTGGTCCTCGATGCCGTGCTCGAGATTAGGGTTGTCGTTGACCTCCATGACGATGAAGCCGTGGTCGGTCTGCTTGATGTCGACCCCGTAGAAGCCGGCACCGATCGGCGCCGCCGCCCGCACCGCGATATCGATCAGCGCGCGCGGCGCCTGGTCGAGCTCGAAGGTGCGGAAGCCGCCCTCGTGGGAGGAGCCGTCGGGCCGGTACTTCACGACCTGCCAATGGCCGCGCGCCATGCGGTACTGGCAGACGAACAGCGGCTCGCCGGCGAGCACGCCGACGCGCCAGTCGAACTCGGTCGGCAGGAATTTCTGCGCCAGCAGCAGGTCGGTCTCCTCGAACAGCTCCTCGGCGATGCGCCGGAGTTCCTCCGGCGTGTTGACCTTGTGGACGCCGCGCGAGAACGAGCCGTCCGGGATCTTCACCACCAACGGCAGGCCGAGCTCGTCCATCGCCCGCGGCATGTCGCCGGTCTCCGCCAGCAGCACGGTGGGCGGCGTGGCGACCTGGTTCTGGCCGAGCAGCTCCATCAGGAACACCTTGTTAGTGCAGCGGATCATCGAGATCGGATCGTCGATGACCGGCATGCCCTCCTGCCAGGCCCGCCGCGCGAAACGGTAGGTGTGGTTGTCGATCGAGGTGGTCTCGCGGATGAACAGCCCGTCATACTCCGCGAGCTCTGCAAGTTGCCGGCGGGTGATCGGCTCGACGTCGACCGACAGCCGCTCGGCGATGCGCGCCATGTGCTTGATGCTGGCGGCCGAGGACGGCGGCATCTTCTCGTTCGGGTCGTAGAGCACCGCCAGGTCGTATTTCGGAACCGTGCGGGCCTTGGGATCGCGCCACTCCCGCTTGGTGTGCGCATGCAGCGATTCGCGCAGGAACGCGGCCTCGCCGTTGGCGAGGCGGGTGATGTTGCGCGGGCGGATGCGATCGATCGAGAGCCATGTCCCCGGCTCGACGATGACTTCGAGCGCCGGGCAGCGGAACCAGTCGAACAACAGCCGCCCGAACGATTCGAAACGCTCGTCGCGGGCGATGCCGAAGCAGACCAGGAGCTTGATCTCACCCTCGGGCTGGAAGTCGGCCCGCCGGGCGCAGCGGTTGAGCTCGTCCTCGAGCTCGGGCAGCGCGTGCTCGTAGAGCTTGGATTCGCGCAGCTCCAGCATGGTCTCGACGGTGGGCATCACGCGGTGACCGCGCGCCTCCGCCAGCAGCGAGGCGTAGTAGCCTTTCGATTGGTAGGCGTAGGAGCGCGCCAGATTGACCAGCTTGGGCCGCCCCATGTCGAACAGGCGTGGACGGGCGAGGTATTCGCTCGTCGTGATCACCTTGTGCGGGGTGTCGGCGTTGGGAAGGTCCTTGGGCTGGTCGACGAGAATGACCCAGCCGGTCATGAAGTTCCTTTCCGGATGACGATCGCCGCGCTCAGCCGCTCGCGACCCAAACGGGTCATCGGCTCGAACGCGGTCCACGGAACCGCGTAGGTCTCGGGCGCGCGCGCCATCCCTTGATCATCTCTGATGGCCGCCGGGTCGTGCATGAGGACATGCCGTCCGTCGCGGCCGAAGGCAAAGACCCAGTGCGGTCTCCCCCTGGGAACCATGTGATAGCCCGAAACGAGGACGATGGCCACGCTTCCGGCGTCGAACGCCCGCATCAAAACCGATTCGTTCACAGGAGTCAGGTGGCTGGGGATACCCAGCGTCTCGGCCTCACGGTGGTACGCGCGTTGTGTCACCTGCATGACGCGGCGCTTGTCCGCCGACCGTGCGGTATCGAGGAAATAGGGCCCTGCCCGGCTCACATAGACCTCCGGCTCGAGGCCATGGCGCTTGAGCGCCACCGCCAGGCCGTAGGGCTCGCAGCCGCCCGGTCCCGAGGTCATGAAGATGGTGGTGGCCTCGCGCCAGAGCTGGAACTCGAAGGCCGGCGCCGGCTTGAACGACCGGTCGGCCCAGGCCAGCGCCATCATGATGCAGGCCGGCCCGCAGGTGAACTCGGTGGTCTGGTGGAAATAGGCCGGCGCCGCGTTGAGCGCGGGGCTGCGCGGCAGGAGCCGCTTCTTGAAACGCAACGCGTCGCCGCCGTCCTGGTAGTAGCGCGCGTAGCGGCCGAATTCCCGGTAGCCGCTTTTGCGGTAGCGGGAAATGGCGGCATGGTTGGTCTCGTGCACTTCGAGACGAATGTCGCGGCAGTCGCGGGCGAGCGCGGCCGCCTCGGCGGCTTCGAGCAGCATCGGGCCCACCCCACGCCCGCCCATGGGCGGGGCGACCGCGATCGAATAGAGCCGCGCCACCCGCGACCCCGGCCGGAACAGCACGATCGCGGTGCCGGCGAGACGGCCGTCCTCCGCCGCCGCCACGATCACCTCCGCGGTCGGCGATTTGAGAAAGTGCCGCAGGCTGCGGCGCGAGAGCCGGTCGGTCGCGAAAACCCGGCGCTCGAGCTCCATGAGCGCGTCGAGATCGCCGCGCGCCGCGTTGCGGACGCGGAGCTGCGGCTCCGGCTGACGGGCAAGGTTGGAGGGCATCGTCACCAACGGAAGTGCGTCCAGACTATCAGTTCGGCGTCCGGCTCGCACCCTAAGTCTTCCCTCCCAGCGATCCGGCCGACCGGAACCCCGCTATCACGGCCTTTTCCGGCCTTTGAACCCGCTCGCGACCTGCCGCGACCAACGATGCGCGGCCACAAAGAGCCGCCCGGGTCCAAGACAACAACAATCGTCCCTTTGGAGGACTCACCCCGCGAAAAAAACAAAAAAGGGCTTGTGATCGGCGCGTGCGCCCCCATCCACCCCCGCGTCGGTCAAGGCAGCCCGCCCGGATAGGCACCTATCCGGGCGGGCTTGCCTTGTGGCCGCGCGCGCAAGTCGCGCAGCGGCCTCGCGACGGCATCGGCGCGGCGCCATAGCGCCGGCGATCGGTCGCCGGATCAGAACTCGGATCGGCGCGGGCAAAGCGCGCGCGGCTTGCGGCGCCGCGACCCGCTTGATATGCAATTTTTCTCGATCTTCCTACGCGCCGACAGGAAACCGCCATGCGCCGTTGTCTTGCTGCGATCGCCGCCGCCCTCGCGCTCGTCCCGACCGCCGCCTTGGCGCATAGCGGCCTCGGCCACGTCCACGTGCACGGCTTCGCGCAGGGCTTCGCGCATCCGCTCGGCGGCATCGACCACGTGCTGGCGATGGTCACGGTCGGCGTCTTCGCCTGGCAGCTCGGCGGACGCGCGCTCTGGCTCCTGCCGGCGACGTTCGTGCTGGTGATGGCGGCTGGCGGCGCGCTGGGCATCGCCGGGGTCGAGCTGCCGTCGGTCGAATTCGGGATCGCCGCCTCGGTGATCGTGCTCGGCGCCATCGTCGCGCTCAAGCTCAAGGCGCCGCTCGCGGTCGCCATCGGCGTCGTCGGCGCATTCGCGGTGTTCCACGGTCACGCCCACGGCACCGAGATGCCGCCCGACGCGCTCGGGGCCGCCTATGCGGCCGGCTTCCTGCTGGCGACGGCGCTGCTGCATGCCGGCGGCATCGCGCTCGGCTTCGGCATCGGCCGGATCGGCGAAAGCTTTGGCCGCCACGCCTTCCGGCTCGGCGGCGCACTGGTGACACTGGCCGGCCTTGCCCTTCTCGCCTCCACGGTGTGATCGCGGGGCACGATCACTCGAGGTCACTGTAACGGCGTCTCAAACTTGACGCGGAAATGGTGGCGATCGAAGTTGTCCAGGTCCAGCCGGCCCGGCGCACTCGCCGGATGCGCTTGACCGACGAACTGTGGCGTCCAAACGAAGTTCAGCATCCGTCCGCCCTGGAAAGCGATGGCGAGGGTCGGCCCCGCAAAGAATGCGTTGCCGATGTTTTGATTCAAGAAAAGGCCGGAGAACGCCGACAGCAGGCGCCCCTCAACACCGAAGAACACGCCTTCGACCGCGGCCTTCTCGGCGGCGTGGATTTGAGCCGTCAGCGATCCCGAGACCGCGATCCCCGAGCCGTTGACCCAATTCGCGCCTGCAATATCGTACTTTTGGGTGGCGAGCACGTAGATGAGGTTCATCGCCGCAAACAGGCGCTGCGTGAGCGCCACGTCGACGAACAGCTTGAACTCGCTGGCGTAGAATTCTGCCGAGTAGCCGGTGAGATTGGCCAAATCGATCCGCGACCAGCGCGGTTCCGTCGAAACCGTCAATGCAAAAGGCTGGCCGGGAGAGCGCGTGACCAAGCGTACCAAAACCTCCCCCGAGAGGCCGTCGAACGCAAGTCTATCCCACTCGGTCACCGTGACGCCCGCGCCCGCGGACGCCAGCGCATCCTGGAGGACGGTCACATTCGACCATTTGTTGTAGGCGGTGAACGCCGAGAACGCAAAGGCCAGATTGTCGGAGTAGGTATAGGCGAACTCCGATTTCGTGAAGAGCGCAAGAAAACTTCCATCCCACCTGCCAGCCAGGCCGGTGTGCTCGCTGGCAAAATACCAATGGCAGGGATCCCCGATGTCGGTGGGGTTGGTGAAGCCGAAAATGTCGCCGCCCGGAACCTCCGGCGTACCCTTCAGCGGTTCGACTTTGGCGCAACGGTCGGCGACGTTCGCCGGCCTGACCGGAGCCTTGCGCGGCAAATCGGCGGCGACGACGGGCGCGGTCAAGCCCGCGATCAACAGGGCTGAAAAGATCGTCCTGGCTGCAACGGTCATCGTGCCGCTGTGCGGTCCGCAGACGTGACCGGGAGCGACTGGCCTGCACGCGCCCACCCTCACGACTTTCGACCGACATCCCCCCAAAAGCATACTTTCCCAGCATCAGGATGCCTCCCCAACCGTACAGAGGCAATGCGAACCTCGGATACGCCGGCGGACGGGGACTGATTTTCCCACGGGTGTAGCGAAATTGGTACAATCCGGCCCGCAAATCTCAGCCTGAGCCTGCTCCGAGTTCGCGGCGCACGATCTTGGTACCTTCGACCATCGCCTGCATCTTGCCGAACGCCACCTCGCGCGGCAGGTATTTGAGGCCGCAATCGGGAGCGACCACGATCCGCTCGGCCGGCACATGGGACAGCGCGCGGCGGATGCGCGCCGCCACCGTCGCCGGCGCCTCGACGCTCATGTCGGAGAGATCGAGCACGCCGAGGATGATGGTCTTCGACGGCAGCTGCCGCAGCACCGAGCAGTCGAGGCCCGATTGCGCGGTCTCGATCGAGACCTGTTGGACCGCCGAGCCCTCGAGCTCGGGGAGGAACGAATAGCCCGGCGGCCGCACGTGGATGATCGCCGCATAGCCGAAGCAGATGTGGACCGCGGTCGTGCCGGTGACGCCGTCGAGCGCGCGGTCGAGCGCCTTGAGACCGTATTTGCGCGCCTTCTCGGGCCGCGCCTGCATGTAGGGCTCGTCGATCTGCACCACGTCGGCGCCGGCCGCGAACAGGTCCTTGATCTCGGCGTTGACGGCCCCCGCGTAGTCGAGCGCCATCTCCTCCTCGTCGGCGTAGAAATCGTTCTGCGCCTGTTGCGACATGGTGAACGGGCCGGGCACCGTCACCTTGATCGTGCGGTCGGTGTTGGCGCGCAGAAATTTCACGTCGGCGACCTCGACCGGATGCCTGCGCCGCACCTTGCCGGTGACGCGCGGCACCGGGTTGGGATGACCGGATCGGTCGAGCGCGGTGCCGGGATTGTCGATGTCGACGCCTTCGAGCGCGGTGGCGAAGCGGTTGGAATAGCTCTCGCGGCGCATCTCGCCGTCGGTGATGATGTCGAGGCCGGCGCGCTCCTGGTCGCGGATCGCAATGCGCGTGGCGTCGTCCTGCGCCGCATCGAGCCATTCGGACGCCACCCGCCACAGCTCGCGCGCGCGCACCCGCGGCGGAAACCGGCCGGCCAGCTTCTTGCGGTCGATCAGCCATTCGGGCTGGGCGTAGGAGCCGACCAGCGAGGTCGGAAGCAGCGGCAGCGGCATAGCTTTGCTCACTCTTTTGACCCCGTTCCCTCGGGAAGGGCCATCGCCAACACGCGCGCCACATGGAGCGCCTCGCGGCCGGCGCCGTCCTTGATCTGGTGCCGGCAGGAGGTGCCGTCGGCGACCACGAGGGTGTCGGGCTCGGCCTTGCGCACGGCCGGGAGCAGCGACAGCTCGGCCATCTTGAGCGACACATCGATGGTGTCGGCGTGATAGCCGAACGCGCCGGCCATGCCGCAGCAGCTCGAGTCGACGGTCTCGACGCTCAAGTCCGGCACCAGCTTGAGCGCCGCCTCGACCGCCCCCATGGCGCCGAAGGATTTCTGGTGGCAATGGCCGTGCAGCAGCGCGCGCTTCGCCGCCGGCTTGAGCGAAAGCTTGAGCCGGCCCTCCGCCGCCTCGCGTGCGAGATATTCCTCGAACAGCAGCACGTGCTCCGCCAACCTGCGCGCCGCCGCGGTCTTGACCAGCGCCGGGATCTCGTCGCGGAAGCCGAGCACGCAGCTCGGCTCGAGGCCCACCACCGGAATTCCTCGCTCGGCGAGCGGCGCCAGCGCCGCGACGCAGCGCTCAGCCTCGCGCCGCGCCTCGTCGACCAGACCGACCGCCAGGAAGGTGCGTCCGCAGCAGAGCGGCCGGTCCGCCGGCTGCGGCAGATGGATGCCGCGTCCGGCCGCCGCCAGCACGGCGAGCGCGGCGTCGATGTTCTCCGGCTCGAAATAGCGGTTGAAGGTGTCGGCGAAGAGCACGACCTGCGGCGCGCCCGGCGCGCCGACAAAGGGCGCCGTTTCCCGGAAGCAGTCGGTCCGCCAGCGCGGCAGGCTGCGCCGCGTGCTGAACCCGGCAAGCCTCTGCGACCATCGCGCCAGGCGCGGCTTGTCGTTGCGCAGGTTGGCGAGCCGCGGCCATTTCGCCGCCAGCGGCGCATAGCGCGGCAGATAACCGACGATCCGGTCGTGCAGCGAGAGGCCGCGCCTCGCCGCGCGCGCCGCCTGCACCTCGATCTTCATCCGCGCCATGTCAACGCCGGTCGGGCATTCGCGCCGGCAGGCCTTGCAGGAGACGCACAGCTTGAGCGTCTCGGCCATCGCGTCGGAGGCGAGTGCGTTCCGCCCAAGCTGGCCGGTGATGGCGAGGCGGAGCGTGTTGGCGCGGCCGCGGGTGACGTCGCGCTCGTCGCGGGTGACGCGATAGCTCGGGCACATCACGCCGCCCGCGAGCGCGCGGCAGGCGCCGTTGTTGTTGCACATCTCGACCGCGCCCTGGAAGCCGCCGCCGGCGCCCGGATAGGCCGACCAGTCGAGATGGGTGCGCATCTCCTCGCTGCGGTAACCCGGCGGGTAGCGGAAGTAGCGGCGGTCGTCGAATTTCGGCGCCCGCACGATCTTGCCGGGGTTGAGCAGGCCCTTGGGATCGAAGCGGTCCTTGACCTCCTCGAATGCCCGCACCAGCCGCGTGCCGAACATCTGCTCGTGGAACTCCGAGCGCACGATGCCGTCGCCGTGCTCGCCGGAATGCGAGCCCTTGTAGTCGCGCACCAGCGCGAACGCCTCCTCGGCGATTGCGCGCATGGCGGCAACGTCCTTGTCGAGGCGCAGGTTGAGCACCGGCCGCACGTGCAGGCAACCGACCGAAGCATGCGCGTACCAGGTGCCGCGGGTGCCGTGCCGTTCGAAAATCTCGGTGAGCTTCGACGTGTAGTCCCCGAGATGTTCGAGCGGCACCGCGCAGTCCTCGACAAAGGAAACCGGTTTGCCCTCATCCTTCATCGACATCATGATGTTGAGGCCGGCGGTGCGCATCTCGGTGATTGCCGATTGCAGCTTGGGATCGAGCACCTCGACCACGCCGCCCCAGGTGGCGCCCCGGTGGCTCCAGTCGTGACCGAGATCGCCGATCACCTCGTTGAGCCGCAGCAGCCGGCGGAAGTTCTCCTTGGGGTCGTCCTCGGCGAACTCGACGAACAGGATGGCCTCGGGGTCGCCGCGCACGACTGCGTCGACGGTCGGCTGGAACATGGCGATCTCGCGCGCCAGGCCGAGCATGGTGCGATCGATGAGCTCGACCGCGATCGGCCCGAGCTTGACGATGTGCCTGGCGGCGTCCATCGCCTGTCGGAAACCGCCGAAGTGGCAGGCGCCGACCGCGCGGCGCCCGATGAGCGGCGACAGCTTGAGCTCGACCCGGGTCGAGAAGCCGAGCGTCCCTTCGGAGCCGACCAGGATATGCGCGAGGTTGAGCTCGTTGCGGCCGGGAACCAGCGCGTCGATGTTGTAGCCGCCGACCCGGCGCTGCACGCGCGGGAAGCGGGCCTGGATGGCGTCGGCCTCGCGGGCGCCGAGCGCCAGCAGGTCGCGCGCCAGCGGCTTGAGCGGCGAGGTCTCGGGCAGGTCGGAGAGGTCGGGCGCCACCGGTCCGAAATGCGCCGCCGCCCCGTCCGCCAACACCGCATCGACCGAGATCACGTTCTCGCGCGTGTTGCCGTAGCGCAGCGAGCGCGCGCCGCAGGAATTGTTGCCGACCATGCCGCCGATGGTGGCGCGCGAGGAGGTCGAGATGTCGACCGGAAACCACAGCCCGTGCGGCCTGAGCCGGCGGTTGAGCTCGTCGAGCACGATGCCGGGCTCGACCACGCAGCGGCGCCCCGCGACGTCGAGCTCGAGCACGCGGTCGAGATGTTTCGAGCAGTCGATGACCAGCGAGGAATTGACGGTCTGGCCGGCCTGCGAGGTGCCACCGCCGCGCGCCAGCACGCTCACCCCCGCCTCGCGCGCCAGCGCCAGCGCCTGCTCGGCCTCGCTCATCGAGCGCGGCATCACCACGCCGACCGGCATCACCTGGTAGTGCGAGGCGTCGGTGGCGTAGCGCCCGCGCGTGAACGCATCGAACGCGACCTCGCCCTTCAGTGTTGCCTTGAGCCGCCGTTCCAGACCCGGCGTCACCTTTCGGGCCATACTCCAAACCTCACTCACGCCGACAGCGGCACTGCCTCCGGCGACGCGCCAAAAGGCTTGACTGACTGTCGCATTCGTCCTTCATGGCGGCAAGCTGCAGCCGGGCAGGCTGTGGCCGACCGACCCTCGAAATAACCGCACCTCGCAAGGACTTGCCGATGTCGAAGAACTCCTCGCGCCCCGTGGGCCGCCACTTCCTGCAGATCCCGGGACCGACCCCGCTGCCCGATCGCGTGCTGCGCGCGATGGACACGCCGATCATCGACCACCGCGGGCCGGAATTCGCCAAGCTCGCCAAGCGCTGCCTCGAGGGCATCAAGACCATCTTCAAGACCACCAGCCCGGTGATCATCTACACCGCGACCGGCACCGGCGCGTGGGAAGGGGCGCTCGTCAACACGCTCTCGCCTGGCGACCGCGTGCTGATGGTCGAGACCGGCCAGTTCGCGACCTTGTGGAAGACCATGGCGGAGAAGCTCGGGCTCAAGCCGGAGTTCATCAAGACCGACTGGCGCATCGGCGCCGACCCGGCCGCGATCGAGGAGCATCTGCGCAAGGACAAGAACAAGGAGATCAAGGCGGTCTGCGTGCTCCACAACGAGACCTCGACCGGCTGCCTCTCCCCGATCGCCGAGATCCGCAAGGCGATCGACGCCGCCGGCCATCCGGCGCTGTTCTTCGTCGACACCATCTCCTCGCTCGCCTCGACCGACTACCGCCACGACGAGTGGGGCGTCGACGTCACGGTCGGCGGCGCCCAGAAGGGGCTGATGCTGCCGCCCGGCATGTCGTTCAATGCGCTCAGCGACAAGGCGCTGGCGGCTTCGAAGAGCTCGAAGCTCACCAAATCGTTCTGGGCCTGGGACGACATGCTCAACATGAACAAGATCGGCTTCTTCCCCTACACGCCGGCGACCCAGATGCTGCACGGGCTCGCCGCCGGCATCGACATGCTGCACGAGGAGGGGCTCGACAACGTGTTCGCCCGCCACCACCGCCTCGCCGAGGCGACGCGGCGTGCGGTGCGCGGCTGGGGGCTCGAGATCATGTGCCGGGAGCCGAGATATTATTCGCCGACCATCACGGCGGTGATGCTGCCGGAGGGCCACGACGCCGACGCCTTCCGCAACCTCGCGCTCGACACCTTCAACATTTCCTACGGCACGAGCTTCGGACGCTATTCCGGCAAATATTTCCGCATCGGCCACCTTGGCGACATCAACGACGGCTACCTGATGGGGGCGCTGGCGACCACCGAGATGGCGCTCGCGCTTGCCGGCGTCCCACACAAGAAGGGCGGCGTGCAGGCAGCGATCGATTATCTGGTCTCGGCGCATGCCGGCCCGGCGCGGGCGGCCGCGGAGTAGCGGGACAAGAGCCGCCGATCTCCCGTGCTCAATAGAGCCCGGGAATCAGCCGCGACGTGCGGCGGCAGTAGGCATCGTACTCGCCGCCGAACTGCGAGCGCAGCAGCGCCTCTTCGGCGCGGATGCGCGCGAGCAGCGGCGGGATCAGGCACGCGGTGAGCAGGACGCCGACGCCCGATCGGAAGGCCAGCGCCCAGCCCAGCGAGTTTACCAGCAAGCCCAGGTAGCTGGGGTGGCGGATGATGCCGTAGACGCCGCTGGTGACGAGCGTATGCCCGGGCTGGATGGCGACCAATCCGCTGAACCGGCGGCCGAGCACGAAGACCGGCCAGATCCGCAGCACGCCGCCGGCGGCGAACAGAACGACGCCGAGCCAGCGGACGGCGTCGCCGTCGATGGTCCAGAACTCCTTGCGGTCGGTCAAGGCCGGCAGATAGGCCGACAACAGCGCGATCGGCGTGAACGCGAACAGGACCCAACGGTTGCCCCGATCCTCGCGCTCGCCGGGGCTCAGGTTGCCCGGGCTCAACAGCGCCGCGCCGGCCAGCGCGACGACGACCACCGTCAGGGCAATCCGCGCCGGGTTGGAGAAGAAGGCGGCAAACCCGCCCCAGCCGAGGATCGCGAGCCCGAGAAAGGCAAGGGTCCCCACGACGGTAACGAGCGCTAGTCGGGGCGTGGGCATCATGGCCGCCTCTGGATCTGTTGCGGTGAATATATGGTCATTCGCTTCGGAACGCGCCGGCAACGCGCTTCCCCAGCGCCCCGAGTTGCGATTGCCATCCACCGCTTTAATGTGTGGCCCGCAAGACATCGAGCCCGGACCAGCCGGGCCTGGCGCGCGAGGGAGGACTATCCGATGAAACGGCTGTGCCTTGCGGTTGCGATCGCTGTTGCGGCGCTCGGCCTCAACGCCGGCGGCACGCTCGCCCAGACCTACCCCAACAAGCCGGTGCGCATCTTCGTGCCGTTCGTCGCCGGCGGCGCCGTCGACGCGCTCGCCCGCATGATGGGCGCCAAGATCTCCGAGACGCTCGCCCAGCCGGTGATCATCGAGAACCGCCCGGGCGCCGCCGGCAATATCGCCGCCGACGCGGTCGCTAAGGCGCCACCCGACGGCTACACGATCCTGCAGAACACCAACGGCCAGGCGATCAGCCCGGCGATCTACCGTTCGCTGCCGTTCGACGTGGTCAGGGACTTCATCCCGGTGACGCAGATCGTCGCCTCGCAGCTGGTGCTGGTGGCGAGCCCGAAGCTCGAGGCGACCTCGGTCAAGGAACTGATCGCGCTCGCCAAGGCCAAGCCCGGCAGCCTCAACTACGGCATGACGGGGGTCGGCAATCCGCTGCACCTGACGATGGAGATGTTCAAGACCGCGGCCGCCGTCGACATCCAAGCGGTTCCCTACAAGGGCGATGCCGGAATCTTCCCTGCGCTGATCACCGGCGAGATCCAGGTCGCGGTGGTGCCGATGGCCACGAGTCTCGGGCATGTGCAGGCCGGAACAGTGCGCGCGCTGGCGATCGGCGGCGCCAAGCGCTCGGCGGCGCTGCCCAACGTGCCGACCGTCGCGGAGAGCGGGCTCCCCGGCTTTGAATCGACCAGCTGGCAGGGCTGGTTCGTGCCGGCGAACACGCCGCGCGAGGTCGTCGCCATCATCCAGCGTGCCGCCGCCAAGGCGCTGACCGCGCCCGATCTGCTCGAGCGCCTGCGCGTCACCGGCAACGAGCCGGTCGGCAGCACGCCCGAGGAGTTCGAGGCGCGGTTCAAGGCCGACCTCGCGAAATTTGCCAAGATCGTCAAGGAAGCCCATATTCCGGCTCAGGACTGAGCCCACGAACCAAGGAGACCGCCATGGACATTCAAGGTCTCGGCTATGTCGGCGTTCGCGCAAAGTCGCTCGAGGATTGGACGAGCTTCGGCACCAAATTCCTGGGGATGCAGCTGATCGACAAGAGCGCCAAGAGCCTGGCGCTGCGCATGGACGACCGCAAGCAGCGCGTGATGGTGGCCGAGGACGGCGGCGAGGGCGTCGCTTTCTTCGGCTGGGAGGTCAAGGACAAGGCCACGCTCGACCGGTTCGCCGGCAAGCTCGAGAAGGCCGGCGTCACGGTGGCGCGCGGGTCGCGCGCGCTCGCCGACGAGCGCCGCGTCAAGGACCTGATCGTGTTCGCCGATCCGCTCGGCAACCGCCTCGAAGTGTTCCACGGGCCCGAGACCACGGCCGAGCCGTTCAAGCCGGGCCGCTCGATCTCCGGCTTCCGCACCGGGCCGCTCGGCATGGGCCATGTGGTGCTGCACGTGAAGGACATCAACGACGCGGTTCCGTTCTATCGCGACGTGCTCGGCTTCCGGCTGTCCGACTTCATGGTGCGGCCGTTCAACGCCTATTTCTTCCACGCCAATCCGCGCCACCACTCGATCGCCTTCATCGAGACCGGGCGCAACGCGACCCACC
>JBEVIH010000238.1:0-31899 GCA_040510815.1 Xanthobacteraceae bacterium | reverse complement strand
CGAACACGACCGGGGTCCCGGAGCCGATCTCTTCGAAAAAAAGCTTCACGCCATCGTCCGTCGTCAGGTGGGGCATGGATGGTCTCCGGCAGGTTGGATGTTTGCGGCGTTACGGCAGGACGTTTCAGTGGCGTCACCTTGCGGGTGCCGCGTCGAGGGCGAGATCGGCGATGGCGGTCGGAACGCGGCCGTGCCAGTCGGTGGCAGCCTGGAACCGGCGGCCGAGGTCGAGCAAGGCAAGGTCGCTTCCGGGACGACCGATGACCTGGAGCGCGACCGGCATGCCGCGGTCGTCGAAGCCGACCGGCAAGGCGAGCGCCGGAAAGCCGAGCGTGTTGACGAAACGGCTCAGCCGGCTCAGCGCATAAAGCGTCTTGGGCGAAAACCGCTCCGAGCTCGGATCGCATTCGTCGGCCTGCGGCGTTCGGATCGCCATCACCGGCAGCGCGGCCGCTTGCGCGTCGCGCAGCACCTGGTCGATGAAATCGGCGGCGAGCCTTGGTCGCGCGGCGCGCGACTGCTGCAGCGCCTGCTCGTCGATGTCGAGCCCCTTGGCGAGCCGCCGCCGGAGGCTGCGGTCGAGCGTCGGGTCGTCGAGACGCGCGCGATGCAGGCGCGCAGCCTCGCCCTGCAGGACGATCAGCGCATGGCGGTCGATCGCATCGATAGCAGCCGTCGCGTCAACGCGCGTGAGCGTCACCTGGCACGCCGCCAACGCCGCCACGCCATCGTCCACAGCGCGGCGGACGGCCGGCTCGCATTCGGCGATCGCATCGGAAATGACGGCGACGCGCGTGATGGCTTCGGCCTCGGGCAGCTCAGCCAGGTGGCCCGCCACCCCCCGAAGCACCGCGACGCTGCGCGCAAGCAGCCCGATCGCGTCGAGCGTGGGGGCGAGCGCCATCGCGCCCGCGATCGAAACCAGCCCCCACGTGGGCTTCCAGGCACTGACGCCGCAGGCATGGGCGGGAATTCGCAACGAGCCGCCGGTGTCGGATCCCAGTGCCGCGACCACCGATCCGCTCGCCACCGCCGCCGCCGAGCCGGACGAGGAGCCGCCGGCGACGAAATCCGGATTCCAGGGGTTTCGCACGCGGCCGCGGGCGGCGTTGAAGCCGGACGGCTCGTAGGCGAGTGCGGTCATGTTGGTGAAGCCCACGCGGTCGGCGCCGGCGCCGGCGAGCCGCGCGAGAACGGCGCTTTCGCCACGAATGTCGAGCTCGCCCGGCGTGGCCAGGCCGCAGGTCGGCGCATGCCCTGCGGCATTGAACATGTCCTTGGCCGCGTAGGGCAGGCCATCCAACGCGCCGCCGGTGCGCGGCGATTCGCGATCGATCGTGACGAAGGCGTTCAGGCGCGTGTCGAGCGCTCGTGCGCGCTGGCGCGCGCTCGCGCGCAGGGACTGGCGGACGCCTTCGCTCGACGCCGTCCAGTCGGGGAAGCGGGGTAGCGACAAGAAGCAGCCTCGCACACGTTCAGGTAGCTGCGAAACGCCGGCCGGATCAGCCTATTCGATTGGCGGCGTTGCGATCAACGCGCCCGCTTGTGAGGTCGCTGTGTGTCATGTCATGACTCGCGCGGCCGATCTTGATCTCGGGAGGTTGCCGGTGCCGGACACTTTGGGATTCCGCAAGCGGATCGGCATCGTCGTTCCGTCGACCAACACCACCGTCCAGCCCGAATGCGAGATGATGCGGCCGCGCGGCGTGACCAATCATACCGGACGTTCGACAATCAAGGAGCGGCCGCTCAACACCGAGCAGGCGTTCTACGAGCACATGCAGGCCATGCGGGAGGGCACCGGCACCGCCATCGATCAGATCATGACCACCGGGGTCGACCACCTGATCATGGGGGTCGCGCTGGAGACCTTCTGGGGCGGCGTCGCCGCCGCCGACAAGATGCAGCAGGAGCTGGCGGCCCGCGCCGGCGTCGGCGTATCGATGGGCTCGACCGCCGCGGTGGCCGCGCTGCGCAAGTTCGGCGCCAGGAAGATCGCGGTGCTTACGCCGCATCAGCCCCGAGGCGACGAGATCGTGCGGGGCTATCTCGCCGAAGCCGGCTTCGAGGTCGTCCGCCTCAAGGGTTTGGCTTGCGCCTCGCCGCGCGTGATCGCCCAGGTGCCGGTCGACGCGATCCGCAATGCGTTGCGCGAGCTCGATGGGGCGGACGTGGACGCGCTGCTGCAGGTCGGGACGGCGCTTCCGACCGTTGCGGTCGCCGCCGAAGCAGAACGATGGTGCGGCAAGCCCGTGCTCGCGATCAACACCGTCACCTATTGGGATGCGCTGCGCCGGTGCGGCATCGACGATCGCGTTTACGGCTGCGGCCGCATCCTCGAGGAGTTCTAGTGCCCCGAACCCGAAGTTCGCACACATCGTGCGGCAGGGGTGGTTGCGAACTTCGGGTTCAAAAGGGGCACTAGAATCATAGAGTTGCTAGTGTCCCTTTGATTCCGAAGTTCGCACGAGGTATGCCGCGAGTCCTTGCGAACTTCGGAATCGGGACACTAGCAGCGCATCGCGCCGCGGCGCTATGTTGCCGCGGCGGCCCGCTTGCGAACGCTGTCGATCAGCGAGGCGCGCAGCAGGTAGGCGCGATGCGCAGCCGGATCGGCGGCGGTTCGCCGTAGCGCTTCGTTGTTCTTGGCTCGCACCGCCGGGTCCTTCTCCTCGAGGCGCTTCTTGTTGGCGATGGTCTGCTGCTGCACATATTCGACGTTCAGCGGCCGGCGGAAGCGATCGTAGTTATCGAGGATGTCGGCGGGCGCCTCCTCGCGCAGCACGCGGCCGAGCAGCGTCGATAGCTCGATCGCGTCGTGGATGCCGAAATTCAATCCGAGCCCGCCCAGCGGATTGTTCACATGGGCGGCGTCGCCGGCGAGGAAAACCCGGCCCCGGCGGAAGGACGCGGCGACCCGCTGGTGCGCGCGGTAGAGGTTGCGATGCACGACCGGATAGCGTCCCTGCTTGGGGAAGAACTTTTGCAGCCGGATTTGCGCGGTTTCTTCGTCCAGCGCCTGCTCGTCGCTCTCCTCGAGCCGGGTGGGAAACAGCACGCGCCAAAGCCCCTTGCCGTCGTCGCCGGTGACCTTGAACAGCGCGCACCATTCGTCGGGATCGGAAAAATAGTTGCGCGAGCACTGGGCGTAGGTGACGTCGAAGGAGAACGTCGTCGTCAACACCAGGAATCGCTCCGGGTGGGTGAAGCCCTCGAATTCGATGCCTGTCGCCTTGCGCACGGTGGAGCGTCCGCCGTCCGCGCCGATCAAATATGATCCAACGAGCTTTCGCTCGCCACGCGCGCCCTCCACGACGGCTTCCACGTGATCGTCGAATTGCTGCACGGACGTCACGCAGGCGGAAAACTCGACCGTGGCATGCGCAAGGGCGCGCAGCCGCTCGATGGTCATGTTGGCGAGCTTGTGCTGCTCGCATTGAACCACATAGGGGAAGCGCGTGTCGTTCTTGAGCATCCCGAAGTCGAACTCCGCGGTCACTTCGCGGCTCGCCCGGTCCCAGAAGCGAAACTTCGGCTCGACCAGTCCGTGCCGGATGACGTCGTCGACGAGCCCGAGCTCGTCGAGCATTTCCAGCGTGGCCGCGTGGGTGGTCGCGGCGCGCGGGCTGTCGTTGACCCGCGCTTCCGCCTCGAACACCTGCACCGGAATGCCTTGGCGGGCGAGCGCGAACGCCGTGATCACCCCGACCGGCCCGCCACCGACGACCAGTATTGGCCGGCCTGTTTGCATCGTGATCGAGGCCGGCTAGAACTTCAGGCCGGTCGATTTGATCACCTCCGCCCACTGCGCGGTGTCGGCGGCGATCAAGGCGGCGAATTCCTCCGGGGAGTTGCCGAGCGGATCGGCGCCGTATTGCTCGAGGCGCGCGATGAACGGCGGATCCTTGACGGCGCGGGCGATTTCGGCGGCGATCCGGCCGACGATCTCCTTCGGCGTTCCCGCCGGCGCCATCAGCCCGTTCCAGGTCAACACGTTGAAGCCCGGAAAGCCCGCTTCGGCGATGGTCGGAACGTCGGGGAGTTGCGGCGCACGCTTCTCGCTCGCACCGCGAGCAGCCGGATCGAACCGGCGGAAGCCTGCGGGATCGCGTCCGATACGTTCGAGAACATCGTCGGCAGGTGGCCGGCGACGACATCGGTAAGCGCCGGCGCGTTGCCGCGGTAGCTGACATTGGTCATGTCGAGCCCCGCGCGCTTGAGGAACAGGACCATCGTCAGGTGTGTCAGGCTGCCGGCGCTGCCTTCGGCGTAGGCGAGCTTGCCCGGCTGCGCGCGCACGTAGGAGACGAACTCGGCGACTGTCTTCGGCGGGAAGCTCTTGTTGACGAGCAGGACGAAAGCGTTGACGCCGACCACGCTGATCGGCGCGAAGTCCTTGATCGGATCGTAACCGACCTTGGTCATTGCCGGGTTGATGGTGATCGGAGGCGTCACGCCCCACAGCAGCGTGTAGCCGTCGGCGGGTGCGCGCGCCACCGCGTCGGCGGCGATGGCGCCGTTGGCGCCCAGGCGGTTCTCCACCACGAAGGTCTGGCCGAACGCGTCGGTCAGGCGCTGCGCGGCGATCCGCGCCATGCCGTCGGAATTGCCGCCCGCGGCGTAGGGAACGATGATGCGGACCGGCCGCTGTGGCCAGGATTGGGCCTGCGCGCCGATCGTCAGCAATGCAACGGCGAGCGCCGCGATCGCCGCTGACACCAGCACCTTGGGTCCCATCACCGTGTCCGCTCCGCGCGCAAAAGCCGCCGCTCCCGACGCCCGCGCCTTCTGCCTGCGCTTCTGCAGGCGCGCGCTAGCCTGCGACAGGCCGGTCGCGGCGGCAAGGGCTTTATGCATTGCGCTGCCGACGGCGAGAATGGGGCGCAGCTCACCTCTCGTGACGGTTTATTTTCGTGCCGTCTCCATGTACACCGGCCGGTGGGGTTGGCAACGGCGCGACCCTGCGAAAAAAATCGGGACCGCCCATGTCGCTGGACGCCAAGACGATCGTCGACATCAGCCTCGAGCTCGACCCTAAGAATTTTGCGATGCGCACGCCCGCGGGATTCAAGCGGGACATGCAGTTCGAGATGGAGATCCTCAAGGAGCACGACGCGCCGGGCGGAGCGGGGCAGATCGTGCGCGGGGTGCATATGCGTCTGCATGCCGGCAGCCACGTCGATGCGCCGGAGCACAACGTGCGGGGCGGCACGCAGATCCATCAGCTTCCGCTCGAGCTGTTCATGGGCGACGCCATCATCGCCGATTTGCGCGACAAGCTGCCCGCCAAGCCGATCACCGCCAAGGACCTCGAGCGCACCGTCGGGGGCCGCATCAGGAAGGGAGACCGCCTGCTGCTGCGCACCGACCTGAACAACCGCTATGACGGCGGCTCGGAGACGTGGATGAAGCAATCCCCGTATCTGACCATCGACGCCACGATGTGGTGCATCGACAAGGGGGTCGTGATCGTCGGCTACGATTTTTATCACGGCAACGACGAGCCCGATTCTCCCCGCGTCTTCCACAACTCGCGGACGCTGAGCGAGCATGGCGTCATCACCATGCCCTATCTCAAGAACCTCGACCGCATCACGAAGGATCGCTTCACGCTGGTCGGGCTGCCGCTGAAGCTGATCGGTGCCGAGGCTTCGCCGGTGCGCGCGGTCGCGCTGGTCTAGCGCATGATCGCGAAGAATAGATCCCGGCTTTCGGCAAAGATCATGCTCCAACACTAGCGGAGGAGCCGCCCGTGCATCTGATGAAACTGCTTGCGGCCGCACTGGCGGCGATCGTCGCGGTTTGCGCGCCTGCGGGCGCGCAGAGCGAATATCCGGCGCGGACGATCACCATCGTCGTGCCGCTGACCCCCGGCACGACGATCGACATCCTGGCGCGGCTGTTCGCCGACAAGCTCGCCAGGAAATTCGGTCAGCAGGTCGTCGTCCTCAATCGTCCCGGCGCCGGCGGCCTGATCGCGGCGCAGGCGGTGGCCAACTCGGCGGCCGACGGCTACACGGTGCTGTTCGCCAATTCGGGCCATGCCATTCTGGGCACCCTGAACAAGAACCTCCCGTTCGATCCGGTGGCCGACTTCGCCGGGGTGGCGCTGGTCGGCGATGCGCCGAGCATCGTCACGGTGGCGCCCGCGCTCGGCGCGAAGGATTTGCGGGACTTCGTCGAGATGGCGAAGGCGAAGCCGGGAACGGTCAACTACGGCTCGGCCGGCATCGGCACGGCAACGCATCTCGCCGGCGCCTATTTCGCGCTCAAGACCGGCACCGATCTGGTGCACGTCCCCTATACGGTGAGCTCGGCGATTATCGCCGATCTGCTGGGCGGACGCATTCAGGCCTCGTTCGTTCCGGCGGCGTTCGTGCTGCCGTTGCTGCAGGACGGACGGCTGCGCGCGCTGGCGGTGTCGGCCAAGGAGCCGCTCACCGATCCGATCCCGGTGGCGACCGCCGCGTCGCAGGGCGTCGATTATCACAACGCGACCTGGTACGGCATTCTGGCGCCGGGGAAGACACCGAAGCCGGTGCTGAGAATCCTCTACGACGCGATGTCGGAGGCCGGCAAGGACCCCGAGCTGGCGGCCAAGGTCCGGGTGCAGGGGATCAATCCGCGCGACGTCGGGCTCGACAAATTCGACGCGCACATCCGCCAGGATATGGTGCGCCTGGCGCCGATCCTGCAGAGCGTTGCCGAGAAGCGTTAAGTCCACCTGGTCCACCGCGCCCCCCCACTCCGCGAACTCGCGCGCAGCTTCAAAGCCTCAAGCCGGACGAACTGGCCGAGATCACCGGTGGTGATGGTGCTGGAGCGGCGGGCCGCGAAACGTTTCGTGGCAGGAGTGGCAATGGCGCCCGACTTGGCGGAACGTCGTCTTGAAGCTTTCGAGGTCCGTGGCCTGGGCGCGCGCCTCCTTGGTGTCGGCCGCAAATTTGTCGATTGCCGCCTTCCATTCGTCCGGCTGCTCCCAGATGGCGGCCCGCGCGCGGGTCTCGCCGGTTTTCGAGTCGTCGGGGAACAGGCTCGGAAGCTTGGTGGCCTTTTCGGCGAAGGCCGCGAAGATGGCGTGCATCTTCGTCAAATCGAATGCAATATCCCCGCGAACCATCTGGCTCCCGATTTTGGCCAGCTCGCCGCTGCGCTTCATCAGCGCTTGGCGCTCCGAGATGACGCGCGGATGGGCGACGACGGCGGTGGCACCGATGGCAAGGATGGCGATGGCGAGGACGCTACGAATGTCTCAGTCTCCTGCAACTGCGGTGTAAAGCGCCTCGGGTGGTCCTGCGGCGGGAGGTTGACCGCCAGCAACGACGGCCGCATTGGCAAGTCGCAGAGCTTCCTCCAGCAGTGCCATCGTCTTCTTGAAATTGTGGATGCCGTTACTGCCGTCGAGGACGACGATGTTCACCTTGGCATTGGCCTGATCGACCATGGTCTTCGCCTCCGCGTTCTGCGGCTCTCGGCCGCCGAGCGCCTTTTGCACGGACTTGATTGCCGCCCTGATGGAGGCCTTTCGCTCCTTCATCTTGGAGATCAACTCGTCGTTCGTGTAGGGCTCCTGATTGACCCACGCGTAGACATCATCGAGCATGTCGACGCCCTTGGTGTGGCAGGATTCGCACGCCGAGCGCAGGCCGCTCGACTTCTTCAAGTGCGGGGTGGCGGTCATGAACGTGTGCGAAGAGCCGTCGCCCGTGAGCCGGTCGGTCTTGGCGGTTTGCGTGGAGCGGAACGCGATCCTGGGCATGTGGCAGTTGATGCAGGTCACGCCCGCTTGCTCCATCGGGCTGCCGGCATACATTTCCGCATTCGGCCGGCGTGCGTCGCCGGTCGTCGTATGGCAGCCGACGCAAAGGTCCTGCGGCTTCATGCGCAGCTGCGCGTCCTCCCATTTGCCGTGAAATGTGTGGCAGGTGACGCAGCTCATCTCCGCTTTGTTGAAGTGCGTGCTCTTGGTGAAATCCTGCCACTGCTCGCGGTTTCGCTTGGCCCAATCATTGGGATAAAAGTACTTATACTCATCGGGGTTGGACGACCCTGAATATGACCAGAAGCGGTGGCGATCGGTGATGTCGCGGTCGCCGGGCCGGAAGCTGAGCGGAAAGGCGAGCTCGCTGATCGTCTTATTGGTCCCTCGCCCGTGACATTGTCCGCACACCTGCGTCTGCTGATTGAAATCGAGATCCTTGAGCATGTGGATGATATGCCGCTTGTCCGGATCGAGCGGTTCGCCGCCCGCCTTGGCGGCTTCGGCCGCTTGCACGTGCCGGCTCGCCGGTCCATGGCACTGCTCGCAGGCGACGCCGAGCTCCGCCTTGCCGCCGGGCTGCGGACGCGATTTCCAGAGTCCGGCGCGTTCGTCCTTGTAGTATTCGAAACCGGTCGTGTGGCAGCCCTGGCACTTGGCCTCGGCCACGCGCGCTCTCGGCAATTCATCGGGGCGGCGCGGACGGCCGTCCGGCGTTCCGTCAGCGAGGATCCAGTTTTCCGGAAGGAACTGTTTAATCAGCCAGCCCTTGTTTTTGACCGAATAGCGCAGCACGGCCGGAATGTAGTTGTCGCCGATCTTGACCTCGTAACCCTGATCCCATTTTCCGCCCAGCGTCTTGGCGATCTTGTAGGTCTGATTGTTTTCCGGCCGGTCGTGGTCGAGCACGGTGAAGAAGAACTCGTCGCCTTCGCGATGCGTCCGCACCTGATAGGTTACCTTGTGCCGCGCCCCGTTCTCGTCGGTCGCGTTGACGTCCTCATAGGTGATGATCTGGTTGTCGAACTCGCCGAGGACGGTTTCCGGGGTGGCCCATTGCTCCATCTTGGAGTGCCATGTCCTGCGCCACTCCCCGACCTCCTTCTGGTGACAGCTGGCGCAGGCCTGCGACCCCATATAGGTCGTGCCTTTGAAGAAGTCCTGGCCGCTGCGTACCGGGACGGCCCGTTCGAGCAGCGCATAGACCTCGGACGGCGATCGCGCCGGCATGGTGTCGGCGTCGGCCGTGGGTCCGATCGCCATCGCCAGCGGCGCCGCCACGATGGCAAGGCCGATGCCCGCCGCGGTGATGAGCGTCCGAGCCCTGGTCAACATGGCTGCCACCCCTGGCGCCAATCATCGTCGATCCGCTCGCGGGGCAGCGTGGCCGAAGCGTCATCGTTGGGGACAGTGAAGAGGCGCGCAGCAAATGGCCGGGTTGCGGCCGCCGCGCTGCCGAGAAACAAAAGGAATTCGCATCCTTTCATGCAATTAACGCGTGACAGGAGAAAGGCTGACGCCTCCTGCCTGATCTCGACGTATCACGCCTCAATTGCTGCGTGTGTGGCCAACCTCACACTTCAGAAAGGTTGTTTCCGGAAAAACTCCGGAACGGCGGGGGAGCGGCCGCGCGAGGATGGGTTACGTGCGGCGAAACGAACCCTGCGGGCTTTGGGCTTGATGCTGCGTTTTCAGGCCGGCCATGCCCGCTCCAGCACCGTCGCGTCATGCGCATAGATCCAGGAAATCGCCGAAATTGACCAGTCGGTGGTGCCGCTGGCCATCTCGGCGTCGCGCTGTCGCTGCTCGGGCCCGTCCCGCAGGTGGAAGCGCGTCTTGTTGAGCGCCGACATGGCTTGAACGCGCGAGGTGCGCGGCATGCGCAGGGCCTCGTAACGGCGCAGCGTCCCGGAAATATCGCGCATGCCGAATGCGGTCAGGCAGGCCGCGAACGTTGCCCCGTCCTCGATGGCCTGGGCCGCGCCCTGCGCCATGAACGGCAACATCGGGTGGCACGCGTCGCCCAACAGCGTCACCCGCCCGACCGACCAGCGCGGCAGCGGCGCGCGGTCGAACAGCGCCCAGATGAACGTCTCGTCGGCCGCGCCGATGATCGCTCGCACCTGCGGATGCCATTCTTCATAGGCGGACATCACGTCGGCGACGTTGCCGCGATCGGTCCAGGATTCGCGGTGCCAGGAATGCTGGTCGATCAGGGCGACGAAATTGAGCAGTCGTGCGCCCGACACCAGGTAGTGGATGAAGTGCCTGCCCGGGCCCATCCATACTTCGGAGGTGTTTTCCAGCTTCAGATGTGCGACTCGCCCCGCCGGCACCATGCCGCGATAGGCAATGCAGCCGGTGAACCGCGGATTTTCCGGACCGAGCAGCATGCCGCGCACCGCCGAGTGGATGCCGTCGGCACCCACCAATACCTCGGCGGTGATGCGGGCGCCGCTCTCGAACTGCGCCTCGACATGATCACCGCAATCCGACATGCCGACGAAACGGTGCCCGAGGTGCAGGCGTTCTTGCGGCAGCGCATGCGCCAATGCGGACAGCAGGTCGGCGCGATGCGACTGGTAGTGCGGAAAGCCGAACGCGTCCTCGACGGTCTTGCCCAACGGCGAACGAAGCAGCGTCCGGCCGTCCTGCCAGCGCCGCTGATGAATCCCTTCACAGCGCACGCCGGTCCGCGCGAGCTCCTCGGCGAGCCCGAGACCGTGCAGGATCCGCGTGGCGTTGGGGCTGACCTGGATGCCGGCGCCGACTTCGGTGAGCGCGCTGGCCTGTTCGTACACATGCACGTCGAGCCCGGCTCGCAGCAGGGACAAGGCCGCGGCCAGGCCGCCGATGCCGCCCCCGATAATCGCGATCGAGACGTCGGTTTGGCCGCTCACCTGACGACGTTCACGGCAACGAGCCGGTCTAATTGCGCGGGCTGCGCCGGCGCGGGTCGGAGGAGATTTCAAACTGGTTCAGCGCGCAATATCCCTTTCCGGCCCCGGCAAGGGCGGCTTGGCATTGCTCGATCGTGTAGAAGCCGCAATTGGTGCCGAGACCGGTGCCGTAGTGCGCGCACCACGGCGCCGCGCGCGCGGTACTGCCGGTCAACGGCAGCGCAACGAGCGCCAGGGCGGCGAGAAGAATTGTTCGCATCGTGATCTCCTTGTCTTGTCGGCTGCGAGGCAAGCCCATTCAACCGCGGGAGGGCGCCTTATTCCTCCGGCTCGGTGGTGAACAGCAGCGGATAGCCCTTGCGGCGGCCGGCTTCCGTTCCGCGCGTAGCCTTGGTCTCGGCGATATCCTTGGCGAAGACGGCGACCACGCAGACGCCGCGCCGATGCGCGGTGATCATCACCCGATAGGCCTGGTCTTCGCTCATGCGGAATTCCCCCATCAGCACCGTGACGACGAACTCGCGCGGCGTGTAGTCGTCGTTGACCAGAATGACCTTGTGCAGCGGCGGCCGCTTGGTCTTGGTCCGGACCTCGACGCGTGGCTTGGTGGCGGTGTCCTTCATCGGAGGAGGGGCTCCCGATGACTGCGAAGCCGTAGAAACGTTGATCGGAAATTTTCGCACGTTCGGGACCGCCCGTCCATCCGCCGCCGCGCTTGACTTCGCCCTGCGGTACTGGCGCCGGCTCACATGGTCGGATTGGCGTACTTGCCGCCGAGCGCCAGCGACCCGTATGCCGCCCCGGCGATGTCGAAGTTGAACGAGAAGTGCTGGTTGATGGCGAGCACGTCGCGCAGGTGGCGCTGGAGCGGATCGCGGGTGTAGAGGCCCTGCGCGCCGTAGCAGGACCACAGCGTCTCCACCGCTTCGCGCGCCTGGTTCACCGCGAACGCCGAGTGCGCGCGGAACCGCAGCTTGGTCTCGAGGTCCGGCGTCTCGTTGCGCTCGGCGGTGGCGTGAAACGCGATCGCCGATTGCCGCAACAGGTCGCGTGCCGAATCGATCAGGCAGCGGGCGCGGGCGACCTTGATCTGCACCGCCTGGAAATCCGCCACCCGCGCGCCGGTATAGGTGCCGGCCCGCTTGGCCATCGCTGCGAGGAACAGCTCGTAGGCGCCCTCGGCTGCGCCGAGCGCCGCCGGCGCCAGCGGATGGCTGGAGGCGGCGACGATCGGGATGCGGTAGAGGGGGCCGGGATTGAGCGCCGCCCCCGGATGCTCGCCGCCGCCGCGGCAGCGCTGCAACGCCAGCGCCCGCCGCTCGGGCACGAACAGCTCGCGGACCGCGATGTCCTTGCTGCCGGTCGCCGCCATGCCCATGGCGTACCAGGTGTCGATGATCTCGTAGTCGGACTTCGGCACCAGGCAGAGCCGCCAATCGATCGGCGTCTTGCCGTCGTCGTCGTGGACGGTGACCGCCAGCATGTTCCAGTCCGAATTGTCGACCGCCGAGGAGAACGGCCAGCGGCCGTTGACGATGAACCCGCCCGCGGCCTTGCGCGCTCGGCCGGCCGCCAGCGCGATCGAGGAAGCGATCAGCGCGTCCGGATTGGCCTCCCACACCTCGCGCTGGGTCTCCGGCTCGTAGTAGCCGAGGATCCAGTGATGGCAGGCGACGTTGCCCACGTTCCAGGCGGTGGACGGGCAGCCGCGCGCGAGCTCGGCCGGGATGTCCACCACCGCCACGAACGGAAGCTCCATGCCGCCGAACGCCTGCGGCTGGTGAAACCGGAACAGCCCGCTCTCGTGCAGGAGCTGCTCGTTCTCGCGGATGAGCATGCGGGCGTCCTCGGCCTGCTGCGCGCGCTCGCGCAGGACCGGCACGATCTCGCGCGCCCGCCGCATCGCCTCGCCGTAATCGACGGCGGAGAAATCGCGCCGCATCGCTTGCGGCAGCGTGCCGACCTGTTGGCCTGCCTCGCTCGCGCCGGCCATGACGCACCGCCTCCCTCTGACCTACATATGGATTCCGGTCTCCCGGAATGACGACCTAGAGATTGGCGCAAATCAACCCCAAAGTGCGGCGCTAGGGTCGCCGGGCGGCGATCGCCTGCTCGGCCGCGGCGATGCCCGTGAGATAGGCGCCGTGCGCGGTCGAATAGTCGCCCTCCGAACACGCTTCGCCGGCGAAGAACAAGCGATCATCGACTGGCGCGGCGAGCGCGGCTCGACAGTCCGCCTTGCCGGGCAGGGCATAGGAGTAGGAGCCGCGCGAGAACGGATCGACGCCCCAGCGGTGAAGATGAAGCAGCTTCACCCTCCGGGCAAAATCGCTGCCGAGCAGGCTGACCAGCTCGGCGACGGCGAAGTCGAGGAACGCGCCCTCGCCATCGGCCTCGAGCCGCGCCGCCAGCGTCCCGCCGAAATACGCCTCGATCAGCGGCCGGCCGAACGGCCGCAAATGATAGGTTGCCGTCTCGGCACGGTCGGTGCGGCCGAACAGGCGGCTCTCCTTGTCGAATTCATCGGCATCGGCGAGCGACAGGAACAGCTTGTCGGCGAGCCCCAAGGGCAGCGCCGCGGCCGCCGCTGTTTTCTCGTGCAGGGCAGGGGTGAAGCGAAGCTCCTCGGCGGCAAGCAGGCCGCTCGGGAGCGTGACGATGGCGGCGTCGGCCGTTATCGGGCCGTCCGCCGTTTCCACCCGCAATCTCCGCCCGCTGTGGTCGATCCGCTGCACCGGACAGCCGAGCACGACCGGCAGGCCCGCGCCGTGGCGCGCGATCACCGTCCCATAGCCGCCGACCGCACGATAGTTCACGCCGGTGTCGTCGTAGCGGCCGAAATCGCGCGCCGACACCCGCTCCAGCTCCGCCCCGTTGACGTAGGTGCCGACCGCGCCGATCAAGTTGTTCCAGCGGCAACGCGGCTCGAGAAATGCCGCGGCCGGACGGTCCGGCTCTCCTTCGGTCAGCGAACCGAGCCGCTCATAAAAGCTCTCGAGCGCCTGCAGAAAGCCGCGCTGCTCCGCGATCGGAAAGCCGATCGGAAGCGAAAGCCGCCGCCAGGGCGGCGGCGTCTTGTCGATCGTGCAGCCCGCAGCCTCGGCGATCTCCCGCCAGGGATTGCGGTCGGCCGAGTGCAGCCAGCCGCAGCCGAGATCGAGCGGAAATTCGGATCCGTCGTGGATCGTCCACGACCGCCCGCCGAGCCGCGGCCGTGCCTCGACGACGAGACATTTGACGCCGGCGTCAACGAGCCGCCGGCCGGCCGCGATACCGGCGGCGCCGCCGCCGACAACCACAACCTCGGTATCGCTGCTGGCCATTCGTCATCCTGAGACGATTGGAATGCGTTCGGTCGGGGAGATCGCGCACGACTTGCCGCACGCTGCCCGCCCGCGCAAGGCCTTTCGGTCGCCAGGTTCTTTCGGCGAAGAAATCTTCTAGTTATGGAAGAAGACTATTACTACTGAGGGTGTGGGCAGCTCGATTCCGGCTTGCAGGTCGAGCTTGCCGATGCGGATCGACCGATGGCGCCTGCGCGAACGAGGCTGCGAAGAGCAACTTCGGCTGTTTCAGCTAGGCAGTGGCGGGGATCGCATTGAGCGCGCGCCGCACCGCGTTGAACATCAGCATGGCTCCGACGAAGTAGACGGCGATGAAGAATGCCTGCCAGAGTAGCCACGCATTCTTTCCTTCCGCGACCGGCGAGTAATAGAAGCTCGGCCAGATGGCGTCGAACACGAAGTAGCCGGGATAGCCGACGAGGAACACGCCGAGGAGCCCGACCACGCACAGCCACAGAGCGAGTGAGCTTGCGCTTGTGGAATGCCCCGGCGCGAGGCGCGCCGCGCTGAGCTGCGCGAGACCAAGTGCCACCATGCCGAGCCCGCCGGCCTGCACGGAGGCGACCGACAGCGTCCACGGGCAGGCCCACCACAGCGTGATGTGTCTCCGGGCTGCTTTCGGCAGAGGATGGTTCGTTGGCTTTGGCCCCACCATCAGGGTTTCCCCTGAATTGAGAGGAGGGAAACCCTGAACATCCGGCTCGCTTCAGGCAATGGCTGCGTGTTAATGAGTCCGCGTTCTCGAACCCCGGTTGGCATTTGCCCCATCTTGTTGCTCGGGATTTGACCAATGAGGCGACGGCAGTTCATCACCCTTCTCGGCGGCGCCGCGGCCGGCTGGCCGCTCGCCGCGCGGGCGCAGCAGGCGGGACGGCCGGTTCGCATCGCTTTTCTCGGCGCCAGCCGCAGCCTCGAACCGCAGGCGGACAACTACCAGGCCTTCCTGGCCCAGCTGCGCGAGCAAGGCTTCAGCGACGGTCAAAATCTCACCGTCGAATATCGCGATACGACTGATCCGCGCGGGCCGTTCGTGGCCGCCGCGGAACTGATGCGTTCGCAGCCCGATCTGATCGTGGTCACCGGACCGGAAGTCGGCTTGCAGGCGGTGGTCGGTGCCAGCCGCGCCATCCCGATCGTCATTCTGGCCGTCCAATACGATCCGATCGAGCGCGGCTATGTGGCGAGCCTGGCGCGGCCGGGGGGAAACATTACCGGCGTGTTCCTGCGCCAGCTCGAATTGGCGGGAAAGCAGCTCGAAATATTGACGCAGGCCTTTCCGGACAGGAGCCGATTGGCGGTGCTCTGGGATGCGTGGACCGCCGACCAGCTCAAGACGGCCGAGCAGGCCGCCGGCTCGCTGCGCGTGCAGCTCGCGCCATTGAAGCTCGAAAATCCGCCGTATGATTTCGGTGCTGCGTTCCGGAGCGTGACGGCGGGCGCGGCGCAAATGGTTCTCGTCCTGTCCAGTCCTTTCTTTACTCACCACCGATCCGAGATCGCCAAGCTGGCGATCGAGCACCGCCTGCCCACCATGTTCGTGTTTCGCAGCTACGTCGACGCCGGCGGGCTCATGTCCTACGGCGTCGATTTCCCGTTGATGTTCCGCCGGACCGCCGATTACGTGGCGAGGATCCTCAAAGGGACGAAACCCGCCGATCTGCCGGTCGAGCTGGCCGCGAAGTTCGAGATGGTCGTCAACCTGAAGACCGCCAAGGCGATCGGAGTCGAGCTGCCGACCTCGATCCTGCTGCGCGCCGATAGCGTGATCGAATGAGCCGCGCGATCGCGCGGGCGTCAGGCGATCATTGCAGCCCGGTCATCATCCTGATCTGCTCGACCACCTTCGCGCACTCGGTCCCGTCGCCGGCCGCGTCGAGCGAGCGCGCTCGTGCCAGCAAGGCATTGAGCCGCTCCTGCGCCGACTGCTGAGCCTGCTCCACCGACTGCGGCGTCGGCTGCACGTGCCGCTGGGCGGCGGTGGTCTGCTGGCCGGTCGGCCCGACATTCCACTTGCTGCCGCTCTGGCTCAGGGCCTTGTCGATCTGCTCGATCTGGGTGCTGCAGGGTCCCGCGATGGCGGCAGCAATAGTTGCGCCCTGCATGACGCAAAGGGCGAGCCCGACCCGCACGACTCTGGTGTGAAGCTCGTTCATGCGACATTCTCCCGAAGGCATGTCATCGAACCGTCAGGATATGCTCCCTTTCGGGGTTGCGACAATACCGATGCGGCGCCCGATGGTGACGGAGAACGGCCGATGGCGCGTTTGAATGAATGCTGCATGACCGCTTTCGGTCAAATTGCGAAAGGCTTGTTGCGCACAACGTTTGCGCTAAGGCCCATTGCGCAAAGTCCCATTGCGCAAGGTCCTATGCGTGCCCTTTGACGACTTTGACCGGGCGCACGGATGTCAATCCCGCAACGGCGGGGCGGGGACATGCTGCAGATGGCCGGTCTTGACCCACAGCCTCGCGCCCGCCGCGCCGGCAACCGCGGCCAAACTTGCGCCTTTCGGCAGTCGCAGCCACGCGTGCCGCGCGAACGTCTCGCCGCCTTGTTCAAAGCTTCCCTCGAGCACGAGGGCCTCGAAGCCGCCCGGCAGGTCGAGCGCGATGCGAGCGCCGGCGTCCCATTGCTCAATGCGTACGTCTTCCCGACCATCCTTGAACAGCGGAATGACCGTCACGCCGTCTCGTCCCGCCGCGGCGACCGCACCGACGGCGCTCGAATTGATGCGCACGGGCGTGCGGTCGGCGGCGTCGAACTGAAGCAGCTTCACGAATAGGGTGCAGCCCGGCCGCGAGGCCGGCGTGTGGCGCGACGTCGGCGGATTGCGGACGTAGCTGCCCGCCGGATAGTCGCCGTGCTCGTCTTGAAAGGTGCCGTCGAGAACGAGGAACTCCTCGCCGCCGCCATGCGTGTGGGGCGGAAAGGCGCTGTCCGGGGCGTAGCGAACGATGCTCGTCGCGCGCGCGACCTCGTCGCCGATTCGGTCGAGCATTCTGCGCTCGACTCCCGGCGTCGGAGACCGCACCCAGTCCGACTGCGCGGGATGGACCGCGGCGCGCTTGCTGAAGTCGGCGTTGATGCGCATGGTCGTTTCGCCTTTGCCCGAGCGCTTGCGCCGGCGACGCGTCGAAGCCGATTCGCAACTTTATCGAACCGGTTGCCGGTCCGCTTGCCGCTCACACCCAGAATATCGTGGGACGTCAGCGCCATCAAAGATTGTCAGCAAGTCGCTCCGCAACGACGCGACTTTCAAAACCTCGCAAAGATGTTGACGAAGCTGACGGACGCTTGAAGCGCCGTAGCGGATGGCCTAGTGGAACGTAGCCACCTGAATTCGCTTAGGTATTTCGCGAGCACCCATGGCGTCCCATTGCTTGTTCATCTCGTCGCGCGCGACCGGTATAGATTGCCTCCGTTGGGTGTGGCTGAGCCCGGGTAATCCAATTTGAGGGGCCTCTTGATGATGCGTGTCAGGCTCGCACTGCGGGGAATTCTTGGAGCAGGACTGGCGGGGCTCATCCTTCTCGCGACGGCATTCACACCCGGCCATGCGCAAGCGCCGACCTTCGTTGCGCCGCCGCGCACGATCGCCGACATCACGGCGATCCTAGATCGCGAAAAGCCCGACCCGGCGGCAATCGCCAAGCTCAAGGCCGACGCCCACAAGACGCCGCCGACTGGCGCCTCACGTGCGGCGCTCGCTCAGTTTTATTTCGATCGAGGGAACGCGCATGCGCTTCTCGGGCAAGTAAACGATGCAATTTCTGACGCGCAAAAGGCGGTTGAGCTCGGACAAGGGGCTGCCGATTTCAATCACCTCGGGCGCTATCGCCAGTTCCTGGCTTCTCAACTCTGGGCGGCAGGCGAGGCGAAAAAGGCACTGCAAGTCACGCTGGCGCACATCAGGGAGGCCGACCGTCAGGGGCCGGAGCGAGCCCATTTGTTCGGATTTCAACGAGCCACCGCCTTGATGCTGATACAAACGGGCGATTTGGCTCAAGCAGAAAACTATGTACGGCGCAATCAGGCGCTGCTCCAGGAAGTGCGATCTAGTCCCATTCCGGGTTGGCGTGCGGCTTATCCGCGTTACCGCAACACCTGGGAAGCGGATGTTGAAATGGGCCGGGCGTTCATATTTGAGGCGCGCGGTCAACTTCAGAATGCCGAAGCCGCCTACGTGCGCGCCGAAGCGCTCAAGCGGGCCTCACTCAAGGACGTACCGAATTGGCATGCTCCGCCGCCGAAAGACGATATCGCCTTTTGGTCTGATGGCCTCGTCCGTGCCATAGCACGATCGAAAATGCGGCAGGGGCGGCTCGCAGAAGCCGAGGCCGATGCCCGCCGTGCACTGCTCGCCAGACTGAGCGTGCAAGGCAAATATCACGCAAGGACGCCGAGCTTTATCATCGGGTTGGCCGACATTCTCATTGCACAGGGCCGCTTTTCCGAAGCTGAGAAGCTCATACGAGTGTCGCTTGAGATCCAGAGCTCGCTCGCCATTGCCGACGACAAACCGGCAACCGCTACAATTCTGGCGCGGCTGGGCTCGGTTTTGAACCTGCTGGGACGACCGAACGAAGCTGCCGACGTGTATGCCCGCTACGACAGAGCCGTAGCGGGTTGGGATTCGCTGCACCGCGAGGCAGGAGAACTGGACGGCACGCGGGTGTATCTGCTGTATGCGGCGGGCCAGGTAGATGCCGGTATTAGCGCTGCGCAGGCCTTGCTCAAACGCCAAATCGCCCGCTTCGGCGAGAAGCATGTCAACACGGCCACGGCGCGAGGAACCCTTGCCATCGGTCTCGCCAAGGCGGGCCGCAAGGATGAGGCCATTCGTGAATTCCGCGCGGCCATTCCGGCGTTGATCGCCGCAGCCGCGAAAACGCTGACGACGACACCGTAGTCACCGCAGCGCGCAACCAACGGCTTCAAGCCGTCATCGAGGCCTATATCGCGCTGATCGCGGATGGCCAGCAGCGAGCCGAAGGCGTAGTGGTCGAGACGTTCGGCCTTGCTGATGCGATCCGCGGCCAATCGGTTCAAAGCGCGCTGGCGGCGGCAAGCGCCCGCATGGCTGCGAACGATCCGGCGTTAGGCAATCTCGCCCGCAAGTTCCAAGATCTCACCATGCAGGTGAACGCGCTCCTTGGCCTGTTGAACAACGCTCTCAGCCTTCCGGCCGGGGAGCGTGACGAAAAAGGCGTCAAAGACATCAATGCGCAGATCGACAAGCTGCGCGCCGAGCGCGACAGGACCCGGGCCGAAATCCAGCGCCGCTTCCCGACCTATGCCGCGCTGATCGATCCCAAGGCTCCCACGATCGACGATATCAAAGCCGCGCTGAAGCCCGACGAGGCGCTGCTGTCATTCTACTTTGGCAGAGAGCACAGTTTCGTCTGGGCGGTACCGAAGAGCGGTCCGGTCACCTTCGCGGCGATTGCGGCAGGTGCGAACGATGTCGATGCAAAGATCAAGACTCTGCGGCAGCCGTTCGAGGCCCCGCTCACGGCCATCGAAACAATCCCGTCGTTCGATCTGAGGCTCGCGCACGAACTCTATGCGCAACTGCTGCAACCCGTGGAGCAAGGCTGGCGCGGCGCGAAGAGCCTGATCGTCGTTACCAACGGGGCTCTCGGTCTGTTACCGCTTGGCTTGTTGCCGACCGATTCCGTCGCGCTCAAGACCGACGCAGGTCCGCTATTCTCCGGCTACCGCGAGGTGCCCTGGCTCGCGCGCACCCACGCCGTCACCCTGGTGCCGTCCGTTGCGGCGTTTCGCACGCTGCGCCAACTGCCGCCCGGCTCGGACAAGCGCGAGCGGCTGATTGGCTTCGGCGATCCCTACTTCAACGAGCAACAGGCTACCGAGGCCGCGAAGGAATTGGCCGAGGTCGTTGTGGCCAGCGCCGCCTCGCGCGGCTTCAATCGGCGCGCCGCGCCGCGGACGAACCAGGTTGACAGTGCCAAGCTCGGCCAATTGCCCCGCTTGGCCGATACTGCGGACGAACTCAAGGCAGTGGCGCAAGCGTTGGGCGTCGATCCCACAACAGCGCTCAAGCTCGGCAAGGCGGCCAACGAACAGACGGTGAAGAGCACCGATCTTGCCAAGTATCAGATCATCTCCTTCGCCACCCACGGGCTCATGCCCAACGACCTCGACGGTCTCACCCAACCGGCGCTGGCACTGACCGCGCCGCAGGTCGCCGGCGTCCCGGGTGACGGTCTTCTGACCGTGGAGGAAATTCTCGCCCTCAAGCTCGATGCCGACTGGGTGGTGCTCTCGGCGTGCAACACCGCAGCCGGCGCGGTCGTTGGCGCCGAAGCGGCGTCAGGGCTCGGGCGTGCGTTCTTCTACGCCGGCTCTCGCGCGCTCCTCGTCACCAATTGGTCGGTGGAGTCGGGCTCGGCGCAGCAACTGGTGTCCGATCTGTTCCGCCGCCAGGCTGCCGACCCGGCGCTCACTCGCGCGGAGGCGTTGCGGCAGGCGATGATGGGGCTACTTGACGGACTGGGCGCCGGCTCCGGCCAGACCGTTTTCACCTACGGACACCCGCTGTTCTGGGCACCCTACAGTCTCATTGGCGATGGGGGCGGGTCGGTCGCGGCCACCCGTTGAGCCGGTGCCGGTGCCCGATGGGCGCCGACAGATGTCACGGCAGCAGGTTGATGATTTCAAAGGCGCGGTTCTGCGGGTCGAGGGGGCTCCCCGCAACCAGTGGCCGGGTGCCGCCAAATCCGACCACGAAAAGCCGCGCGCCATCGATCCTGCTGGTCTCGACCAGATAGGTTTTCACGGCCGTCGCTTGCCGCAGCGACAATTCCTGCTCCGCAACATCTGAGCCCATCCCGCTCATGCGGCCGACAATTAGAAAGCGCGAGTCTTTCAAGCTCGGATCGTCGAGCGCTGCGCCGAGCTGATCGAGCTGCTGCCGGCCGACCGGGGTAAGCCGGACCGACCCGGGTTCGAATTCATTCTTGAGAAAGGCTCTTGGCAGCCCTTTGTTGTCGACGATTTCGCCTTCTTTGCCCGCCTCGACGACGATGCGCTTGCGAAGCGCTCTGGTGAGGGGAGCTGCTGGCGCCAGCGTCTTGATCCACTCGTTCTTGACTTGCGCTTCCGCCGGCAGCGCCAGAACGCCGGCCGTTGGAGCGAGCCCGAGCGCCACCATCATCAGGATCCATCCGCGCAAAGCGCACCGCCGAGCAGCGTGCCGAACCGCCGTCATTTCATGTCCTTTGTCGCGGATGAATCTTGCCGCAAGGGCGGCGCGCTCAATCACTTCTTTTTCGTTCCGCTTCCCGGATCGGCGCGGTCCTGTAACTTCGGTCCGGCGGAGCCTTGCTCGCCCGCCTTCGTCCGCTGCATTTGCTTGTCCCAATCGCTCGGATAGTCGTCGGCGATCTTGATGAGGGTCGCGAGATAGAACTTGCGGCGATTGTCGACCACCAGCGTGGCGACCGTCCGCCCGAGCGCGCTGGCGTCGCCGCCGGAATCGGCGGCGTCCTTCTTGTCGGCCTCGAATTTCATCGCGGCCAGCTTCGCCAGCCCCTTGAGGTTTTCCAGATCGGATATCAGCGCGCGCTCTTTGAACACCGGCGCGTTGTCGCGCTGGATCTTCTCATAGGCGGCCCTGTCGCCGGGCGAGAGCCGCATGACGTCGAGCGCTTCCGCGGCCGGCTGCTGGCTGCGGGCACGGATCGCGTCCAATTGCTTGTTCATCTCGGCGACCGGCATCTTCTCCAGCCGGTTGAAGCTTTCGCTTTCGATGAGGTGCAGCGCCACCTCCAGCGAGCACACCGTGAAGTCGTCGGGCGTGGTGATGAACATGCCGCGATATTCGGGCGACTCGCGCATGCGGCGCAGCGCCTGCAGATGTGAAAACAGGGCCTGCTGGGGATGCGATGCGGGCAAATCCCGGCCGTCGGCGTAGGAGCGGCGCGCGACCTCGAGCATGTCGCGGATGACGCGCACATCCCGCCAATAGCCCGATGCCACCCCGTCCTGCAGCTGCATGGTGCCGATCCGCTGCCGCAGGCGCGTGCGCTCGGCGATGTCGGCTTGCGAGAGTTGATTGGTCGCCTTGGCGTTGAGGCGCTCCAGACGTTGCAGCAACGGCGACGCCTGTTTGGCGAACTCGCCCGACTGCTGGGCGGCATTGAGTTGAACGGCGCTCACGGCCTCCTCGATCGTGCAGGCGAGGCCGGGCGCGGCCCAGCACAGCATCGCAACCGCAACAAGTTTGAGCAGGCCTTTCATTGCACGCGCTCCGCAACGACGTTCACGAATATAGCATTCTATCGCTGGCTGAGTAGCGCGCCGGAATGGGGCCCGCCAACGCCGTTGCCGCCGACGTTCGGCGGGTCGCGGGCGCGCACGGCCTGCCGCCCGCCGTACCCGCCGCAGCGTCAAAGGCGGGCGTAGACGCTCCGATGACCAACTGCGAAATGCTGGCCGCCGGGGTGCTTGCCAGGGAACGTCGCGCGCCATCAGGCGTTGGCGTCGCGAGCGGGCGATAGCCGTAGGAGGTGACAATGCCAACGGATCGGGCCGGCGCTGGAGGTCGCGGCAAGGACGATCTCCAGCACGACGGCGGCGGAGCAGGACATGCTTCGCAGAAGAGCAAGAAGGATCTCGATCGGGAGCTCGACAAGGCGCTGCAGGACTCGTTCCCGTCTTCCGATCCGCCGGCGATTTCCCAGCCGACGGAGACCGAGCCCGCCGGCGACCCCAAGGTCAAGCCCTGAGCGCGGCCGCTCTGGAAAGGATGCCGCAGACGGGCCGCCCGCACCCCGCAGCCGCACGGCCATGGCGCGGAGGTTTCCCGGCGCACGGGCGATATGACCCACCCCACGAGCCGCGGGTGTTCCGATTTGATACGCCCCAATCGGGCGTGAACGATTGACCTCGCGGCCCGGGTTGCTACTCTCGCCCGATCGGCGTCGTGTGATCGAGTAACGCGTAATGGGCATTTTCCGACGAAAGGTGCCGGGTCATCTCATCCGGGTCCATCCGGATAATATCGCGAAGAAGGACTGGGTGATCCTGCTGGAGGCCGGAACCATCGTCGGCCCGTCGCCCGAAAGACTGCGCGTCGCCCGCTCCACGCTGGAGCGAAAAATCGTCAAGAAATATAACGTCCTGCTGCGAGCGGCGCATTTTCTCGTCGTGGACGGATATGATTCGCGCATCCATGCCCTCTATTTCTGTCCCCAGCTCTACAAATACGACCCCGAAAAGAAGCTGGTGCCGCTGCAGGGCGAGGAGATCGGACGATTGATTGCGCAGGCGCTCGAGAGCGGCGTGAACGAGCGGCGGCCGTGGTATGAACCGTCGGAAAAGCCGCCGGAGCAGCCGGTCATCAGCGCTCAAATTGGTGAATTCGATACCGTTGTCGTCGAAATGCCGGCCGCGCGCACCCCCGCCGCGACCGCCTCCTGACCGAGCGGATTGGGCGAGCCGTATCCCGCCACGTGCTGCGTTTCGATTGCGGCCGCGCAGAGAGCGCAACGTCTGCGCTATGGCCCGATCACTTGGCGGTGTGCCGGCCCTTGACCGTCTCGCCCTCGAGCTTGGCGAACGGCACCCACACCAGCTTGCCGCCGTTGTAGATATCCGTGCGCGCCACCGTGATCGAGCCGTCGGGTTGCTGCGTCTTGGCGACCTTGAGCACGTTCTGCGCGCCGGGCGGGCCGATCGGGATCATCATGACGCCGTTCGGCTTGAGCTGCTGCATCAGCGGCGGCGGGATGTGGTCGATCCCGCAGGTGACGATGATGCGATCGAACGGCGCCTCCTGCTCCCAGCCGTAGTAGCCGTCCGCGTGCTTGGTGGTGATCGCCTGGTATTCGGTGTAGCCGCGCTCGATCAGCGCGTCGTAGAGCCGCCGCGTGCGATCGGCCAGCGGCTTGATGATTTCGACCGACCAGATCTTGTCGGTGAGGTGGGAGAGATAGGCCGACTGGTAGCCCGAGCCGGTGCCGATCTCGAGCACCTTGTCGCCCATCCGCACGTCCATCGCGTTGGTCATGCGCGCGACCGCGTGCGGATCGGTGATCGTCACCCCCCAGCCGATATTGATGAAGATGCCCTCGTAGGCGCGGTTGTGATAGGAGGCGGGGATGAACTCCTCGCGCGGGGTCATCAGGAAAGCGCGGATATTGCGCTTCTCCCAGATGTCGCGCCGGGCGAGCAGCCGCTGGTAACGATCCCAGCGCATGCCGAGGAACGTCGGCGCCTCGCCGCGGTTCGCCTGCATCCATTCGATGAAGCCTGCCCGCTCGTCGGTCGGCGGCGCGGCGTTGCGGTCGTAGGCGACGGGAACGGCGGCGCGCGCCGGAGCAGGCGCGACACCGGCCGCCACGGCGCCGGCGGCGCCAAGCAGCAGTCGGCGCCGGCTCATGCCGGCGCCGCAGGCCGCGGTTGGGTCAGGTGCGATGGGACTGTCTCCGCCCGGTGAAAGATCCGGGGCTGAGGCTAGGCAGGCGTCGCTGGCGGTGCAAGCCTGGACGCTCTGCCGGGAGGCGGGCCCTTCACGCCTTGCAGAAAAACGGATTGCTGGATTGCCGCGCTGGCGGGCCATGCCAGTAGTTCCACGCGGCCGCCCTTTGGTCGGCGCCCGGCAAGGAGTGGGAAGCCCTGTTCGGGCACGAGAGTAATTGGCCCTTGCCGCCGCATTCCTCGCAAATGAACCACGAGCTGGCCGGTCCGGCGCATGCGCGGCATGCTTCAGATTGCAGTGCCGCACCGCATTCGAGACAAAGATCGGCGTCTCTCGCTGCCTTGTATGCCGACATCGCCATCTCTCCTTGCAGCACGTCGTCGTCGGGGCCGGCTGTGCCGGCTGCTCCGGCGGCGATGATTCTCCATGACCACCGATTGCCCACAGACTAGCGAACCGGGAAAGAGGCGAATGTGCGAAATCACACACTTCGTTGCGGTCGAAAGCTCGCAGATTTGCATAAATAGCGGGATACCGGCTGGCTGGGGTCACGCCCGTTTCACTCGATCACCTCGTCGGCGCGGGCCAGCAGCATCGGTGGAATGTCGAGGCCCATTCCCTTCGCCGTCGCGAGGTTGATGACCAGCTCGAACTTGCTCGCCAGCTCGACCGGCAAATCGCCGGGCTTCTCGCCTTTGAGAATCCGGCCGGCATAGGTGCCGGCGCGGCGATAGGCGTCGGTCAGGCTGGGTCCGTAGCTCATGAGGCCGCCGACCTCGGCATATTCGCGCGACGTATAGGCGGCGGGCAGCGCGTGGCGGGCCACATGTGCGACGAGTTGCCGACGTCGGTTGAGGAACACCGGACTCCCGCCGACGAGCAGCGCGCCCGCACCCGCCTGCACGATCGTCGCGAAGGCCGCATCGAATTCGTGCTCACTGGAGGCTTTCGCGAACAGGATCTGCCGCCCGAGGGCGCGGCCTGCCGCCTCTGCCTCTCGCGTTTCAATGTCGGATTCCAGTTGGTTCGGGTCCAACAGCACGGCGATGACCGCGGCCCTGGGAACCAGCTCGTGCAGCAGCCCCAGCTGCTTGGGCACCAGGTCAGTGACGGTGAAGACCACGCCGGTGAGGTTGCCGCCGGGCCTGCTGAGGCTGGCGACAAAGCCGGTGCGGACGGGATCGTAGCCCGTCAGGAAGACGATCGGAATCGCCGGGGCTGCCGCCTTGACGGCCGGTACCGCGAGGCCGTTCGTGACGATGACGGCCACCCGGCGGCGGACCAGATCGGCCGCCATTGCCGGCAGCCGATCGTGCTGGTCGTCCGAAAAGCGATACTCGACGGCCACGTTCTGGCCCTCGACGAAACCGGTCTCGCCCAAGCCCTGCCGGAACGCACCGATCAGGTGCGTGGAGGTGGCAGCCGCGGCGGTCCGGAGAAACCCGATCACCGGCAGCGCCGGCTGCGCGCGCGCGGGGAGGGACCGAGCGATTGCGGCGCTGCCCAGCACAGCTAGAAATTCGCGCCGTCGCATCTCCCATCTCCGGCTCTGGAGAGGGCATCGTAATGACATCGGCGGCCATTCCAAAGAGGCCAAATGGCTGAGCACCGGTCACCGAGCGAGCTCGAATCCTCGCTCGCTGCCGCGCCGCTGCCGCCGGCGCGCTGCTACGAAAGTCATGTTGCCGTGGCGGGTTCCTCCGGCGCTGAACGCTTGCGCTCGCCGGCCAGCATCCCCATCTAGGGCCGCGGAGGACGGACCACCATGACCACTGCCTATGCCTTCGACTCCGATTTCGTGCGCCCGCGCTCCCGCGGCGCCCGCGTCGCCCGGATCGACGCGCTTGCGACCCTGCTCGACACCGCGCTCGTCATCCCCGGCACCGGCGTGCGCTTCGGCCTGGACGCGCTGATCGGGCTCTTTCCCGGCGTCGGCGACCTCATCACCACGGCGCTGTCGCTGTTCATCGTGCACGAGGCCTACCAGCTGGGCGCGCCGGGCCACGTCATCGTACGCATGCTCGGCAACGTCGCCGTCGATGGCGTGTTCGGCGCGGTGCCGCTGGTCGGCGACGCCTTCGACGTGCTGTGGCGCGCGAACCGGCGCAACATGCGGTTGCTGCGCGAGTGGCTGGAGCGGGAAGAGCGGCGGTTCTAGAACACCGGCGGCATGACGGAGAGGCCGCCGCGGGTTGGGGCTCGCCCGGGGAAACCGTCGATATTTGCGGCCTTGCCGGCGGCCTTCACATCGGTGGCCGTCATGGCGGTCCACCCTCCGACACCCATCGCGAGGATGAAGGCGGTGGTGACGACGACGAAGAAGCTGGTCTTTCGCATCTGAAATCTCCACCTTTCGCGCCCTGTTGAGCCTAGTGTTATCGCGGCCGGCGCGCGCGCGATGTGATGGCCATCACAAGAAGACGCTTTTTCACGGTCAGCGCAGCGAACGGGGGTCCGGCGGCCGCCTTCGCCCGACCACCTGGGCGGCGAGGGGGAGCAGCAGCCGGCGCGTCCAGGCCGAGTGCCCGGGCGGTCTTGCCCGGTCATGGGCGAATTTGCTGACCTTCAGCGGGTCCCCGGGCTCAACAGGCCGGCCTGATCGTTGGCTTTTTTCTAGATATCTTCTCAAGTGTGCCCGCGTAGGAAGCGATGGCATGCACCTTCATGGCCGCGATCTCGGCTGTCCCGACATTCGGGGACATAGGAGAGGCGCCGCCTGCCTCAACCCTTTAGGCAAGACGGATGCCGCCAACAAATTCTCGTGAGGACGCCAACTGCCCGAGAGCGCGTCTTGATCTATACTTGCGCGCCGACCCGAGTGGACCATGCTGCTCAAGATCATCGCCTTCATCGCCGCCGCCATCCCGCTCTTCCTGTTCGTGCGCGCGGTGTTTTTCCGCAAGACCACGCGGATCAACGAAGGTTTCAAGGAACTCAAGAAGCAGGCCAATTTGGCGGTGACGATCTTCCTGGTCCTGATCGGATGTCTTGTGGCCGTCGCCTTCGGCAAGCTGGCCTGGGCGTGGTGGACGTCGGTCTGAACGCGGGCGCCGCGGCCATGGATTAATACTTTTTGCCGACACCGAGCGGCGCTGTTCGGCTGGCGAAGCGTGAAACAACACCTATATCACCCCCAAGTCCTGGTTCGCGTCGAAGCGACAGGGCGGTACACCGCTCGGCGCCACGCTGACCTGAGCCTTCCGCCCCGCTTCCATCCGCAACCCGACTGATCGGCGCTACGACGCCTCCGTTCCGAGGGAGCGGCAGGCGACGCGTGGAGAACATTGCGCGCGGGCAGGGGCGCCGCATGGAAACTTTGAAGGTCGTGAGCATGAGCAGACCCTACCTGATCGAACAACGGTTGGCGGCGTTTCTTCAGAAGCGCAACGCCGCCTACTGCGAGGCCTGCCTGGTCGAGCGCCTGTTGATTGCCAGCAGAGCCGCGATGAAGGCAGCGCTCGCCACGAATTGCTTCACGGTGCGGGTCGGGATTTGTCCCGACTGCAAGACCAGGAAGCAGGTGATCGCGTATCGCGCGGAGAACGTCGCGGCCTAGAGTGCCGGTGGCATCGTACCGAGCCCCTTGAGCGGCCTGGGCCGGCCGTGCCGCCCGGCCGCGGCGGGCCAGCTCAGCGCGTCCACCGGTCACTTCGGTGGAAGGCTCCCGGCGCCCCCCACGCCCCCCTGCCAAATTGCCTCTTGACATCCGCACACGGATGCTGTAATTGGCGAAATGCGATTGGTCGTTTTGCGCCCGCCGGCACCGCCGCGCGGGTTTTTTGTTTTCAGCACGCCCTCGCTCGCGCCGGGATTGACGCTTTTCAGCCGCGACCCCGGCCATTGACCCTCATCTCGGGATGCAACCCGGCCTGAGCCGGGAAGCCTCCAAGCCCGATCGACAGGCGCCGCGCGCATCGTTCGCGGCGCCGCCGGACGACGGCGCGCGCCGGCGGCGGAGCGGCCGTTGGCGCGACGATTTCATCAACGGGACTGGCGGAGGGAACGGCGATGGTTTCCCCCCAGGCCATTTGGCAAAAAAAGCGATATGCCGAAGATCCGGAATATCGAGAGAGAAGGCGTGCAGAGAATCATCGCTGGTGGGCAGCCCACAAGCACGAGATCAACGAGCGCAACCGAACCAGATTACGCACCGATCCTCGGTATCGGAAAAGACGGAACGGTTATCGCTTCCGCCGCTACGGGATGTCCGGGGACGACTACGGCGCACTCGTGGCGTTGCAAGGCGGCCTCTGTGCGATCTGCAGAAGGAAACCCAAGCGCAGAAAGAAGCGCAACCACCGCCTCCAGGTCGATCACTGTCATTCGACCAACAAGGTACGCGGCCTTCTTTGCGGCAACTGCAATACCACGCTGGGGCAGTGCGATGATGACACGGAGCGCTTGCTGGCGGCGATCGCCTATCTGGTGGCCTCGCGCCACGATGTCGGCCCGGCCGACGCGCGTGCGATCGCGGCCGAGTTCGCGGAAAGATCGTGCCGTCGGCTGGAAGTTCTGATACGCGCGGCGTTCGCCTTGCGCCGTCGTCTCGTAGCCCGGATGAGCGCGGCGAAATCCGGGTCCTCGCAGCGTGCGTCGGCTAGGCGTTGATGAGTCCGCGTCCTAGCCTAGTAGCTCAGCCGCACAGGAAGATTCAGGCTTCCGCCCTTGTAGTCGAAGGCCGCGCTGGCGAAGCTCGGCGGGCCGAAAGCCGAGGAGGGATTGCGCGAAAAGCCGTAGCCCTGTTTCGGCTTGCCGAAGAGGCCGGTCTCCATCTGCGCCTCGTTGTGCTCCGCGTGGAAGACGGCGACCGCATAGGTTCCTGCCGGAAGACCGCTGAAAACGCAGGTCGCGTGCCCGTTTCTTATGCGCGCGACCGCGCCACGCATTTCGCGCCCCGGCACGCGGAAACCATCCGGCGACGAATAGAGTCCGCAACGCACCGACCCGTTGTCGCTGCGGACGCCGCCGACCGACACGCTCAATTTTCCCGGCGATTGGGCGTTCGCCCCGGTCGTGGGACCAAGAGCGAGAACGAAAGCGATGCAAAGCCCCAGTCCGCCCGAGATCAAGGCCGTGCCGCTGGCGGAATTCATCTTGTCGCCTCCCACGTCCCGTAGCTCTGGATCAGGCTCCCCGTCACCAGGCTCCAGCCGTCGACCAGCACGAAGAAAATGAGGTGGTTGAAGACGCCCCCCAGTCTGTCGTGGAGTACCAACAAAGCCGTCGTTTTCCTGGTGACCGGCGCCGGGAAACATCTAATAGTCGCGCGCGTGCGTCGAGGCAATTCGGGCTCTGCCGGGCGCTAGAGTGCAAGCTGTGGCGAGTTGTGGTGGTTTCTCGATGGCGTCGTAGCGAACGGCAAGGAGCGCTGATCAGCTATGGTTGGAGTGGGCGATCGTGGAACCCGGACCACCGAGGCGACAGCCGACCAAAACGTGGTCGAGTCCGCCCGCGCCGACATCGCCGGCGTTCGAACCATCCTCGTGGTCATGGGTGTTTCGGGATCGGGCAAGACGACGATCGCGAAGGCGCTCGCTGATCGACTCGGTTGGGCCTTCGAGGAAGGCGACGACCTCCATCCGGGATCGGACATCACCAAGATGCACTCCGGACATCCGCTCGACGACCGCGACCGGTGGCCCTGGCTTGAAAAGGTCGCGGACTGGATCGACGGCTGGCGGCAAGCCGGCACGTCCGGCGTGATTACCTGCTCCGCGCTCAAGCGCAGTTATCGCGATTTCCTCGCTCGCGGGCGACCGGAGGTGCGTCTCCTCTATTTGCACGGCGACATCGAGCTGATCACCGCGCGCCTCACCGCGCGCAAAGGACACTTCATGCCGGCCAGCCTCCTCGACAGCCAGTTGGCAGCGCTGGAGGAGCCCGATCCCGACGAGCATCCGATCTACGCGGACGTGGGTCGGCCGGTCGAGGACATCATCGCCGAGATTGTACGCGATCTGGATTCACGGCTGTCCGAGAGCGGCCCGACGCCAAGCGGCGGCATCGTTGCGGCCATGAGGTCCGACCTGCCGCTTGCCATCGAGGATTATGCATTGATTGGCGATTGCACGACCGCCGCTCTCGTCGGTCGCAATGGCTCCATCGACTGGTTGTGCTGGCCACGCTTCGACAGCAATGCCTGTTTCGCAGCTCTGCTCGGCACGTCCGAGCACGGGCGATGGCGGATCTGCCCAGCCGACCCTGAGCCGCGCATCGGCCGTGCCTACCGAGACGGCACCATGGTGCTGGAGACCATTTTCGATACGGCCGATGGCCGCGTGGCCCTGATCGATTTCATGCCGATTGGCCATGCAGGTTCCTCCATCATCCGCCTGGTGGAGGGGCGTCGCGGCAAGGTGGCGATGCGATCGCACCTGACGCTGCGCTTCGACTACGGCACCACGGTGCCATGGGTGACCCAGCTCGAGGACAAGTCCGGCCTGAGCGCAATTGCCGGGCCGAGCCGGGTGGTGCTGCGTTCACCGGTCGCGCTGCAAGGCAAAAATTTTGCGACCATCGCAGAGTTCGACGTTGTCGAAGGGGAATGCGTGCCGTTCGTTCTGACCCACGGCCGGTCCCATCTGCCGGCGCCGGCGGCGGTGGATTGGCAGATGGCTTTGCGGGAGACGGAAGGGTTCTGGCGCGGCTGGTCCGCGCGTTGCTCCTACACCGGTCCTTGGAGGGAGCCGGTGCAGCGCTCTTTGTTGACCTTGAAGGCGCTGACCTATGCGGAGACCGGCGGGATCGTCGCCGCACCCACCACGTCGCTGCCTGAGCAGCTCGGTGGCGAACGCAACTGGGACTACCGCTACTGCTGGCTGCGCGACGCGACCTTGACGCTGTTGGCATTGATGTCCGCGGGCTATGTCGAGGAAGCGCAGGCGTGGCGGGCGTGGCTGCAGCGCAGCGTGGCGGGCAGGGCGAGCCAGATCCAGATCATGTATGGATTGTCCGGCGAACGGCAGCTGATTGAATGGGAGGTGCCGTGGCTGCCCGGCTACCAGGGCGCCGCCCCGGTGCGCATTGGCAACGCCGCCTCTGATCAGCGCCAGCTCGATGTCTACGGGGAGCTCATCGATGTCATCTACCAGGCGCGAAAGCACTTGTCCGCTCCGGTCGCCGCCGCCTGGGCGCAGCAACAGAAGCTGATCGAGTACCTGGAACGGATTTGGCAGCAGCCGGACGATGGAATCTGGGAAGTGAGGGGTGGCCGCCGCCACTTCACCCACTCCAAGATCATGGCGTGGGTCGCCCTTGATCGCACGGTGCGTGATGTGGAGCGATTCAAATTGCAGGCTCCGCTGGAGCGTTGGCGACGGGTTCGGGATCGCATGCACGCGACGATTTGCGAGCAAGGATTCGACAAGAGCCGCAACACCTTCACCCAAAGCTTTGGCGGCAGCGAGCTTGATGCGAGCCTGCTGATGATGGCGCTCGTGGGGTTCTTGCCG
>JBEVIH010000237.1:0-5358 GCA_040510815.1 Xanthobacteraceae bacterium | reverse complement strand
AGAGCCTAAGATCGCGAAATAGCCGTCGAGGCCGGGGATGGCCGCCGCGCCGTGCGTCGACCAGCCGAGATCGATGGCGAACACCGGCTTGCGGTCGCGCAGCGACAGCGCCAGGCCGGCGTCGAGGAAGCTCACGTGGTTGAGCGCGATGATGACGTTGGGCCCGGCCTTGTTGAGATTGTCAATGCCGATCACCTCGATGCGGAACAGCGTGCGATAGATGATCGACAGCGCGTCGCTGAGCGCGCTGGCCGGCATGGTGCGGCCCACAGCGACCGCGACCAGGATGCTGCAGACGCCTAGCGCCATGAACAGGCTCGACGTGGTCATGCCGGCGGCCTGCAGCAGCGCGACGATCAGCGCGCTCGCGGTCATGAAGGCGGCATTGAGCACGTTGACGGCGGCCACCACGCGCGCGCGCCGGTCGGCGCCGGCCCAGGCCTGCACCGCCGCGAACACCGGCACGATGAACAGGCCGCCCGCGATCGCGAGCCCGGACAGGTCGATCGCCAGACGGATGCCGCGCCACGCGCCGAACAGCGCGAAAAAGCCCGAAAGATTGGGGATCGGCGCGACACCCATGGTCGACCAGCCGAGATCGATCGCGAACACGCCGAGCAGGAACGCGCCGATCACCGTCGGCAGCAGGATGATGCGCCCGGCCGCCAGCCAGGCCGCCAGGCCCGAGCCGATTGCGATCGAGATCGAGAAGACGGCCAGGCAGGTGGTCACCACCTCCTCGTCGCCGCCGAGCACGTTCTTCACCAGCGGCGGCATCAACGAGAGCGCGACCGCGCCGACCAGCCAGAACCAGCTGGTCACGAGGGCGCCCCACAGCAGCCGCCGGTCCTCGCGCAGATATTTCAGCAGGCCGGCGGTGGAGGCGAGGATATTGCGTTGCACGACGAGATCGGGCGCCGCTTGCCCGGTGCGCGGGATGAACAGGCTCGCGCCCCAGCACAGCAGCGAGAACACGATCATCAGCACCGCGAACTTGAACGGGTCGCCGCCGTCCTTGGCGGCGATGCCGCCGACGATGGTGCCGAGCAGGATCGCGATGAAGGTCGCGCCTTCGACCAGCGCATTGCCAGCGGGCAGCTCGGAGCGGGCGAGATGGTCGGGCAGGATGCCGTATTTGATCGGCCCGAACAGCGACGCGATCACGCCGAACAGGAACAGCGCAACGAACAGGATCAAGATCGAGGCTTTGTCGTGCCCGCCATGGTGCAGCCAGAATCCGGCCACGGCGATCAGCGCAACGCCGATCTCCGCAAACTTCAGGCGCTGCGCGATCAGGGCTTTGTCGTAGCGGTCGGCCAATTGGCCGCCGAGCGCCGAGAGGAAAAAGTAGGGCGAGATGAAGACGGCCGCGGCAAGCGTGATCAACGCCTCGGCGTCGGATTTTGCGATGGCCGGATGAAAGAGGATGAGAAAGACCAGGGAGTTCTTCAGGAAATTGTCGCTGAAGGCCGAAAAAAATTGGGTCCAGAACAAGGGCGCGAAGCGCCGCGTCGCGAGCAAAGACGAGGACATGGCGTTTCCGTCGTTGGAACGGGCCGGGTGGCCCAGGCGCGCTGAACCCTAGAGGCGCCGGAACCTAGCGCATGTTCCGGCGAGGTGGGAACCGGCTGGCCGAAAGGAATATGCGCCACCCAAGAGACGACATGCCGACAGAAAACGGGCGGCCCGAGGGCCGCCCGTCGTCAGTCTTGCCATGTCGGGCCGCTCACCCGCGGAGGGTCTGCCGCCTGGCTGGCTGCATCACAATTGCTGCCACGCTGAGACAAACGGCAGCCCCGCACGCGAACGTGAAAAGCGAGGTCCACATGGCGTGACTCCCTCTTTCTGCTTTGGCTTCCTTGATCGTCTTTTGAGCTGGCAAACAACGCGGTGCCGGGAGCTTCGTTCCGGGAACTTACGGTAAAATAGCACCTTTTTTCGGCCGCAGCGCTTTTTCCGCCCCGAGTTCCCACCCTGAGTGACAACCCCGCGCTGTACCGCTCGAAACCGGCCACCAATCGTCCTCGCTCGCCGTCACGCCCGGTTTTGACGCCACCCCGGCCGATGCGCGAGTATTCCGGCGACGGCCCGCCACCTCGCCTCCTCCCCGCGGGCCGCTCTGCCGGGGCAAAGTCATTCGCGTGCAAGAGAGTTCGCCAGACCTGACAACAGGCCCGCGCGCGGCGCCCGCGGGCGTGGCGGCGGCGCGCGACGGAACGCGCCTCGCCTATGCGCTGCACGGCCGCGGCGCCGACGGCATCGTGCTGATCCATTCGCTCGCCATGGACCGCGCATTCTGGCAGCCGGTCGCGGAGCGGCTTGCGAAGAATGCGCCGGTTCTCATCTACGACTGCCGCGGCCATGGCGGCTCGGACAAGCCGCCCGGCCCCTACACGGTCGAGCTGTTCGCGCGCGATCTCGCCGACCTGCTCGATCTCGTCGGCTGGAGCTCGGCGGTCGTTGCCGGCGCCTCCATGGGCGGCTGCATCGCGCTCGCCTTCGCGGCCGCCTATCCGGCGCGCACGGCGGCGCTCGGCCTGATCGACACCACCGCCTGGTACGGCGTGCAAGCGCCGCAGCAATGGGCTGAACGCGCGGGCAAGGCTGCCACCGACGGAATGGCGGCCCTGGTCGAGTTCCAGACCACGCGCTGGTTCGGCGACAAGTTTCGTTCAGAGCGTCCCGAGGTCGTCCGGCAATGCGTCGAGACGTTCCTGCGCAACGAGGTGCCGGCCTACATGGCGACCTGCACGATGCTCGGCGCCGCCGATCTGCGCGCGGCCCTGCCCGGCATGACGATGCCGGCAGCGATCGTCGTGGGCGACGAGGACTATGCCACGCCGGTCGCGATGGCCGAGGCCATGCAGCACGCCATCAAGGGCTCGACCTTGACGGTTCTCCAAGGCGCCCGCCATCTCACGCCGCTGGAAGCGCCCGACCGCATCGCCGGCGAGCTGACGGCGCTCATGGCGCGCGTGAAAAAGCGATGAAGTTCACCGGCGACATCGCGATCGACGCGCCGCGCGAGGCGGTGTTCGCGAAGGTGCGCGACGCGCGCTTCTTCGCCTCCTGCATCGAGGGCGTGCAGGCGCTCAACGAGATCGACGCCGAGCATTACACGGCGGTGCTGGAAACCAAGGTCGCGTATCTCAAGTTCAAGTTCAACGTCGCGGTCGAGGTGGTGCGCCTGGAGCCGCCGCGCGAGATCGAGGCCAAGATCGAAGGCACGCCGCTCGGGATCGTCGGGCGGCTGACCGCGAGCTCGGTGACGCGGCTGGCGGAGGACAACGGGGGAACCAAGGTGAGCTACGAGATCGAAGCCGCGCTGACCGGCAAGCTCGGCAGCCTCGGCCAGCCGGTGCTGCGCGCCAAGGCCAAGGAGATGGAGCGGCAATTCGCCGAGCGGCTGCGCGCCGCCTTTGCGAGGAGCCCGTAGGTTGGGTCGAGCGCCGCGAGACCCAACCTACGGCACCAGATATACGGGACCAACGATGACACCCTTCGAGCTCCTTGAACCCACGTCGCTGCGCGAGGCGATCGGCCTGCTCGATCCCGACGACGCGGCGGTGCGGCCGATCGCCGGCGGCACCGCCCTGATGCTGATGATGAAGGCGGGCGTCTTCCGGCCGACGCGGCTCGTCAGCCTGCGCAAGCTGGGCAACGAGCTGTCACGCATCACCGCCGGGCCGGACGGCAGCGTCGCGATCGGCGCCATGACGCCGCTGGCGGTGGTCGAGCGCTCGCCCGAGGTGGCGCGCGCCGCGCCGGTGATCCCGCGCGCCATGCGGCGGCTGTCCAACATCCGCGTGCGCAACGTGGCGACCGTCGGCGGCAATCTCGCGCACGGCGACCCGCACATGGACCTGCCGCCGGTGCTGATCGCGCTCGGCGCCAGCGTATCGGTCGCCGGGACGTCCGGCGAGCGCACGATCGCGGTCGAGGACTTGTTCGCCGGCTATTTCGAGACCGTGCTCGAGAACAACGAGCTGATCGCCGGGCTGCGCATTCCGGCGCAAGGCAAGCGGCGCGCCGCCTACATGAAGGTGACCACCGGCTCGGCCGAGGACTGGCCGGCGCTCGGGGTCGCGGTCGCGCTCGAAGCCGATGGGCAGAGCATCAAATCGGCGCGCGTCGTCGTCAGCGCCGCCACCGAGAAGGCGGTCCGCCTCGCGGGCGCCGAAAAAGCGCTCACCGGGGCCGGCATCGACGACAAGGCGCTGGCGCGCGCCGGCGACGCCGCCGCCGCCGAGGTCGAGTGCATCTCCGACGTGCGCGGCTCGGCCGCGTACAAGCGCGAGCTTGTCCGCGTCTATGTGGCGCGCGCCACGCGGGCGGCGCTCAACAACCAGGGAGCGACCCACTGATGGCAACCACCACCCAAAGCGCCCCGACCGGCGCACAGGTCGGCGGGCAAGTCGGGCGCTCGCTGCCGCGGCTCGAGGCGCGCGAGAAGGTCACCGGCCGCGCCGAATATACCCACACCATGCGGCTGCCCGGCATGCTGCACGCGAAGATCTTCCGCAGCACGGTCGCGCACGGCCGCATCAAGTCGATCGACGTGAGCGCGGCGAAGAAGGTGCCAGGCGTCTACCGCGTCGTCACCTCCGACGACGTGCGCAAGGTCATCCCGGACCCCTATTACGGCCCGGCGTTCCACGACCAGCCGATCCTCGCCATCGGCAAGGTGCATTACGTCGGCGAGCCGGTCGCGGCCGTGCTGGCCGCCGATCCGCACGTCGCCGAGGAGGCGGCGCAGCTCATCGTCGCCGACTACGAGGAGCTGCCGGCGGTGATCGACGAGGTCGAGGCCACCGAGAACAAGACGCTGGTGCACGAGGAGCTCAAGCCGGCCGGCACCTTCGCGGATCTCAAGCACCTCAAGGGCCGCAAGGGCACCAATATCGCGCTCGACTTCAAGCTTCGGCGCGGCGACGTCGACAAGGCCTTCGCCGAGGCCGCCCAGGTTTTCGAGCACACGTTTCGCACGCAGAAAGTCCTGCATCTCGCGCTCGAGCCCTATGCCTCGATCGCCGATTGGAAGGACACCGGCGTCACCATCTACAGCGCCGCCCAGGGCCCCTCCTTCGTGCGCACCGAGATCGCGCGGCTGCTCGGCTGGCCGGAGAACCGGGTGCGCATCAAGGTGCCGTATCTGGGCGGCGGCTTCGGCGGCAAGCTCTACATCAAGCTCGAAGCGCTGGCCTGTGCGCTCTCCATGATCGCGCGGCGGCCGGTCAAGGTCGCCCTCACCATGGAGGAGCAGTTCTACACCATCACCAAGCATCCCTCGACGTTCCGCATCAAGACCGGCGTCGACAAGGCCGGCCGCATCATCGCGCGTAAATGCGAGGTCTACTG
>JBEVIH010000236.1:0-17468 GCA_040510815.1 Xanthobacteraceae bacterium | reverse complement strand
GCGGCAGATGCCGCCCCCCGCTCTCGCCGTCCCCTCGGAAGCCGCGGTGATGGCCGCGCGCGAGGCCGCCGCCACCGCTGCCAGCCTCGAGGAGCTCCGCGCCACGCTCGAGACCTTCGAGGGCTGCAACCTCCGCTTCACCGCCACCAACCTCGACTTCGCCGACGGCAATCCGCAGGCGCGGGTGATGTTCGTGGGCGAGGCGCCGGGCCGCGACGAGGACCTCGAGGGCCTGCCCTTCGTCGGACGCTCCGGCAAGCTGCTCGATCTGATGATGGCGGCGATCGGGCTCGATCGCACCCGCGTCTATATCGCCAACATCATTCCGTGGCGGCCGCCCGGCAACCGCGATCCCAGCTCGCAGGAAACCGCGATTTGCCTGCCCTTCATTCGCCGCCAGATCGAGCTCGCCAATCCCGACGTGCTGGTCTGCCTGGGCCGGCCGTCGGCGGTGACACTGCTCGACATCAAGGAGGGCATCCTCAAATCGCGCGGGCGCTGGTTCAACTATCACACGGGCACGCGCGACATCCGGGCCACCGTCACGCTGCACCCGGCCTATCTGCTGCGCCAGCCGCTGCAGAAGCGGCTGGCTTGGCGCGATTTTCTGGCGATCAAGAAGGCGCTGGCGACATAGCGCGTAGGGCGGGCAAAGGCGCGGGATACAACTTGATTCTCGGCCGCGCGAACGGCGCAGCGCCGTGCCCACCGTCGCTGGGCAAAATGGTACGCCGGCCCTCCACCTGCCGAGGTGACATGTCACACGATTTTGCTCACCCTACGCTTCGCAAATCAGCGATGGAGGCAAGCCATGGCGAAGACGATCGAGCACGTGCACTGGCCGGACGCACCCGACATGTGGATGCCCTATGCCCCGGCCATCAAGGTCAAGGGCGGCACCACCGTCTATCTCGCCGGCGTCACCGCGGCGCCGGTCTATCATCACCATCCGCACCGGCCCGAAGAGTTCGATGCGATGCCGCGCAACATGGAGGGCCAGGCCCGCGCCGCGCTGGAGAACCTCAAGTGCGGCCTCGAGGCGGTGGGGGCGACCTTCGCCGACGTGGTGACCGCCGACCGGTTCGTCACCGATCTTTCGGACCAGGACGCGCTCAACCGGGTGTGGGGCGAATACTTCCGCGACAGCAAGCCGGCCACCACGACGGTGCAGGTGGTGCGGCTTGCCACCGACCCGCGCTGTCTGGTCGAGATCAACGCGGTGGCGGTGGTCGATTGAGCGGTCGCGAGCGGGCCGCGCAATCGCGCCGGCCCCAAACAGCGTCCGCGGGCCGCCGAACCCGGCCGGAACATCCCGGTATCGCCGCTCGTTATCAACCGTATTGGAAGCCGCGCGGACAGCTTCTGATTGGCGCTTATTCGCCGAAATGCTAGGATGCCGGAGCACTACGAATTCCGATCAACTTGAAGCAGCAGGAACAAGCCGTGGACGCCAAAACGGCCGCCCGCCCTTCCCCGAAATATCCGCTCGGCGGCCTGGTCGCCGAGGGGAAGACCAAGAAGATCCATCAGGTCGCCGGCAGCGCCGATCTGGTGACTCTCGTCGCCAAGGACGACATCACTGCCGGTGATGGCGCCAAGCACGACGTCATTCCCGACAAGGGCAAACTTGCCAATGCGACCACCTGCAACGTCTTCCGCCTGCTGAAGGCCAGCGGCCTGCCGGTCGCCTTCGAGGAGCAGGACAGCGCGATCTCGTTCGTCGCACCCAAATGCGCCATGCTTCCCTACGAGGTTGTGGTGCGGCGCGAAGCCCACGGCTCCTATCTCAAGCGCAACCCGCATTTCTCGAAGGGCCAGCTGTTTCCGCAGTTGGTCGTCGAGTTCTTCCTCAAGACCAAGGACAAGAACTGGAAGGGAAAGCCGCTCGTCTGCGACGATCCGCTGCTCATCTACACGGAAGGGGCTTCGCAGATCCGGCTGTTCAACCCGGCGAAGCCGATCCAGGGCCAGGAGCCGTTTCTGGTGCTTGCGGCCTCCGACGTGTTCAGCCGCGACGAGGAATGGAAAATCTTCCCCGAGATGCGGCGCATCGCACGCCAGGCCTTCCTCGTGCTGGAAAAGGCATGGCAGCTCGAAGGGCGGGCGCTCGTCGACTTCAAGGTCGAGTTCGGGTTCGACACCAAAGGAAACCTGCTGCTTGCGGACGTCATCGACAACGACTCCTGGCGGGTCATCGAGAGCGGGTCCTACATCGACAAGCAGGTCTATCGTGACGGCGGCGCGCTCGACGACGTTGCCGCGAAGTATCGGCTGGTCGCGGAAATCACCAGCCGCTTCCGGCTGCCGCGCCAGCAGATCATCCTCTGGCGCGGATCGGAAAGCGACAAGACCGAGGTCTTCTCGCAGGCGCTCGGCGACCTGAAGGACGTGATGACCGTGGTGACCTGCTCCGTGCACAAGGAGCCGGTGGCTGCCGCAAGCATTCTCCATCGGATGGCGCAGGACGTGCCCGACTCGGTGGTGATCGCCTATATCGGACGCTCCAACGGAGCCGGCCCGACACTCTCGGCAATGTCGACCATCCCGGTGATCACGGTGCCGGCCAGCGTCAAGGAGTTTCCCGAGGACGTGTGGTCGTCCTTGCGGGCGCCGAGCAAGGTGCCGGTCATGACCGTGCTCGAGCCTGCCAACGCCGTGCTCGCCGCGCTGCAGATCCTCTCCGCCCGCAATCCCCGCCTCTACGCCCACTTGCGCGCGGAGATCGAGAGCCGGACGGTCAATACCATCCAGATCTGATCAAGAGACGCATGGGCGCCACAGGCGGCAGCGCGGTCGGCGCCGCGCCTGTCATTTCGGCTTCCAGTCGCGCGCCAACTTCTGCGCTTCGGCAAGCTGCTCGGGCGTCATGTTGCCCGCCACCAGGTCGCGGTTCCTGACGGCGGCGGTGCGGCTGCGGAGGTCGGACGCCGGAAAGCGCGCGGCAGCGAGATTGAACCACATGTGCGCCCTGACCTTGTCGTGGAATACGCCCTCGCCCTTGGCGTAGGCGAGGCCGAGATTGTACTGGGCTTGGGCATCGCCCAGATTGGCGGCGAGGCGATACCACTTCGCCGCCTCGGCGTAATCCTGCGGCACACCGCGGCCATCGGCAAACATCACCCCCAGATAGAGGTTGCCCACGACATCGTCCTGGTCGGCGGCGCGGCGAAACCACTTCACCGCTTCGTTGTCGTCCTGCGGCACGCCGCGGCCGCCGTAATAGATGAGGCCGAGGGTGGATTGGGCGCGGGCGTCGCCCTGATCGGCCAGCGGGCGCGAAAGCTGCAGCGCGGCTGCGTAATCGCCATTCTGATAGGCGGCAATCGCCGCGTCGGCATTGCGGGACGGAGACGCCAGGCCCACTGCCGCGGCCAGATCAACGGCCGCCTGCTTGAGCGGAGCGCTGTAGACGCCCAACACGAAGCCCAACGCCAGAAAGACCACGGCGGTGGTCGCCACCAGCCAGTATCGCCACTGCGCCCAACGGTGGGCCGTTTCCTTGCAGGTGGCAAGCGCCGCCTGCAACGCCGTGACGCGCTCCTCGAGGGCTGCTTCGTCCGCCCGGCCTCTGCCCAATCCGAAGCTACGCCATCGCGGCAAGAGCGACATGACGACATTCCCAGCCGAACACTGCGGTCAGGGGCAAGATGTAGGTATCCGCCACGCGTGCGGCAATCGGCCTTCCGGACGCCCGTCATGCCGGCGCCTGAAACGCCGGGACCACGGCAGGATCGCGTTCCCTCAGCCTTCCCGCATATAGGCGGGTGTGCCGCCGGCCAGAAAATCCTCGCGCGGCGGCGCGAACACGTCGATCACCTCGGTGTCCTCGGGAAACCAGGCCTCGTGCTCGACGCCGCCGGGGATCACCGCGATGTCGCCCGCCCCGCACACGCGCCGCTCGCTGCCGAGGCGGAACTCCATCTTGCCTTTGAGCATCCAGACGATCTGCTCGTGCGGATGCTTGTGGGCGGCGGCATGGGCCCCGGCCTTGATGCTCCACCACACGATCATACCTTGCTCGCCCGCCACCACGCGGCGGCTGATCTTGTCGGTGATGCGCTCCTCGGCAAGCTCGGCGAGCGCGCCGTATCCGGAAAGCTTGGGCATGTTGTCACTCCAATGCTGCGAGCTCGATTACCGACGGTTCACCCGGGCCCCGTGCCAAGACCGCCAGTGCCGCGGCCAGCGCCGCGCCGGGCATCGGATTGATCGCCGTCATTGCGTCCTCCTTCACCCCCCGGACACCGCGAACTTGACCGCGAACAGGATCGCCAGGATGACCACCGCCGGCTTCGCCTCAGCGAACCTGCCGGCGAGGATTTTCGACAGCGCATAGGTGATGAAGCCGAGCCCGATGCCGGTCGCGATCGAATAGGTGAGCGGCATCGTTACGGCGGTCACGACCGCGGGGGCGGATTCGGTGATGTCCTCCCAGTCGATCTCGGCGAGACCGCGGGTCATCACGCAGGCGACGAACAGCAGCGCCGCCCCCGAAGCATAGGCCGGCACCATACCGGCGAGCGGAGAGAAAAACAAAGTGAGCAGAAAGAAGATGGCGACGAAGACTGCGGTCAGGCCGGTGCGCCCGCCCGCCGCGACCCCGGCCGTGCTCTCGATATAGCTGCAGGTGGTGGAGGTGCCGATCATGGCGCCGAACATGGCCGCAAAGCTGTCGGAGATGAGCGCCTGCTTCATGCGCGGCAGGTTGCCGTCCTTGTCCAGGAGCCCGGCGCGGTGAGCGACACCGATCAACGTGCCGGCGTTGTCGAACACGTCCAGTATCAAGAGGCTGAACACGGCAATCAGAAAGCTCAGCTCGAACGTGCGCGAGAAGTCGAGCTGCAGGAAGGTCGGCGCCAGCGAGGGCGGCATCGACACGATACCGGTGAACTTGGCCAAGCCGAGCGGGATGCCGATCACGGTCACGGCCAGGATGCCGATCAACGTTGCGCCGACGATCCCGCGGGCGCTGAGCGCGGCGATCAGCACGAAGCCGAGCAGGCAGAGGATCGCCGCCGGTTCCTTGAGATCGCCGAGCGTCACCAAGGTCGCCGGTTGCGCGACGACGATCTTGGCTTCCTCGAGTGCGATAATGGCGAGGAAGAGCCCGATGCCGGCGGAGATCGCCACCTTCAGGTTCTTCGGGATCGAATTGATGACGTATTCGCGCAGGCGGAAGATCGAGATCAGGAAGAACAGCAGGCCGGAGTAGAACACCACGGCCAAGGCCTGCTGCCAGGTATATTTGTAGGCGAGCACCACCGTGAAGGCGAAGAAGGCGTTGAGCCCCATGCCGGGCGCGAGCGCGATCGGGTAGTTGGCATAGAGCGCCATCACCAGCGTCGTGACCGCCGCCGCGAGACAGGTCGCGACGAACACCGCGCCCTTGTCCATGCCCGCATTGCCCAGAATCTGCGGGTTGACGAACACGATGTAGACCATCGTCAGAAAGGTGGTGAGGCCGGCGATGAACTCGGTGCGTACATCGGTGCCGTTCTCGCGCAGGCCGAAATAGCGGTCGAGCAGCGAGCGCTCGGTCGTAGAGCTCGTCGAATCGGTCATCGCTTCCCCCAGCCGATGGCGCGGGCCGCCGCCGTTTCGCGGTTCGTGCAAGCTCAAACCGACGGACCCGAGCCGTTCCCGCCACCATAGCCGGGAAGCCGCGGCCGACCCACCGCCATCGGCGATTTGTCCACCACCAGGCATCAGCACCAGCTCCACCGATTGGCCGTCACCGGATGCTGCTCACAGACTTCTGATCTTTGATGCTGGCGCGGTCCCCGGACTTGCGCGATGATGGATAAACCCACGGTTCGATTCTCCTTTCACCTCTCGGGAATGACCGATGGACCTCGATCCCGTCCTGCTGGCGCGCCTGCAGTTCGCCTTCACGGTGACGTTCCACATCATTTTCCCGAGCTTCACGATCGGGCTGTCCGCGTTCATCGCCACGCTGCTGGTGCGCTGGATGCTCACCGGGCGCGAGCATCTGCACCGGCTGGCCCGGTTCTGGACCAAGATCTTCGCGGTCTCGTTCGCAATGGGCGTGGTGTCGGGCATCGTGCTCAGCTACCAGTTCGGCACCAATTGGAGCCGGTTCTCGGTGGTCGCCGGCAACGTGGTCGGCCCGCTCATCGGCTACGAGGTGCTCACCGCCTTCTTCCTCGAAGCGACGTTCCTCGGCGTGATGCTGTTCGGCTGGCGGCGGGTGCCGCCGTGGCTGCACGTGATGTCGGCGATCTTCGTCGCCGTCGGCACCGCCATCTCGGCGTTCTGGATCCTGGCGGCGAATTCGTGGATGCAGACGCCGGTGGGCTACGAGCTGCGCGCCGGCGTCGCCTATCCGCTCGATTGGCTCGCGATCATCTTCAATCCGAGCTTTCCCTATCGCTTCGCCCACATGCTCACCGCCACCTACCTGACGACCTCGCTGGTGGTGCTGGCGGTCGGCGCCCGTTACCTGCTGGCCGGGCGCCATCCCGAGGAGAGCCGGACCATGATGCGCATGGGGATCGGCATGCTGGCCTTGCTCGGTCCATTGCAGCTCCTGATCGGCGACCAGCACGGGCTCAACACGCTCGAGCACCAGCCGATCAAGATCGCGGCAATGGAGGCGCATTGGGACGGCAGCAAGCCCGGCGCGCTGGTGCTGTTCGCCTGGCCGGACGAGAAGGCCGAGATGAACCGTTTCGAGATCGCGATCCCGAAGGCCGGATCGCTCATCCTCAGGCACGATCCCAACGGCCTATTCCCCGGTCTCAAGAGCGTGCCGCCGGCCGACCGGCCGCCGCTCATCCCGGTCTTCTTCGCCTTCCGGATCATGGTGGGCGTCGGCCTCCTGATGATCGTGGCCGGCCTCGTCGGCGCCTGGCTGTGGTGGCGACGGCGGCTGTTCGAAGCGAGATGGTATCTGTGGCCGGTCGCCCACGGCTGGTGGCTCGGCTTCGTCGCGGTGATCTCGGGCTGGATCGTCACCGAAACCGGCCGGCAGCCTTGGCTCGTGCACGGCGTGCTGCGCACCGCCGACGCGACCTCGCCGGTGCCGGCCGCAAGCATCGCCACCACCCTCGCCTTGTTCGTGCTGGTCTACGGCATCGTGTTCGCGATGGGCATCTATTACATCAACCGGCTGATCAACAAAGGTCCGGAAGGGCGCGCGGTCGAGCCCCCCGAGATGGGCACGCCGGTGCGGCCTTTGTCATCGGCCGTCGAAGCCGGGCGCGAAATCCTGTCGCCGCAACGGTGATATCCGGAGGTCGACGCCATGGAATGGTACCTTCCGGTGATCTGGGCCGCGTTGATCGGCACCGCCGTCGCGCTCTACGTCATCCTCGACGGGTTCGACCTGGGCGTCGGCATCCTGTTTCCTTACGCGGGCAATGAGCGCGAGCGCGACCAGATGATGAACTCGGTGGCGCCGTTCTGGGACGGCAACGAGACCTGGCTGGTGCTCGGCGGCGGCGGCTTGTGGGTCGCGTTCCCGCAGGCCTACGCGGTGGTCATGCCGGCGCTCTACATCCCGGTCATCGTCATGCTGCTGGCGCTGGTGTTTCGCGGCGTCGCCTTCGAGTTCCGCTGGGTCGCGGTCACCAGTAGGAAATATTGGAATTTCGCTTTCGCGGGCGGCTCGACCGTGGCGGCCTTTTGCCAAGGCCTCATCCTGGGCGGGCTCATTCAGGGCATCAAGGTGGAGAACGGCGCTTTCGCGGGCGGGCCGTTCGACTGGGCAACGCCGTTTGCGGCCCTGTGCGGCCTCGGTGTCGTGACCGGCTACGCGCTGCTCGGCGCCACTTGGCTGGTGATGAAGACGGACGGCGCAGTCGCCGAGCGCGCCCACGGTCAGGCCAAGGCGCTGCTCATCGGCGTGCTGGCATTCATGGGCGTGGTGAGCCTGTGGACGCCGCTCGCCTTCGAGCGGATCGCCGCGCGCTGGTTCTCGACCCCGAACATCTACTTCCTCTGGCCGGTGCCGCTGATCACGGCATTGACGGCGCTGATGGCCTGGCGCTGGCTCGACGCCGGACGCGAGGTGCCGCCGTTCCTCGCGTCGATCGCGCTGTTCCTGCTCGGCTATCTCGGCCTGGTGATCTCGATCTTTCCCTATCTGGTGCCGCCGACGCTCACGGTCTGGCAGACCGCGGCCGCGCCGTCGAGCCAGATCTTCATGCTGGTCGGCACCGTCGCGCTGCTGCCGATCATCCTCGGCTACATCGTGTTCGTCTATTGGCTGTTCCGCGGCAAGGTGCGCGAAGGCGAGGGCTACCACTGAGCAGCGGTCGGCTTGACCGGGGATGGAGGGCTATCTGTTCTCCGTCGCCCGTTGCCTGTCTTCCGCTTGCGGCCTGACCACCGCCCAGCCGATGCGGATGAGCGGCAGCCGCCCCTGCACCGATCGGGCGAATACGCGCGGCACCTCGGGCACCAGGTCCGGGAAGCGTTCCTTGATCGCCGCCGGCGGCGTCCCCGCCGTATCGGTGGTCGGCCAGACCACGATCGCACCCTTGTTCTTGATCGTTTCCGGCGTGACCCACGGCGAGCGCTCGGGGGTGGCGTAGAGATAGAGGCTCGGCCGGCTCGGCGCGCCGAGCGCGACCAGCGCCGCGGTGCGCGGATCACCCGCAACGATCTGCAGCGGCATGTTGAAGCGGCGTTCGAAGCTCTCGGAGAAGAAGCGCGCCATGGCCTGGGCCGGCTGCGATATGCGCAGGTCGATGTTGAACCACGGCAGGACGACGAGTGAGAGCGCCGCCATCAGCGGCGGGATGAGCAGCAGGCCGAACCAGGTGGCGATGACGACATGCTGGCGGCCGAAACGAATGCCCTCGCCGGCCGCCACGACCACCGCCAGGCCGGAGAGCACGACCAGCGGTGCAATGCCGCCGACCGGCCCGGTCCATCCGATCAGCACGGCGATCAGCGTGCCGGTGAAGGGCGGCAGCACCGCGAAGAAATAGACGTATTGCCGCGCAAACGGGTCGACCGGAGGACGCACGATCACCGGCGCGGGCTCGCGCCGCGGCCACGGCCAGCCGGCCGCCAGCGCGACCAGGACGACGAGGCCGGCATGGGCGACCAGGATCAGCGCCACCAGGCGCAGCCAGGCGACGAAATTGTCGGCCACAGCTTCCGGCGCACCCAGGCGCAGCAGCATCGCCAGCAAACCTTCGCTGGTGTCCAGGAGCCAAATGAGATGCGGAAACATCACGAACACGGCGACCACGGTCGCCAGCCACGGATCATAGGAGCGCAGCGCAGCGCGGGCCCGCCGATTGGTGAGCGTGAACAGCACCAGCAGCACGAGCAGCATCAGCCCGGCATAGGTCGTGAGCAGGAGCAGGCCGATCTCGATGGCGAGCGCGAGCCAATACCCGCGCCGGCCCTCGCCCACCGCCCGCCAATAGTGCAGCAGGATGACCGACCACAGCGGCATGGTGAGGACCACCGGCCCGAAGTCCGGGGTCGGCACCGTGAAGGCGGAGACGCCGACCATCAGCAGCACCGCCATCGCGGCGTGCTGGGCCCCGACGATCGAGCGGCCGAGCGCGAACACCGCCCAGTAGGTGACGACGACGCAGACCTGTGACAGCGCGTAGACGCCGAACAGGCCGGCGACCTCGAAGGCGAGGTCGGCGAGCCAAAAGGCGAGCGGGGGTCCGAGATAGGTGCCGAGCTGAAACTCGTGTCCCACCGCCAGCACGTTCGGCAGGTCGCCCGGCGGGCCGGAATAGAACAGCAGCGGAACCAGCGTCCAAAGCGCCGCCTGGGCGAGCGCGGCGACCCAGATCGCCAGCGCCGGACGCGAACGCAACAGTTCCACGAAGATAGAGACGTAAAGCATCGCTCGGCGCGGCCACCCTACCCGACCGGCAGAGATAAGGCCCTGCCGCTAGCGAGGCAACAAGCTTGGCGTGACGGCGGCGGTAGCCGGTTCCAAGTCGCCGTAGCAGGCCGCCACCGGGGCGAACGAGCGGCGATGGTGGACGGTCGGGCCGAGCCGCGCCAGCGCGGCGAAATGCTCGGGCACGCTGTAGCCCTTGTGGTGCTCGAAGCCGTAGCCCGGGTGGCAAAGCCCCAGTCGCGTCATCAGCCGGTCGCGCGTGACCTTGGCGACGATCGAGGCGGCGGCGATCGACGCGATGATCGCGTCGCCGCTGATCACCGCCTCGCAATCGCAGCAGCTCTCGATGCGGTCGCGGCCGTCGACGAAAACGAGCCGCGGCCGGATCGGCAACGCCGCCACCGCCCGCGCCAGCGCCCACAGCGAGGCGCGCAGGATATTGTCGCGGTCGATGCGCGACGGCGGCGCGAAGGCGACCGCGACCTCGGCGCTGGCGCAAATCCTGGCGTGGAGCTTCTCGCGGATCTCGGGATCGAGCTTCTTGGAGTCGTCGAGGCCGCGCGGCACCCGCTTGGGGTCGAGGATCACGGCGGCGGCCACCACCGGGCCGGCGAGCGGCCCCCTGCCCGCCTCGTCGCAGCCGGCGACCGGCCAGATGCCGCGCTTGAGCGCCGCGCGCTCGCGGCGGAAGGTCGGACGGATGTCCTCCTCGCCGAGCGGCAGGCGGATGGCGGTGGCGGCGCGACTGGATATAGCGCGACTCATGGCGCGATGGTGCGCGCCGGTGTGTCCAAGTCAACTGCGCCAGATCGCCGAATGTGAACGGCGGGGATAAGGCAGAGCATGCCCGCGCTGCTATTCGGCCGGCTCCAACCCCTTGGCCTTGAGCACCGGTGCGGCGGCCGGCGCGGTGAGATTTCGCAGCAATGCCTTGGCGGCGCCCGGGTCCTTCGCGGTTGAGCTCACCGCCGCGGTAAAGAAGACGTAGGCCTGGATTTCGGACGGCAGCCACGCCACCAGCTCGGTGTCGGGCATCGCCAAGATCGGCGCCGCTCCGGAGACCACGAGTTCTGCTTCGGCGGTCGGCACTGGGCCGCCGACCACGTAGGTCTTGAGCTTGGGCTTCATCTCGGTCGCGATGCCGAGACGATCGAGGATCGCCAGGAAACTGACGCCGCTGCCGCCCTCGCGCGAATGGGCCACGGACTTGGCATCGAGCATTGCGCGCTTGAAGGCCTCGGCCGAGCCGATGTCGGGCTTGGGCGCGCCCTTGCGCACTCCGACCGCCAGACCGGTACGGGCGAAGTTGGTGCGCGTGTCGGCGGCAACCTTTCCCTGCTTGATCAGATCGTCGATCGCCGCCGGGCTCAAGATCACGAGGTCGAAGGTCTCGCCGGCATCGATCCTCCGTTTCAAGGGAGCGACGACGTCGAAATCCATCGCCAGCTTGTGGCCGGAGGTGTCCTGAAACTGCCGGCCCAGCTCGACGAGGGCGCCGCGCGCGCCGTTGCTGGCGAGAACCTTGATTTCAGCGGCGTCGGCCTGCCGCCGGGCGGAAAGCGTCGTCACCATCACGGCGATGGCGGCGGCAGCCGCGAGCGACCTTCTGGTCATGCGCCCTCCTCGGCCCTTGGAGAATGGACAAGTCCGGTCGCCCACAAGCTAGCACGAAATGCCGCATCTTGCGGTGGCCGCCGCCCGATCACGTGTCCACCGAACGCTAGACCACATTCTGTTTCCCTGGAAACTGAATGTGGTCCAGCTCTTTGCGTGGTCGCATTTTCGGACGGAAAACCGGTTTCCACTTTTCCTGAAAATGCTCTATTCCGGCAGGACCACCCGCCCGTCGTCGGCGAAGGAGAAGCCGGGCGCGCGCACGACCTCCCAGGCGTGGCCGTCGGGATCGGCGAAATAGCCGGAATAGCCGCCGAACGAGGTTTTCTGCGCCGGCTTGAGCAGCCGCGCGCCGATGCCCAGCGCCCGCGCCATGACGGCGTCGACCTCCTGGTCGGAGCGGCACATCCGCGCGAACGTCGCCCCGCGGAAGCCGTCGGGATGCGGCGCCACCGGCGGCGCGGCGTCCTCCGCCAGCATGTTCCAGCGGAACAGCGCCAGCACCACGCCCCCGGCATCGAAGAACGCGATCTCATCGCCGGTGGCGCGCATCTTCCGCAGCAAGCCGAGCGTCCCGTAGAAACGCACGCTGCGGGCGAAGTCTTTCACGCCAAGCGTGACCACATCGAGAGTGAACGGCAACGCATGCTCGAACATCCCGTGAGCTCTCCCTCGTTCCCGGCCTTGCCCTGACGTCGTCTCCGCTGCCGGACTCCCGCATCGGCGGAAATTCGCGCGGATGGCGCGTCAAAGCAGGCTCAACTGCTCGGGGCCGCTGTTCGGCGGCTTGAAATGCTCGGTGGTCAGTCTCGTGCGCGTCTTGTTGAAGCCGAGCTTCTCGCAGGCGAGCTCGAAGCGGCGCCCGATCATCCAGGCGACCGGCCCGCCGCCGGTCATGCGCTTGCCCCAGCTCGAGTCGTAGTCCTTGCCGCCGCGGGTGTCGCGGATGAGCTTGAACACGTGGCGGTAACGGTCGGGAAAATTCGCCATCAGCCATTCGCGGAACAGGTCGCGGACTTCGAGCGGCAGGCGCAGGAGCACGTAGCCCGCCTCCTTGACGCCGATCGCGGCCGCGGTATCGAGGATGCGCTCGATCTCGGCATCGTTGAGCGCCGGGATGACCGGCGCGACCATCACCGACGCCGGCACGCCCGCGGCGGTCAATTGCCGTAGCGCGTCGAGCCGCCGCGCTGGCGTCGCCGCGCGCGGCTCCATGACGCGGGCGAGCTTGGGATCGAGCGTCGTCACCGAAAGCCCGACCTTGACCAGGTTGCGCTTCGCCATGCTCGCCAGGATGTCGAGATCGCGCACCACCAGCGCCGACTTGGTCACGATCCCGACCGGATGGCCGAAGCGCTCGAGCACTTCGAGGATGCGCCGCATCACCTGATGCTCGCGCTCGATCGGCTGGTAGGGATCTGTGTTGGTGCCGATGGCGATGGTGCGCGGCACGTAGCTCGCGGCCGACAGCTCACGCTCGAGCAGTTTCGGCGCATCCGGCTTGGCGAACAGCTTGGTCTCGAAATCGAGCCCGGGCGACAGCCCGAGATAGGCGTGGGTCGGCCGCGCAAAGCAATAAATGCAGCCGTGCTCGCAGCCGCGGTAGGGATTGATCGAGCGGTCGAACGAAAGGTCGGGCGAATCGTTGCGGGTGATGATCTTGCGGGTGGAATCGATCGTCACCGTGGTCTTGATCGGCGGCAATTCCTCGAAGCTCTGCCAGCCGTCGTCAAACGCGACCCGCGCCTGCGGCTCGTAGCGGCCGGACGCGTTGGATTGGGCGCCGCGGCCGCGGCGGCGGTCACCCTCGACCGCGACATCCCCATCGGGCGGGGCGTTGAGATCGATGGCGGGCGGACGGCGGCCATCCGTCAGCTGCGGCTGCGGCTGTGGGCTTCGCACCCCCAAACCGCCCGCCGGCGCGGAGGGCTTGGGCGCCGGCGGGCGTCGGACTGCGGCGGACGAACGAACCATTGGCAAAACCCACTCCGGAGTAATGGAACAAACCAGGAACATAATGTCAAGCGCTTCGCGTGCAAGGGGCGCGGCGGCTCGATCGCGGGCCGACCGGCAAGCTATGGTCGAGCCGGCCAATTGGGGGGTGAGTCCCATGCTGAGCGTGCTCATCGCTACGCAAGAGAGCGAACGCGAGCTGCTGCCGACCTTGGCGGCGCTCGTTCCGGGAGCATCAGCCGGACTGGTGCGTGAGGTGCTCATCGCCGACGTCGGCTCGCGCGATGCGACGGCGGGAGTTGCCGATGCCGCCGGCTGCGAGCTGCTGGTATCGGCGGGAACGCGCGGCGCCCGGCTCAAAGCGGCGGCGGCGACCGCGCGCGCGCCATGGCTGTTGTTCCTGCGACCCGGCATCGTGCCCGACGTCACCTGGATCGATGAAACCAGGCGCTTCATGGCGGAGGCCGAATTGCACGGCCGCGCCGGCAGCCAAGCCGCCGTGTTCCGCCCCGGCCTTGGCACGTCACGGCCGCTCTGGGTCGAGGCGCTGTCTTTGCTGCGCCGCGCGCTCGGAGCGAGGCCCAACGCCGACCAGGGCCTGCTGATCGGCAAGCGCCTCTACGATGAGGTCGGCGGGCACCGCGAGGACGCCGCCGAGCCCGAACGCGATCTCGCCCGCCGGCTCGGCCGGCGCCGTATCGCGACCCTGCGCAGCGGCGCTGTGGTCACCGCCCGGCTGCCGGCCATTACTTGACTTTGTCAATTAATTCATTGACGATGTCATATACCGCCTCCAGCCCGCTCCAGGCGCATGAGTGGCCGCCATGCCGAATGCCGAGATCGAGCCCCGCATCGCCGCCGTGCGGCGCTTCAACCGCTTCTACACCCAGCGCATCGGCGTGCTGCAGGAAGGCTGGGTGAAGAGCCCGTTCTCGCTCGCCGAGGCGCGCGTGCTGTACGAGCTCATGCACCGCGATCGGCCGACCGCCAGCGAGCTCGCCAAGGATCTAGGATTGGACGCGGGCTATCTCAGCCGCATCCTGCGCGGCTTCGAAACCCGCGGCCTGATCGTCAAGGCGACCTCGGACCGCGACGGCCGCCAGAGCCTGCTGTCGATCACCGAGCGCGGTCGGCAGCGGTTCGCGCCGGTCGAGACCCATACCAACGACGAGGTCGCGGCGATGCTGGGCAGCCTGCCGGCGCCCGCGCAGACGCGCCTGGTCGAATCGATGCGCACGATCGAAACCGTGCTCGACGGACGTCCGGCGCAGGCGGCGCCCTATATCCTGCGGCTGCCGCGCGCCGGCGACATGGGCTGGATCGTGAGCCGCCACGGCGCGCTCTACGCGAACGACTATGGCTGGGACGAGCGGCTCGAGGCGCTGACCGCCGAGATCGTCGCCGCCTTCGTGCGCAACTACGACGCCAAGCGCGAGCGCTGCTGGATCGCGGAGCGCGACGGCGAGAACGCCGGCTCGGTCCTGCTGGTGAAGGACAGCGAGCAGGTGGCGCGGCTGCGTCTCCTGATCGTCGAGCCGCAAGCGCGCGGGCTCGGCATCGGCGCACGGCTGGTGCAGGAATGCGTGCAGTTCGCGCGCACGGCCGGCTACCGCAAAATCACGCTGTGGACCCACAGCGTGCTCACCGCCGCCCGACACATCTACGAGCAGGCCGGCTTCGAGCTGGTCGAGACCTGGAAGCACAACGACTTCGGCAAGGAGCTCCTCGGCGAGAACTGGGATCTGCAGCTGTGACGATCGGGGCGGATCAAACGCCCCTCGCCTGCTATGCTCTTCCCGCCGCGAGCGCATAGCCGCGCGGCTGCCGACCGGCGCGACGCCCTAAAATCCGACGGCAAATCGGGAACAACGAGGAAACGCCATGAAAACACGTTCAATGGTCGCTGCGACCGTGCTCGCCATCACGCTCGCTCCGGGATTGGGAGCCGCAGCCGAGATCAAGGTCATCAGCTCGGTCGGCGTGAAGACGGTGCTGGAGGAGCTGGCGCCGCAGTTCGAGCGCGCCAGCGAGCATAAGGTCAAGATCACCTTCGGTACCGCTGTGCCGTTGAAACGCCAGATCGACGCCGGCGAGACCTTCGACGTCGTCATCCTCACCCCGGCTTTGGTCGACGACCTCGCCAAGCAGGGCAAGATCGCGCCCGGCTCGAGCAGCAACGTGGCGAAGTCCGGCATCGGCGTCGCCATCCGCCAGGGCGCGCCCAAGCCCGACATCGGCTCGACCGACGCGTTCAAGAAGACCGTGCTTGCCGCCCGGATGATCGCCTATTCGAAGGAGGGCCAGAGCGGCGCCGTCATGGCGCGCCTGATGGAGCGCCTCGGCATCGCCGAGGAGATGAAGGCGAAGACCATCCTGGAGACGCGTTCGGGCGGCGTGGCCTTGAACGTGGTCGAGGGCAAGGCCGATCTCGCCTTCAATCTGATCAGCGAAATCCTGCCCATCGCGGGCGCCGAGCTCGCCGGGCCGCTGCCCGCCGAGCTGCAGAGCTACGTGGTGTTTGCCGCCGGCATCGGCGCAACGACCAAGGAAACGGAGGCCGCCAAGGCCTTCATCAATTTCCTCAAGGCGCCCGCGGCGGTCCCGGTGCTCAAGGCCAAGGGCATGGAGCCGGGCTGAGTCGCGATCGCGACAAGCTCGCCCACCAAAAGAAAAGAAGAGAAATCGAGCGGTTACACCGTCGCGCCCTTGGCCTTGGCGCGGCGCAGGTGCTCGTCGAGCCGCGGCATGATCTCGACGAAATTGCACGGCCGGTAGCGGTAATCGAGCTGGTGCACCAGGATCTCGTCCCACGCGTCGCGGCAGGCGCCGGGCGAGCCCGGCACACAAAAGATGTAAGTCGCTCCCGCGACACCCGCGGTGGCGCGGGTCTGGATCGCCGAGGTGCCGATCTTCTGCGCGCTCACCATCAGGAACATGGTGGAGAAGCCGTCCATGCGTTTCTCGAACAGCGGCTCGAGCGCCTCCGGCGTCACGTCGCGGCCGGTGAAGCCGGTGCCGCCGGTGGTGATGACCACGTCGATCGCAGGATCGGCGATCCAGCCTCTCACCTGCGCCCGGATCTGCTCCACGTCGTCGGTGACGATGGCGCGTCCAGCGACCGCGTGGCCGGCCTTCTCGATGCGCTCGGCGAGCGTCGCGCCCGACTTGTCGTCGGCGAGCGCGCGCGTGTCGGACACGGTGAGCACCGCGATCTTCAGCGGCACGAATTGCCTGGTCTCGTCGATGCCGGCCATGAAGCGTGACTTGTCCAACCTCTTGTGACCGCACAGTAACAAATATGGCAGCAGGAAAAAAAGCGCCCCGGCACCGGCCGGGGCGCGATTTCATTGCAGCGAAGCGGATCGGATCAGGCGAACACCGAGTAGTCCACCGGCCCGTTCGGCACCACGTAGCCGTAGCGCAGGTTCGAGCGTGCCGGGCCTTCCTTCTCGTATTCGGCCTTGAGCGCAGCGTAACGGTCGCGGCTCAATTCCAGCATCGCCCGCTTCGGCTGGATATTGTAGAGCTTGGCGTTGTTGCCGCCGAAGATCGCGGTCTTGACCGGACCGTCGGCCGCGCCGAGCGGCTTGAAGCCGTGCTTCTTCTGCATGTCCTCGGGGATTTCCAGGCGGCGCAGCGCCTCGATCTGCCATTGCGGCGCACCGGTCCACACCGCGTCGGTGCCCCACACCACGCGGTCATAGCCGAGCCCCTTGATGAGGGTGCCCATCATGAAGGCGCAGACGCGCGGGTCCGCCATCGTGCTCTGGGCAAAGATCTGCCCGAGGTCGCCGTACACATTTTTTACGCCATACTGCGCGGGAATCTCGGCGAGATCGCTGACCCATTCAACGCGACCGGTGCGCTGCAACTGTTCCCACGCCTGTTCCACCGTACCGCCGCCGGCGAAGCGGTAGCCGGAGTGATAGATGATAAAGTTCAGCTGCGGCCAGTCCTTCGCCGCTTTGCCGACGTCGTCCACCATCGCGTGCTTGAGCAGGCGCGGCCAGCGCTCCGCGGTCGCGCGCGGGAACAGCCCCTTGTGCACGCAGACGTTCTTGAT
>JBEVIH010000235.1:0-8972 GCA_040510815.1 Xanthobacteraceae bacterium | reverse complement strand
AAGGACCATGCTCCCTTGATCGTCGCCGCGCTCGTGCTGATCGTGCTGCCGTTCGCGCTCGACGTCGCCGGCCTTCCGCTGCGCTCCGCGATCGACGTCGTGGTGTTCGCCATCGCCTGCATGGGACTCAACATCCTGGTCGGCTATACCGGGCTCGTCTCGTTCGGGCACGGCGCCTGGTTCGGGCTCGGCGCCTATGCGGCGGCGCTGAGCCAGCGGTACTGGTTTGCCGGCGACGTCATCCTGCCCGCGCTGTTTGCGCTGCTGTTCGTCGCCGTGACCGTGCTCCTCTCCGGGGCGCTGATCCTGCGCCGGCGCGGCGTATATTTCTCCCTGCTCACGTTGGCGCTGACCGCGCTTCTGTTCGCGATCGGCTACCGCTGGACCGAATTCACCGGCGGCGAGAGCGGGCTCGGCGGCGTGACCCGCTCGACCGTGCTCGGCGTCGACCTGGAGCGCGATTGGACCTATTACGGATTGGTCGGCGCGCTGGGCATGGCGGTGTGCTACTTGCTCTGGCGATTCCATCGCTCGCCGGCCGGCAGCGTGCTGGTGGCGATCCGCGAGAACGAAGAGCGCGCCCGCTTCGCCGGCTATCCGACCAACCGCTACAAGCTCGTCGCCTTCGTGCTGTCCGCCACCATCGTCGCGCTGGCCGGGACGTTGTCGGTGTTCAATCACCGCTTTGCCTCGGCCGAGCCGCTCTCGGTCGCGTTCTCGGGCGAGCTCATCGCCATGGTGGTGATCGGCGGGATGCGTAGCTTTCTGGGGCCCGCGCTCGGCGCGCTGTTCTTCATCCTGTTCCGGGAATTTCTGTCGATCTGGACCGTGCACTGGCTGTTCTGGTTCGGCCTCCTCTTTGTCGGCTTCATCGTGTTCTCGCCCACCGGCTTGGTCGGCGTGGCCGGCAGGTTGCTTACACCGTTTCGCCGGCGCGTGGTCGAGGCCGCCGCAATGGCCGGCCGCACCGTCGTCGCAGGTGCGGCGCTGCCGCAGGTCTATCGCCGCCCGGCGTCGAGCGAAGCCCCGGTGCTGGTCGGGGAGGGCCTGGTCAAGCTGTTCGGCGGCATCCATGCCGTCGATGGCGTGACGCTCGTGGTCAAGGACCGCACCCTGCACGCGCTGATCGGCCCCAACGGCGCCGGCAAGACCACCGCCTTCAACCTGGTCTGCGGGCTCTATCCGCCCGATCGCGGGACGATCATGCTGGAAGGCCGCTCGATCGCGGGCCTCAAGCCCGAGAGCATCACCGCCGCCGGCGTCGGCCGCTCGTTCCAGATCACCAATCTGTTTGGCGGCCTTTCGGTGCACGAGAACCTGCGGCTCGCCGTGCAGGCGCGGAACGCCAGGCGCTTTGCGGTGTGGCGCTCGACCCAGTCGCTCGCCGACGTCACGGCGGAGACCGCCGAGCTCATCACCTTCCTCGGGCTCACCGGCATCGAGCGGGCCGAAGCAGCCTCGCTGTCCTATGGCGGCCAGCGGCTGCTCGATTTGGGCGTGGCGCTCGCCACCCGCCCGCGCATCCTGCTGCTCGATGAGCCGCTCGCCGGGCTCGCGGTGGCCGAGCGGGAGCGCATCGCCGCCCTGGTCAAGGCGGTTTCTGCCGAGATTCCAGTGCTGCTGGTCGAGCACGACATCGACCGCGTATTCCAGATCGCCGACCACGTGACCGTGATGAACGAAGGCAAGGTGCTGGTCGACGGCACGGTCGAGATGGCGCGCGGCGACGCCAAGGTGCGCGAGGTCTATATCGGCTCCGGCGCCGCCACGCTCGCCGCCAAGCCGCGCGCCTCGGCGGCCGAGGCGACGCTGCTGCTGGTGGTCGACAAGGTCGACACCTTCTACGGCAAGAGCCACATCCTCAACGCTGTCTCGCTCGACGTGCGCGAGCACGAGATCGTCGCGCTGCTCGGCCGCAACGGCGCCGGCAAGTCGACGCTGCTCAAGACCCTGGTCGGCATTGCGGCGCCCGCGGCCGGTGCGATCAGGCTCGCCGGCGAGGATACCGCGCCGCTCGCCTCCGCCGAGATCGCCCGGCGCGGCATCGGCTACGTGCCGCAGGGCAGGGGATTGTTCGCCGGCATGACGGTCGCCGACAACCTCGCGCTCGGCCGGCTCAAGCGCATGACCGGCGCCGGCATCCACTGGGAGGATGACCGCATCGTCGAGTTCTTCCCGCAGCTTGCGCAGCGCTGGCGCATGCCGGCCGACTACCTTTCGGGCGGCGAGCAGCAGATGGTGGCGGTCGCCCGCGCGCTCGCCGGCGACGTGCGCGTGCTCCTGCTCGACGAGCCGTTCGAGGGGCTTTCGCCGGCGGTCACCGAGGAGCTGTTCGAGGCGTTCGACCGGCTGCGCCACGAGATCGCGATGATCATCGTCGATCACCATCTCGATCTGGCGCTGGCGCTCTCCGACCGCACGGTGGTGCTGGAGCGCGGCTCGGTGACCTGGACCGGCGTCTCGCGGATGCTCAAGGACGACCTCGCGCTGAGGAGGAAGATGCTGTGGATGTGAGCGAACGTGTTGCCATCATCGGGTCGGGACTGATCGGACGCTCCTGGGCGATCGTGTTTGCGGGCGGCGGTTGCGACGTCGCGCTCTACGATGCCGGCACCGGCGTCGCCGACCGGGCCCGCGCGCTCGCGGGCGAAGGCCTCCGCGAGCTGGCCGCGCACGGCCTGATCGAGGATGCCGAGGCGGCGGTCGCCCGGGTGCGGACCGCCGCGAGCCTCGCCGACGCGCTCGACGGCGCGGGTTTCGTGCAGGAGAGCACGCCGGAGACGGTCGAGGCCAAGCGGGAGATCTTCGCGCAGCTCGACCGGCTCGCTGCGCCCGACGCGATCCTCGCGTCGTCGACGTCGACAATCGTGGCCAGCCTGTTCACCGAGCGGCTCACGGGCCGGCACCGCTGCCTGGTTGCGCATCCGGTCAACCCGCCGCATCTGGTGCCGCTGGTCGAGCTCGTCGCCGCGCCGTGGACCGCTTCCGAGACCGTCGCCAAGGCCAAGGCGATCTATGCGGCGGTCGGGCAGGTGCCGATCGTGGTCAAGCGGGAGATCGAGGGCTTCATCCTCAACCGGCTGCAGGCCGTGCTGCTGTCGGAGGCGTTCCGCCTGGTCGAGGACGGCTATGTGACGCCGCAGGACCTCGACCACACCCTGAAGGATGGTCTCGGCCTGCGCTGGTCGTTCATGGGGCCGTTCGAGACCATCGAGCTCAACGCCCCGGGCGGCATCCCGGACTACTGCCACCGCTACGGACCGAGCCTTGCCCGGCTGAGCGACGCCAAGCCGGAAATCTACCGGACGCCCTACGTCGACCTGATCCTGGCGCAATGGGGCGAACAGCCGGCACCGGACGCGATCGCCGCGCGCATGCGCTGGCGCGACCGCCGGCTTGCGGCGCTCAAGGCGCACAAGCGTGCGCAGCCGGCCGGCTGATCGCCTGTCGCTCGCAGGATGGCAAATTTCAGATCGCGTTTTGACGCGGGCTTATCAGCCGGGCGCCGAGCAAGATGCCGACGGCGATCGCAGCCGCGATCAAGGCGAGCCAGGTGCCGGCCGCCGCCAGCGCCGCCGTGCCGGCCCAGGTAATCGAGGAAAACGCCTCCGCGAATGTTGCCACGCGCGATGAAACCTGTCGGCGCCGAAACAGACTCCGCTTGGCTTGCGCGCGAAACCAGAGCTGGATCTGGGTCGCCGACGCCGAGGCGATGAAGATGCCGACGGCCGAGACGGCGGCGTGAAACGGCGAGAGCAAGGCAAGCGCGAGGACAAAGGGCAGGAACACCAGACCCACTCCGCCCATGACCGCCTCAATTTTCGCGCGCACGACCTGCCGCGCCGGCACCGGCGCGCTCGCGACCAGGTCCGGCGCGTCCTCGCCCGAGATGGCAAGCCAGGCGAGCCCTCCCGCCAGCTGTCCCGCCGCCATCACCAGGACCGGCACCAGCACCAGCAGCGCTTCGCTGCCTTCGAAGCTGCGCCAGAGCAGGAACGCGGGGGGCAGCAGGTAGAGGATCTGCATCAGCGTCTGCGACACCAGCCAGGGATCGCGGACGAGCAGCGTCCACTCCTTCTGCCGCAAGGCCTGCCTCGGCTTGGAGGTGCGAAATCCCGTCGACCAGCGGTGCTGCCGCGTGACAGGGACGCTGGCCGCCGCAATGGCATGATCGCCGAACCGCGGCGAGAAAATTGCGATCGCGGCGGCGAGCAGGACGATGCTTGCCGCCACCACGGCGGCAAGCGCCGCGAAATCGCCGAGGATGGCGAGCGCGGGCCAATAGGCCACGCTGCCGATATCGGGCGCCAGGGCGACGAGCGCATCCGACTCCAGAAAGTCGGTCCGCGACAAGGTGCCGTAGGACAGGATTGCGCCCAGCTGCAACCCGATGACGAAGGCCGCGCCGATCACCGCGGCCATGATTTGCGCCACCAGCCGGGTCCGCTTCGGGCCGATGATCTTGAACAAGGCGATCGTCAGCGCGACGGCGAACGCGCCGGCCGCAAGGCCCAGCGCCACGACCACCCCATAGGCGGCAAGCCAGCGAAATTCGCCGGAAGCCGCCAGGACATTGATGAACGGGGCCGCCAACAGCACGCCCATCAGGACGATCGAGAGCGCCATTGTGGCGATGCGCACCGCAAACACCTTGCGTGCAGCGGCCGGCGACGAGAGGATGAGATCGAGATCGGAGCGCGCGTAGAATGCCCGGGTCACCGATTCCATCGCCTGCGACAGCATCAGCGACCATGCCAGCAGCAGGCTGCCCGTGATCATGACCAGGGTCGCCTTGTCGGCATTGAACCCGACAGCGGCGAAACGGCCGACCATGGAATAGGCGACGACGTGCATGAAGACCGCGAATACGGTCAATGCGATCGCGACAGTTCGCACACGCCGGCGCCGCCCGGCCGTCATCATGGCAAGCCAGTCCCGCCATGCCAGGCGGGACTCATGCTGTGCGAACCAGGTCAACGTGCCGGGCTGGCTCACGCGGCGGCTGCCTGCTCGGCGATGAGGGTGAGGAAAGTGTCTTCCAGCGTCGTGGCGCTCTTGCCGGCCTTGCCGCGAAGCTCCTCCAGCGTGCCGTGCGCGATCAGCCGGCCGCCGGCGATCACGCCGATGCGATCCGCCATCCGCTCCGCCACCTCCAGAATGTGCGTGGTCATGATCACCGTGCCGCCGGCGGCGACGCGCTCGCGCAACACGGTCTTGACTTGCCGGGCCGATGCCGCGTCGAGGCCGGTGAGCGGCTCATCGAGAATGATCACGCGCGGGTCGTGCACCAATGCCCCCGCCAACGCCACCTTCTGCCGCATGCCCTTCGAGAACCCTTCGCAGCGCTCGTGCGCATGCTTGGTAAGACCAAGCCAGCCGAGAAGATCGCTTGCACTGGCGTGGGCGACGGTGGCATCGACGCCCCACAACCCGGCAACGAACTCCAGATATTCGAACGGCGTGAGCTTGTCGTAGATCATCGGCTCGTCGGAAATCCACGCCATGATCTGCTTGGCCGACACCGAATCGGCGAGCGCGTCGATCCCGAGCACCGAGATCGAGCCGGCATCGGGCCGCAGCAGCCCGGTGACCATCCGCAATGTCGTGGTCTTGCCCGCGCCGTTGGGACCAAGCAGCGCATAGAACTCGCCGGCGCGCACGCTGAGGTCGAGCCCGTCGACGGCGAGACGGTCAAAGCGCTTGGTCAGGCCGCGGATTTCGAGGCCCCAGGGACATTGCGGCTTGCTCATGGCGGCTTCGGAAATTTGTCTGTGAATGCCGGGGCTCGCATGCCTACGATAGTTAAGAGAGGTTTCCGTGTTGTGAATCCCACCTGAGGAATTGACCGCAAACCAGTCGTTCGCGTGCCTATTTTGGTGAAACATCGCCGGCCGGCGCCCCGATGGCGCTTGTCTTCCAGCGCATCATGATCGATCCTCCCCGCCCGGTTTTTCGGGTAGCGGGGTGCCATGCTGTTGTGGATTGCTCTTGCGCTCTACACGGTGGCGGGCGTCGTCATCGCGCTCGCGTTCGTGATCTTCGGCGTGACGCGCGTGCAGCCGATGCCGGTCACGATCGGCGCGCGCATTCTGATCGCGCCCGGCGCCGCCGCGCTCTGGCCCTACGTGCTCGTGCGCTGGCTGAAATCCGCCCGATGAGGCTTACCCATCGATCCGTCCATCGCGTGCTGTGGCCGGTCTTGGCGCTGGTGGTGGCGCTCGGCTTGGCGATGGCGCTCGTCCTGCGGCCGCCACCCGAGGGGAAAGCGCCGAGCACGGCCGAGACTGCGGGGGCGCGTGCGCCATGAGCGTGGGCTTCCGCGCGGTCCAATGGAATCGGCAAAAGCTCGTCTATGACGCGATCCTGATCGCGGCGGTCGCGCTCTACCTCGCCGGCTACCTGATCGTGGCCACCTGGCTCGACCCGCCGAAGGATCAGCCGGCCGCGATCGACCTGCGCATCCGCGCCTTCGGCAGTTGCGCGTTCCTGATGCTGACCGTCATCCTTTCGATCGGCCCGTTGACGCGGCTCGATCGCCGCTTCTTGCCGCTTTTGTACAACCGCCGCCATTTCGGAGTGCTGACGTTTTTGGTCGCGCTCACGCATGTCTGGTTCATGATCGAGTGGTACGCGGTGCAAAACGCGCTTCCGAACCTCTATGCGGAGCTCACCGAGATCTCGGACTACGGCAAGTTCATCGGTTTCCCGTTCAAGGCGCTCGGCATCGCGGCGCTCGTGATCCTCTTCCTGATGGCGGCGACCAGCCATGATTTCTGGCTCGTCTTCCTCGGCCCGCCGGCCTGGAAGGCCCTGCATATGGCGCTCTATGTCGCCTATGGCCTGGTGGTGATGCACGTCGCGATCGGCGTCATGCAATCGGATCGCAATCCGCTCATTCCGGCGATGCTGGTCATCGGCTTCGCGGTGGTGACGGTGCTGCATCTGGTTGCCGCCTGGCGCGAACGCGTCGCCGACCGCGGCACCGCGACCGGCGGCGAAGGCTGGATACCGGTCGGCCCGCCGCTCTCGATCCCCGACCAGGCGGCGCGCATCGTCGCGGCGCCCGGCGGCGAGCGCATCGCGGTGTTTCGCGACGGCACGGTAATCGGCGCGCTGTCGAACCTCTGCGCGCACCAGAACGGCCCGATCGGCGAGGGCCGCATCATCGACGGCTGCGTCACCTGCCCGTGGCACGGCTATCAATACCGCCTCGACGACGGCTGCGCGCCGCCGCCGTTCACCGAGAAGCTCGCCACCTATCGGGTGCGGGTCTCGGACGGCGTGGTCGAGGTCGATCCGCGACCGCTGCCGCCTGGCACGCCGGCGGCGATCAGGTTCGAGACGACCGCGGAGGATCGCTAGTCACTTTGCGGCCGGCAGATATTGCTCGGTGATCAGCATGCGCATGTCGGGCGCCTGCGGCAGCGAGCCCATTTCGACGAACGAGCGCGCCAGCACGTCGAGCGCCTTCGGATCGAACCTGCCGGTCCGATTGAACATGCCCATCAGCTCGTCATAGCCGCGGGCGGCGACGCGCTCCGAGACCTCGGCGGTGCGTCGCACGATTTCGATCGTCTCGCCCCTGTGGGCGCGCATATGGTCGATGGTCTCGAACCAGCCGGCGAGAAAAGCGCGGACCGCATCCGGGCTTTGTTCGGCGAAGCCTTTGCGCGCGAAGAAGACATAGATGTGAAACACCTTGATCCGGTCGCCGAACCGAACCAGCACGCGGCCGCTGCCGTCCTCCTCCATCCGGTAGCCGGCATTGGCCTCGACGATCATGCCGTCGATCTGGCGCGTCTTGAGCGCCGCGGCCTGCGCCGCGGTCGAGCCGAGCGGGGCGAGGTTGATGCCGGTCGAGCCCCAACCCAGCTGCCGTGAGAGCTCCTGCCCGAGCCAGTCGGTCAGCGAGCCCTTGCTCGAAATGCTGATGGTCTTGCCCTTGAGGTCCTCGGCCGCCCTGATCGGCGAGTCCTTGAGCACGGTGAGCACGACCGAGTAGGGCGCGTCCGCCATGGCGGCGACGCCGATCTCCGGCGCTCCCTTGGCGACGAAGGCGAGCTCCGGCCCCGACCCGATGCCGATATCGATCGAGTTCGCCGCGATCGCCTGCTGCACGCGGGGGCCGCCGCCGAAGCTGATCACTTCGAGATCGATGCCGTGCTTTCTGAAGATGCCGGCCGCGGTGCCGACCTGCAGCGGCACGAACTGGAATGTCCCCGGCTGCGGCTGGCCGACCCGCACCTTGGTTTGCGCCTGCGCCGGCTGATGCAACGCAACGCCGGCCACGATGAGCGCGGCGACAAGCCTTGTTCGAAACATCGCTTCCTCGTTCGGTCCCTGACGCCGCAGAGTAATAGCTCGTCGTGCCGCGCGAAAGCGGAACCTCGGCAATTCGCAATTGGGCGTGCTTGCGCCGTGTGTGCGCGAGTGGATACTGCGTCGTCGGCACTCTCGCTGGCGGGGACGGCATGCAACATGGGTCCATCCACCCCCAAACGAACTGCATTGGTGACCGGAGCGTCATATGGCGTCGGAGCGGCGACCGCGCTGGCGCTCGCCCGCGATGGCTTCGACGTTGCGGTCTCGGCCACCCGCGCCGAGAATCTGCGCGACACCGCGGCCGAGCTCGCGGCCACCGGCATTCGGGCCTTGCCGCTTGTGCTCGACTTGCGCTCGCAGGCGAGCATCGAGCGCGCAACGGCGGATGTCATCGCGGCGTTCGGTCGCCTCGACGTGCTGGTCAACAACGCCGGCACGGACCTGCGCAAGCTCGCGGTCGATGTGAGCTTCGCCGAATGGGACGCGGTGATGGCGGTCAATCTGCGGGGGACCTTCTTTCTGACCCAGCAGGTCGGCCGGCACCTGATCGCCGGCTCCCGGCCGGGCGTCATCGTCAATATCGCGTCGACCCACGGATTGGTCGGCGCCGCCGAGCGCTCGACCTACGGCATCTCCAAAGGCGCGCTCAT
>JBEVIH010000234.1:0-9628 GCA_040510815.1 Xanthobacteraceae bacterium | reverse complement strand
CGCTCGCCCGTCAGATATTGTTTTTATCGAATTTTCGGACGTAAAACCGGTTCCCACTTTTCCTTAAAATGCTCTAGCCAGCCGCCTTCCGCGCCGCGGCGATCCGATCCAGCATCAAACGCGCAAACGACCGCTCGTCGTCGAAGACGAGCGTCACCGGCAGCGCGGCAGCGCGCGCCGCCAGCTCCGCCCTCGCCGCTTCGCCGGAAAGCCGCGCCAAGTCCTTCTCGGTCGTCACCAGCACCAGGCCCTCGCGGTCGGCGTGGTCGCACAGGGCCTGTGCCTCGGCTGCGCTATAGCGGTGATGATCGGGGAAGCTCCGCGTGGCCGCGACCGCAACTCCGGCGGCGGCCAGAGTGGCGAAGAATTTCTCCGGATCGCCGATTCCCGCGAATGCCAGCACGCGGCCGCCGCCGAGCGCGGCGATGACGCCCGCGTCCGGCTGCAGGCGCGCCTCGAACACCGGAAGGTTGCGGGCACGCGCGGCGGCCGCGACGTCGGCGGCGCCGGGCGCGGCACCCACCACCAGCAGCGCATCGGCACGCTCGAGCTGGACGCGCAGCGGCGCCCGCAACGGGCCGGCCGGGATCACCTTGCCGTTGCCGATGCCGCGCCTGGCGTCGACCACCAGCACCGAGAAATCCTTGGCCAGCGACGGATTTTGAAACCCGTCATCCATGACGACGACGCTGGCGCCGGCGGCGACCGCGAGCCCGGCGCCGGCCACACGCGCGCGCGCCACCACGGTCGGCGCCGCGTGCGCCAGCAGCAGCGGCTCGTCGCCGACCTCGGCCGCACGATGCCGGGCGGGATCGACCGCAAGCGGACCGGGAAGCTCGCCGCCATAGCCGCGGCTGAGGAACGCGGGCCGCTCGCCGGCCGCCATGAGCATGCGGGCGACCGCGAGCGCGGTCGGCGTCTTGCCGGCGCCGCCCACGGTCAAATTGCCGACGCACACCACCGGCGCGCCGGCGCGGCGGCCGCGCAGCTTGAGCCGTGCACCGGCGACCGCGCCATAGAGCGCCGCGACCGGCGCGAGCAACCGGGCGGCGGCGCCGGTCTCGCGCCACCAGAAGGCCGGCTCACGCATCGGGGGCGCGGCGTTCGAGGCGAATCTGCATCAGATAGGGTTCGATCGCCGCCAAGGTGCGGTCGAGCGCGCCACCCAGCGTGGCGACGGTCTCGCGCCCGGCCGCCACCACCGCGGCGCGCTCACCGGCGTCGGTGAGCCAGGCGCCCATGCGCACCGCCAGCTTGCCGACGTCGGTCACCTGCTCGGCGCCGTGCGCCTTGTCGAGCGCGGCATAGATCTCGGCGAAGTTCCACACGTGCGGCCCGTGCAGGATGGCGGCGCCGAGCTTGATCGGCTCGATCGGGTTCTGGCCGCCATGGCTCGCCAGCGATCCGCCGACGAACACGATCGGCGCCAGCCGGTACATCAGCCCGAGCTCGCCCACCGTATCGACGACATAGACGTCGGTCGTCGGGCCGGGCAGCTCGCCGCGCGAGCGCAGCACCGCGGAGAGCCCGGCGGCGCTGGCGATCTCGACGATGCCCTGCCCGCGATCGGGATGGCGCGGCGCGATGATCGTGAGCAGTTGCGGGAACGAGCCGCGCAGCCGCCGGTGCGCCTCGAGCAGCACCGTCTCCTCGCCGGCATGGGTCGAGGCCGCCGCGATCACGGTGCGCTCGCCGACCGCGGCCTTGAGCGCGGCCAGGCTTTCGGCGTCGGCGGGCGGGTCCGGCACGTCGAGCTTGAGATTGCCCGTGGTGACGATGCGGGGCGCGCCGAGGTCGCGGTAACGCCCGGCATACGCGGCCGATTGCGCGAGGCAGAGATCGAAGCAGCGCAGCAGCGTGGCGATGAAGCCCGGAGCCAGCCGCCAGCGGCCGAAGGAGCGCTCCGAGACCCGCCCATTGACCAGAATCAATGGAATCCCGCGCTTGGCGCTGGTCATGATCAGGTTGGGCCACAGGTCGGATTCGACGAACATCGCGACGTCGGGCCGCCAATGGTCGAAGAAGCGATTGACGAAGCGCGGCGCGTCGAGCACGGCGAACTGATGGATCACGTCCGGCGGCAGCCTTTGCCCGGCGAGATTGGCCGAGGTGACGGTGCCCGACGTGCACAGCACGCCGAATTCCTTTTCGCGGATGCGCTCGATCAGCGGGATGACCGCCAAGAGCTCACCGACGCTGGCGCCGTGGATCCACACCAGCGGTCCGGGCGGCCGGGCGATCCTGGTCTCGCCGTAGCGCTCGTTGAGGCGCGCGGGATGCTCCTTGCCGCGCTTGACCCGATGCGACAGCAGCGCCGGCGCCAACGGCGCCACCGCCGCCGACAACAGACGATAGGCGCGCAGCGACAGCGGCAGAGCGTCAAGCACGACCGCTGCCCCGACGCATTCGCGTTCCGGCGTTCGCGCGCATGTCTTTCGACCCGTGGACGAGCCCGTTGTCCGCCATGCCGGATGAGGGTATTCGGCTGCCACGACCGCGGCAATCCGGTGAACCTTGCCTCCGCGACATGGGAGCGGGTCGTCAGCGTCCAGCCGGCCGGTCCGTCTCCGGATCGAGCAGCCGATGCATGTGGACGATGAAATACCGCATGTGGGCGTTGTCGACGGTCTGCTGCGCCTTCGCCTTCCACGCCGCATAAGCGGTGGCGTAGTTCGGATAAACCCCGACGATGTCGAGCTTGTCGAGGTCCTTGAACTCGACCTTGTCGAAATCGGTGACCTCGCCACCGAACACCAGATGGAGCAATTGTCCGGGAGCGGGCTTGTCCGGCATGACTCGGCCCTCGATCGATGACGACGCCGCGACCCCGGTCACGCGAATTCGGCGATCCGATCGCGGATCACGCCGAGCAGCACCCGGTGGCGGGCGCCGCCGGCGGCGACCAGCGCGCCATGAACCGGATTTGCCTGATTGTAGATCAAGCGATCCCCCGTCAACGTCGTCAACGCGCCGCCGGCTTCGTGCACCAAAAGATCGGCCGCCGCAAGGTCCCAGTCGTGGCTGCCGGGCGCGGTGAAGGTGGCGTCGAGCGCGCCGGCGGCGACGCGCGCGAGCCGCAGGGCCAGCGACGGCACGCGCGGCACCGTCTCGATGCGCGGCTCGATCGCCGCCAGCGCGTCGAGGCGGCGCTTCGCTCCGGAGACTCGCGCGCCCGCCAGGTGATCGTTGCCGCTCGCGCCGATCGGCACGCCGTTGCGCGTCGCGCCGCCGCCCGCGGTCGCCAGGAACAGCTCATCGGTGGCCGGCGCGTAGACGGCCGCGACCGCCGGACGGCCGTCGTGCACCAGCGCCGCGGAAATCACCCATTCGGGCTGGCCCGCCAGATAGGCGCGGGTGCCGTCGATCGGATCGACCACCCAGACATGGGCCTTCTGCAGCCGCGACGGGTCGTCCTCGGTCTCCTCCGACAGCCAGCCGAAATCGTTGCCGGCGATCAGCCGCTGGCGCAGCAGCGCGTCGACCGCCAGATCGGCCTCGCTCACCGGCGACGACTTGCCCTTGAGCCAGCTCTTGAGCTCGCCGCGAAAGGTCTGCAGCGCCAGCGCGCCCCCTTCCCGCACCGCATCGGCCAAAAGATCGCGCGCGCCGGCAAGATCGAGGGCGGGATCACCGTCCGGCAACGGTCAGACCCTCCACGCGCACGGTCGGCGCATTGGTGCCGTAGCGGAACTCGAGATCGTTGGCCGGGGTGAGCGTGGCAAACATGTCGACGAGGTTGCCGGCAATGGTCAGCTCGCTCACCGCATAGCTGCGCACGCCGTTCTCGATCCAGAACCCGGAGGCGCCGCGGCTGTAGTCGCCGGTCACCTGATTGACGCCGGTGCCGATCAGGTCGGTGACGTAGAAGCCGTCGACGATGTCGCAGATCAGCGCGTCCGGCGTGTCGGCGCCAGCCTCGAGATGCAGGTTGGTGGGGCCCGGAGACGGCGTCGACGACACGCCGCGCTGGGCGTGGCCGGTGGTCGCCAGGCCGAGCTCGCGCGCGGTGGCGCAATCGAGAAACCACGAGGCCAGAACGCCGTCGTCGATGACCGCGCGCGGCCTGGTGGCGACGCCCTCGGCGTCGAACGGGCGCGAGCGCAGGCCGCGCATGCGGCGGGGATCGTCGATCACCCGGATGCCGGGCTTGAACAGCCGCGCGCCGAGCCGGTCCTTGAGGAAACTGGTCTTGCGCGCGACCGCGCTGCCGTTGATCGCGCCGGCGAGATGGCCGACCATCGAGCCCGCCACCCGCCGGTCGAACACGACCGGCACCCGCTTGGTCTCGATCTTGCGCGGATTGAGCCGCTCGACCGCGCGCTCGCCGGCGGTGCGCCCGATCCGTTCGGGCGGATCGAGATCGGCGCCGTGGATCACCGAGGAATAGTCGTAGTCGCGCTCCATCGCGGTGCCCTCGCCCGCGATCGCCATCGCCATCACGCTCTGGCCGGAGCTCAGATAGGCGCCGCGAAAGCCCTGGCTGGTCACCAGCACCATGCCGCCGATCCCGGCCGACGCCGACGCTCCGCCCGACTTGCTCACGCCCTTGACTGCGAGCGCGGCGGCTTCGGCCTCCTTGGCGCGCTGCTCCAAGAGCGCCACCGACGGCAGATCGGGATCGAGCAGATCGAGGTCGGGGACCTCGCGCGCGAGCTCGCGCGCATCGGCGAGGCCCGCATAGGGGTCCTCGGGCGCCGCCCGCGCCATGGCGACGGCGCGCTCGGCGAGCGGCGCCACGTCGCCGTTGACGTCGTTGGTCGAGACCACCGCCTGCCGGCGCCCGACGAACACGCGCAACCCGACGTCGTCGCCCTCGGCGCGCTCGGATTCCTCGACTGCGCCTTCGCGCACCTCGACCGCCAGCGACATCGAGCGGACCGCCACCGCGTCGGCGTCGTCGGCGCCGGCGCGGCGGGCGGCGGCGACCAGCCGTTCGGCGAGGTCGGTCAATGCGGATTGGTCGAGCAGGGAGGACATCGGCGGGATTTATGTGCTCACGGGCCGATTTGAAGCATTTGCGGGCCGCGATAACAACAAATTCACGACGTGCGGCAAGCTCCCATCAAGCATGCCGCGCGGAGAACGCCCCGATACCGCGGATTAACCAGGAACGTTAAGCCGATTCCGATCTGTTCGGGGCATATTTGCGGCAACAGACCGGGGGGCCTGAACTCCGGCGGGGCGACACGAACCGGGGACCACCTCGGCGGGGAGACCATGTTGAGGCGTCAAGCAACAATCGGCAGGGCCACGCCTGCCGGGTCGAGCCGCGTCGAGCGGCTCGACCCCTTCGCCCTCCCGCTGCGCTTCGAAGCGACCGACCTCACCGCCGACGAACGCGTCCGGGTGGTCGAGCTTCACCGCGAGCGGGTGGTGCTGCGGCGCGCGCTGCGCGGCATCAAGATGGCGCTCAACCTGCCGGTCCGCGCCTATCGCGGCGTGGCGATCCGCATGGAGCCGCCGGCCGGCGAGACGACAGGCGCCGTTGCGGTCGTTCTCGAGCATTCCGACCCGGCCTTGTCACTCACCCTCTACCGCGCCGACGACAGCAGCGACATCGTCGCCGAATGGCAGGCGTGGGCGCGCGTGCTGGGCCTGCCGCTGCTGGTGGAGGAAGCCGACGGCTGCCTGCGCGAGCCGTTCGAGCGAATCGGGGCGCTGCGGGTCGCCGCGCCGATCCGGCGCCGTCGCCGGTGCGGCGTGCTCAAATCGCGGCGCCCAACGCAGCCGCTGCGGCGCAAGGTGGGCCGTTCGATTGCGGCCGCTGCCGTGCATCGCGGCGAGCGCGAGATCATCGCCAGGACTTGATCATTCGCTGGCCGCTTCGTCGACGCCGGCCCTACTGCCGCCGTTCCGGAATCTGGATCAGCTCTGCGACCTGCTCCTTATTGAGCGGGGCGGCGAGGAACTTGAAGCTCACCGCGTCGGCCATCACCTCGTCGATGCCGGAGATGCGGTCCGGATTGACCCCGGCGGGCGGCAGGAAGTCGGCGAGCGCGCGCCTGGCGACCGGCTCCGACAGCTTGGCGAAGGCGGCGTAGGCCTTGAGCCCCTCCGGCGTCGAATAGATCCAGGCGAGCGAGTCGCGATAGCCGCGCATGAAGCGGGCGAACGCCTCGGGGCGGGCCGTGAGCTCGTTGGCGTTGGCGATGAGCACGCGGCTGGTCTGCTTGTCGAAGTCCGGCGCGTCCGACGATTTCATGATCAGCCGGATCTTGCCGGCTTCGAGCTCGGCGACGCCGAACGGCGCGCCCGCCCAGCCGGCGTCGACCTGCCCGCTCATGGTCGCCGTCATGGTGGCGGCGGCGTTGCCGGTCGGCGTCGGCTTGAAATTGAGCTTGTAGTGCCTCTGCAGGGCGAGCACGCCGGCGTGGGTCGACGAGCCGTTGTTCGAATAGGCCACGGTCTTGCCGTCGAGGTCCGCCACCCGCTTGATCGGCGAGTCCGCCGGCACGTACCAGAACACCTGGTTGCCGCCGGCAAAGGAGCCGCCGATGATGCGCACCGGCGCACCCTTGGCAAACACGCCGATCGCCCCCAGGAAGCCCACGCCGGTGCCGATCTGGGCGCTGTTGGAGATCACCGCCTGCTGGGTCTCGCCGCCGCCGTCGGTATAGAAGATGTCGAGCACGACTTTGTGCTTGTCGAACAGACCGGCCTTGTAGCCGACCTCGGTGATGAAGGTCTCGCCGATGCCGCGCCCGCCGACCGCGACCTTGAGCCGCTCCTGGGCCTGGCAGGCCTGCCCGGCCGCCAGCATTACAGCGGCGGCGAGCGACGCCGCCCCGAGCCTTGCACGCCACATGTCGCTCTCCCGGAAGGTGTCGTTGTTGCCGCGCGGATAGCTAACACCCGCGCCGGCACCGGCGCAACGCGGCCCGCTTGCGACCGTGCGAGCAATTGAATCGATGGCGGCGACCTGCCATCGTCGGTGCGGGTGAATGGGAGAACCACGCACATGGCGGAACAGCAATTGCTCGCGGGCCGGGTGGCTTTGGTGACCGGAGCGGCGAGCGGCATGGGCCGGGTGATGACGCGAGCCTTGGCGGCCGCGGGCGCCCGCGTTGCCGGCGTCGACGTCGATGCCGCCAGGCTCGCGCAGCTTGCGGCCGAGCCGGGCTTCGGCGGGACATTCCTCGCCGTCCCTGGCGACGTGTCGCAGGCCGCCGCCTGCCGGGACGCGGTCAAGAAGGTCGTCGACGGCTGCGGCGCGCTCGACATCCTGGTCAACTGCGCCGGCATCAGCATGTCCTACGCGGCCGGCCACCGTGAGCCCCGCGTCAAGTTCTTCGACGCCGATCCGGACGGCTGGCAGCGGATCGTCGCGATCAATTGCGTCGGCGCATTCCTGATGGCGCGGTTCGCGGCCGAGCCGATGATCAAGCGCGCATGGGGACGCATCATCAACGTCACCACCAGTTTCGACACGATGCTGGCGGCCGGGCTGTCGGCCTATGGCGCGTCGAAGGCCGCGCTCGAAGCCTGCTGCGTGAGCTTCGCCAAGGACCTGGAAGGCACCGGCGTGACCGTCAACATCCTGGTGCCGGGCGGGCCGACCGACACGCCCGGCTTTTTCCCGCCCGGCAAGCCGCGCCCGCCGGTGCTGCTCGATCCCGAGATCATGGCCGCGCCGATCGTGTGGCTCGCCTCGCCGCAATCCGACGGTATCAGCGCCTGCCGCTTCATCGCCCGCGACTGGGATCGCAGCCTGCCGCCGGCCGAGGCCGCTGCGCGCCTGCGCGCACCGGCCGCCTGGCCGACCTTGGCGCAGGGCGCCACCGCCGCCCGCGGCCACGCGATGTAGCTAACCGTCCGACCGGGCTTCGCGATAGGCGGGCAACCCGTCGCCGAGGTGAATCCAGCGCGGCTTGCTGCTGGTGCGGGTGTGATCCTTGGCGGGCACCGCATCGGGATCGTCGAGGCTGCAGGTGGTGACGTCGATGTCCTCGGGCGAATCTTCGCTCTGAAACGTCAGCTGGGTGCCGCAATGAGGACAGAACGCGCGGACGGCCTGGCGGCTCGATCGGAAGCTCGTCGGGTCGCCCGACAGCAGGCGAAACTCCGATGGCCGCACGCTGAACCAGGCGACGAACGGCGCGCCGGTCGTGCGCCGGCAGATCGAGCAATGGCAGTTGGTTTCGTTAAACGGCGTGCCGGTGACCTCGTAGCGAATCCGCCCGCAATAGCATCCGCCCTGCAGCATTTGGGTGGTCTCCTCAAAGCGCGTGCCAGGCGGCGTCGAGCACGAGCGCGGCGAACAGGATCAGCCCGGCGTCGCGGTTCGACTTGAACACGGCGAGGCAGTTGAGCGGATCGTCGATGTCGAGGCGGACGACCTGCCAGGCGAGATGCGCCGCGAAGGCGACGAGTCCGACCGTGAAAAGCACTCCGCCGCCCGCCAGCCAGCCGGCGAGCGCGATCAGCACCACCGCCAGCGCGTAGCACACGGTCAGCATGGGCTTGGTGCGGGCGCCGAACAAGATCGCCGTCGACTTGACGCCGATCAGCGCGTCGTCCTCCCGGTCCTGATGGGCGTAGATGGTGTCGTAGCCGATCACCCAGGCGATGGCGCCGGCATAGAGCAGATAGGCCGGCGGATCGAGCCGCCAAAAGGTGGCCGCCCAGCCCATCAGCGCGCCCCAGGAGAAGGCGAGCCCGAGCCCGATCTGCGGCCAGTAGGTGAACCGCTTCATGAACGGATAGACCGCGACGATTGCCAGCGAGGCGAAGCCGACGGCGATGGCGAAGCGGTCGAGCTGCAGCAGCACGGCGAGTCCGACCAGCGCCTGCAGCACCAGGAACGCCGCCGCCGCCCGCACGCTGACCTGTCCGGACGGGATCGGCCGCGAGCGCGTGCGCTCGACCCGCTTATCGAGGTCGCGATCGACGATGTCGTTCCAGGTGCAGCCCGCCCCGCGCATCGCGAACGCGCCGATGAAGAACAGAACCAGCAGCCAGAGATCGACCTGCTGGCGGACGGCGACCGCGGCCAGCCCCGCCGACCACCAGCACGGCAGCAGCAACAGCCACGAACCGATCGGACGGTCGAGGCGGGCGAGGCGCAGATAGGGACGGCTCCATTCGGGTGCGACGCCGTCGACCCAGTTTCCGGTCGAGTCGGCGACGCGTCCCGCGCCGTCGGTCATCGCTGCAGGGGCGTGCCTGTGAGGGTGTCGTAGGTGCCGGCGCCCTTCTTGGCCCCCGCGGCATCCGGGACCATCGGGGTGGTGCCGAGCGCGTCGCTCAGGCTCGGGCCGGCGGGGCGCTGGCCTTGCGCGGCGGCGGCATCGCAGACGTGCTTGCCGGTTTTCGCAGCCTGCGCGTGCTGGGTCTTCATCGCCTTGATGACATCGGGCGGGACGCCGCAGGTTGCGGCGTGCTCTTCCAGTCCCTTGATCATCTTGGTCTCGGACGCCAGGAACACCTTGAACAGCTTGCAGGCCTCCTCCGGGCCGACCTTCTTCTTGCCGGCGTCGCGGATCGCCATGGCGTGCTTCTGGGTCTCGTCGCGGTTGGCGAGCAGCGCCTGACAGGCGGGCGGTGGCCCCTGCTGCTGCGGTGCGGCGCCGAAGCCGCCACCCGGCGCTCCGGGCGCTCCCGGCATGCCGGGGGAGCCGGGCATGCCCGG
>JBEVIH010000233.1:0-11989 GCA_040510815.1 Xanthobacteraceae bacterium | reverse complement strand
GCCGCGAACGGCCGGAAGCGCGCCAGCTCCGTCGCGAAGGCATTTCTCCCGTTCCTGGCCTTGCCTGAATAGACCACGACTTCGGGAGCACGATCCTTGCCGGCGCCGACGATAAGATCGTACACGCCATCGTCGTCGACGTCGCCCATGGCCACGCTGACGCTGCCTTCGTAGCCGGGAAACGGGGTGACCGTCGCGAGCAGCCGGTCGCCGTTGCCGTCATGGACGCGCACCTGCGCGGCTTTCCCTGGAGCGCCCGGCACCGCCACGGCGTAGCTGGAAATCGCCGGGATGACGTTGATGAGCGCCATCAGCCCATTGTCTTCGTGGTTGAGCCGGTGACAATGCATCACGAAGAGACCGATGTAGTCGTCGAACCTGGTGCGGATTGAAAGAATGCCGGGCTCGATGACGGTCTCGTCGATCTGCATGGTCGGGGCCGGTGCATTGGCATTGTCGATGCTGAACTTGTCCGCGCCGGTCCGCAGTCCGGTTGTCGGATCGTAGTATTCGGTGACCTGGAAATCGTTGACGTGGACGTGGATGGGATGCTCGTCATTGTTGTAGTTGACGAACCTCCACTCTTCGACCGAATCAAGCCGCGGCTGGACCAGCGGCACGTTTGGAAATGCACCGCCATCGAAGGCATAAATGAATGATTTCGGATCGTCCAAGCTTGCCAGATTGTTGAGGAATCCTCCCGAGATCCTGATTTCGCGCTTGAAATCCGGAGTCCTGTCGGAAAGTTCAACGAACGGCGTATAGGCGCCGAGCGCCTGTCCTTCGGCAAACACGGTCGTCCGGCCTGGGCCTTGCGAAGGCACGGCCTTTGCCAGCACCTGGGTCGGGAAGACGAAGAAGCCGTCGGCGTAGCTGACGGCTGACGGCAGCGCGCTCAAGCTGCCGAGCACGGCCGGAGGATTGTCCGTGCCATTGTTGGTGTAAAGCACGCCGGGTGCAGTGATCGTCTTCGCGCCGCCCCCGCGCTCCGGCATCTCGAGCACCAGCTCACCTTCCGCAGGAATCGTCACGGCGATTGCGAACCGGCTTGCCGGCGGAATGAGCAGTCGCGTGCCGTTGTCGGTGACGGGGTAGTGGACGGCGGGATAGGGATTTCCGTCCTGGCCGACGATGGCGATCTTGGGATGCCGCCCCGTTGCCGTTTCGGTCAGCTGGACGTTCATGTAGGCGATGTCGCTGACATTGCAGAGCACCCAGATCTCGGTCTGGCCTGCCTTGCTTTTGATGACCGGCTGGAACTGGCCGTTGACCGTCAACTGCACGTCGCGATGGGCGTCGGGAAGCGACGGATTTGGCGCAACACCCGGGTCGGCACTGCCCGCATGCGCCGTGAAGCGCAGCAGATTGCTCGGGATGTACTGGAAGCGTCCGCGCTCGTTGCGGATCGAGAGCGGCCCTGCATACCAGACGGTGAAGTATTTCTCTCCCGGCTTGGACCCGTTGAAGTTCACCGGGGCAAGCAGCGGGCGATAGGTGCCCTTCGCCAGCTCGTCGCCTTGCGGCGGCGCTAGCGAGCTTACGAATTGCGGCCAGTACGGGTTGTTGAGCTGCGCAAGACCGTTGGCGCGATCGAAGACGAAATTGTATTGCAGCAGCATGTTGCGGACGGGAATGCTGTTCTGCGTGACGAGCGGCAGGTTGCCGTCCGTGCGCCCGATCGCGAGCAGGCCGGCAAGGCCCAGATAGGTGTGCGCCGCAGTGAGGCCGTGCAGGTGGCTGTGATACCAATATGCTCCGTGCGGCATGTTGGTCGGAATATTGTAGGTGTAGGTGTTGGACATGCCGGCCGGGATGTGCAGCAGGACGTTGTCGGCATTGCCTTTCGGACTGACGTGGACACCGTGAACGTGAAGGTTCAACGGCGATGAGGTCATTTGCTCCGGGTAGGTCGGAACCGTCTCACCCTTCGGCGTGTATCGCGGAATGAAGTAATCCCGAATCGTCAGGTCCGACAGGCCGTTTTCCAGGTGGACGATCAGCGTCTCGCCCGGAAAAACCTGCAAGGTCGGCGCCGGATAGAGGCCGCCGCCTGACATCTGCCCATCGGATGCCGTGCCGCGGATCACCTGATAGTCGAAGAGGAGGAAGTTCTTGACGGGAGTAGCCACCGTATCGAGCTTGGCCGCGCCTTGACGCGCGGTCAGGCGGACTTCGAGCACGCCGTCCTTGCTCGCCAGCGTTACAGATTCGCGGAACTCGGCGCTAACCGGAGGATTGGCCTTGCTTGCGGCATCCTGCGCCGAGACAGGCGCTCCGGGCCAGCCGCACATCGACAATGCTGCGATGGCACCGACAATACGAATAAACGGCGAATTGATTTTCCGCCCGCAAGCGGCCGACAGACTGCGCATGAGACCGCCCTGTGTGTAGCCTTGCAGCCAGATTCGGCCGCTTCTAGAAGCGACGCACTATTCGTCCGCGGAATGGAATGGGTCAAGCTCCTTTCGATGCACCTCTGCGGTGAGTACTGAGGATCACGAACAGGGGAGAGATCGCTGTCGCCGCAGGGAAATCAGCCGACCCGCCTGAGACCTTGCGCGTATTTCTGCCAGCGCCGCACGTAGATTTCGGCACCGCGGGCGATCTCGTGGGCGGCCTTGTCGTCGAGCGTGCGGACCACGCGCGCGGGCGTGCCGACGATCAGCGAGTTGTCGGGGAACTCCTTGCCTTCGGTGACCAGGGCGCCGGCGCCGACGATGCAGTTTCCTCCGATCTTGGCGCCGTTGAGCAGAATCGCGCCCATGCCGATCAGGCTCTTCGCCGCGATCAGGCAGCCGTGCAGAACGACGTTGTGGCCGATGACGCAATTGTCGCCGATGATGATCGGAAAGCCCGGATCGGTGTGCAGCGTGGCGTTGTCCTGGATCTGGGTGCGCTCGCCGATCTCGATCCATTCGTTGTCGCCGCGCAGAACCGCGCCGAACCAGATGCTGGCATGGCTTTTGAGGCGCACCCGCCCGATCACGTCGGCGCTGTCGGCGATCCAATAGCGCCCGTCGGGCGGCAGCTCCGGCGCCTCGCCGTCAAGCTCGTAGATGGCCATTCACGCCCTCCGCTTTTTTGCGGGCGCGACCTTGCCATGACGCTCGCGGCTTGGCGAGCGACGTTCAGCCGGCGGGAATGCCGACCACCGACAGCGCCATCACCACCACGGTGCCCGACATCAGGCTCCAGAAGCCGGCGATCACCGTCGCCAGCATCACCACGCCGATGCGCCGGTCCTCGAGACGACGGCCGCGGATGGTGTTGCGCATGATGATGAAGGGCGCCGCGAAGGCGAGCAGCGGCACCGCCGCGAAGGTCGCCGGCCGCGGTCCGTCGTGCAAGAGCCCGAAGCTCGCCGGCCGACGCGTCACGGCCTGGTAGCCGGTCGCGATCGCGCCGGCGAACGCGAAGCCGAGCGCAAGCGCAAAGAAGGATTGAACCTGTTCCGGTGACATTGACGCCCCATATCCGTTTCCCCGCCGGTGTCTTCGCAGAGCCAAGGGCGCCGCGCCACAACATCCTTAATTATTGGTAAACGCGCCGATCGTTCGCCCGCCCTGCAAAGGCCGGATCGCGTGCCATACTGCCTGCCGATTCGCGGGGCCCTCGATGACCTCGACCCACCTGGCCGAACATCCCGATCGGACGTCGCGCCGTGTCCGGCGGCGGGCCGGCCAGGGTCTGCTCATGGCGCCGCTGGTGGTGGTCATCGCGCTCGCCCTCGGCGCCATCGCGGTGATCGGCTACCTGCTGTGGCCGCGCTGGCCGGGCGCCGCAATCGCACCCGACGCGCCGGCCTTCCCGATCACGGTCGCGGGCGTCGCCTTCAATGTGCCGCCGGCCGCCATCCGCGTGAAGGTGCAACGCCGCCCCGGCGCGCATGAGCGCGTCGATCTCGTGTTCCTGTGGCCCTCGCTCGAGCCGCCCGACCCGAACGCCAAACCGCCGCCGCCAACCGGCACCGCGCCGGCACCGCGTCCGACATTCGAGCGCATCTTCATGACCATCGCCGGCGCCGGCGACACGCTGGCGCCGGCCGAGCGGGTGATGACGATCTATCCGCGCTACACCGCGTCCGAAGCGCTGCACGGCCCGGGCGAACTCACCACGCTCGCCTTCCGCGAAGGCACGCCCTACCAGGGCGAGGATCTCATCTATGACGCCACCGCGCCGGGCTTCCTGGTGCGCTGCACCCGCAACGGCGCCGGCCCGACGCCGGGCACCTGCCTCTACGAAAAGCGGATCGGCGCGGCCGATCTGGTGGTGCGCTTCCCGCGCGATTGGCTGGGCGACTGGCGTGCGGTTGCGGGCAAGATGGATCGGCTGATCGCGAGCCTGCGGCCGCCGGGAAGCTGATGTGAAATCGTAGGCGCGGCGCGCTAGCTCTTGAGCAGGCCCGGCTCGTCGAGGTCGAGCGCCAGGATCGGCAGCTCGAAAAAGGAGGAGCGCGGGTCCTTCTCGTCGAAGAACAGCACGCCGATATACTCCTCGCCGACATAGACTTCGGCAGAGTCCTTCTTCCTCACGCGCGGCACCACCCGGATGCGCTCATTGTCGAACTTGCGCTTGAGGTAGGCGTCGAGCTTCTTGATGTCCGGCTCGGTGGTGGACGCATCGCCCAGTGTGATCTTCATCTCGAAATTGTAGGAGCGGTCGTCATCGTCGTCCTCGTCCATCTCGAGCCCGCCGATGCGCTCCTCGCCGACGAAGACATCGGCGGAGTCGGCTTTCTTCGGCACCACGCGGATGCGCGGGTTGCCGAACAGACGCTTGAAATAGGCGTCGAGCTTCCTGACTTCCAGGACGTCCAATGTTGCGCTCCCCAGGCCTTTCGCCACCCGAACCGTGGCACGGGTGGCCCTCCGAGGCAACCGCCCCCGATCACGGATCCAGGTGCTGGAACAGGTGGTTCATCGAGCGCGAGGGCTCGGGACAGCCGGCCTCGCCGATGACCTTGGCCGGCACGCCGGCCACCGTCGTGTTGTGCGGCACCGGCTTGAGCACCACCGAGCCGGCGGCGATGCGCGCGCAGTGGCCGATCTCGATATTGCCGAGGATCTTGGCGCCGGCGCCGATCAATACGCCGTGGCGGATCTTGGGATGGCGGTCGCCCGCCTCCTTGCCGGTGCCGCCCAGCGTGACGTCCTGCAGGATCGACACGTCGTCCTCGATCAGCGCGGTCTCGCCGACCACCAGGCCGGTGGCATGGTCGAGGAAGATGCCCTGCCCGATGCTCACATTCGGATTGATGTCGGTCTGGAACACCGCCGAGGAGCGGCTCTGCAGATAATAGGCGAAGTCCTTGCGGCCCTTGCCCCACAGCCAGTGCGCCAGACGATGGGTCTGGATCGCGTGGAAGCCCTTGAAATAGAGCACCGGCTCGAGGAAACGGTTGGCGGCGGGATCGCGATCGACCGTCGCCACGATGTCGGCGCGGAACGCGGTGCCGAGCGAGGGCTGGTTCTCCAGCGCGTTCTCGTAGGCCTGCCGGATCAGCTCGGCCGACACTTCCGGATGATCAAGGCGCTGGGTGACCCGGTGCACGACCGCCGCCTCGAGCGTGTCATGATGCAGGATGGTCGAAAAGATGAAGGTCGCGAGCTCGGGCTCGCGCCGCACCACCTCCTCGGCCTCGCTGCGAATGCGCGCCCAGACCGGATCGACCTTTCCGAGCGTGCTGGTGGCTTTGACCTGGTGCTGGGCCATGACCGTCCTCCAGGAGATCGCTGTCGCGGGGGCGCCGTCCTAACACGAACCGCGCCAGCAGACGATCATATAGGGCCGTGCCGCTGCCGCACCAATGGGGCCTGCCGCGCGAAATTGCGGCTTACGGCCGCTCCGCCAGAAACGCCAACACCCCCTCCTTGAACACCCGGTCGCCGACCGCGAGCATGTGGTCGCGCCCGGGAATATCGAGCGCGCGGCCGAACGGCAGCAGCGCCGCCAGCTCCTGGGCGGAGCCGGCGACCGCGTCCTTGCTGCCGACCGCGACCAGCACCGACACGCGGATCGAAGCAGCTTGCTCGCGCGACAGCGTCTGGCGCGAGCCGCGGATGCAGGCGGCGAGCGCCGCGAGGTCCGATTGGGTCTGCTCGGCAAAGGCGCGGAACGTGCGTCCGGTGCGGTCCTCGACGTCCGCGAGCGAGGACGCCTCGAGCGCCTCGGCGATGCTCTCGGGCAACCCCACGCCGTCGACGAGGTGACTGCCGAGCCCGCCGAGCACGGCCTTGCGCACCCGCGCGGGATGCGCCAGCGCCAGGAAAGCGGTGATGCGCGCGCCCATCGAGTAGCCCATCACGTCGGCACTCGTAAGCCCGAGATGATCGATCAGCGCACGCACGTCCTCGGCCATGACGGCGGTGCGATAGGCGGCCGGATCGTACAGCTTGCCCGAGGCGCCATGGCCGCGGACATCGAGCGCGATCACCCGCCGGCCGGCCTTGGTCAAACGGGTCACCCATCCGGGATGCACCCAGTTCACCGCCGCGTTGGAGGCAAAGCCGTGGACCAGGACGATCGGCTCGCCTTCGCCCTCGTCGAGAAACGCGATCTCGATCCCATCGTGCTGGAAATGTCGGTTGGCATTCATGACGGTGGGACGAAAAAGCCAAGAAGGGGCAACTAGCGGCCGGCCGCGCGGACCTTCGGACGCTGGAACGGCAGCACCTCGGCCGGGCCGGCGCTGCGGTCGGGTGGTCCGGCGCGCGGTGCGAGCGACGGCGAGGAGGAATAGATGATCGTGGGCTCATCGAGCGGGGCTGCGGCTGCTCGCCGCCGCGCTTGTTCGCGCTCGCATTGGGCGCGCTCGCGCGCGAGGCGCAGCTTCCGGCGCGCGCAGTAGCGCTCGGTGGTCCGCTCGGTCATGCGCTTGAGCGAGGAGACGAAGCCGAACAGCGTGAGCAGCGCCCAGAACATCCACATCGCGAGATTGAACGCCCCCATGGTGAGCATGATGGCGCTGCGGCCGGCGACCTTGAGGATCGCGCGGGTCTTGCCGCCCTTGGCCGCGGCCAGCCGCGCGATCCGCGACATGTCGCGCGGCCCTTCGGCGAGCTTGAGGCCGTCGAGGGCGGCGCGCGTTCCCGCCTTCGATTGCACGCTGCCGACATCGCCGGCGAGCCGCATGAGGTCCTTGGCCTTCTCGACCTTGACCGCCTCGCGCGCGGCGCGGATCGCCACCGCGGGCTCGGCCAGATTGGCCCCGCCGATCGCCCGCCGCAGCGCGGGCCAATCAATGGTCTCGCGCAGCGAACGGGAGAGCCACGCCGTCATGCGGCCGCTCATCCGGCCGGTCTTCTGCGCCGCCTTGGCGACCGTCAATCCGACCCGCGCCGGCGCCCCGGCACCGGCGGTGAAATAGGTGCCGGCGGTGACCGCCAGGCCGACGCAGGCGAGCCCGAGGATCAACTGGTCGGCCTCCTGGCCCGACGCCAGCCGGCCGCCTTCGCGCACCGCGTCGCGGATGTCGCCGAACACGAACAGGTCGCCGAGCGCGGTGCCCGCGAAGCCGACGAGATCGTCGGGCTCGCCGGTGATCAGACCACGCGTGAAGCTTTCGACCGAGCGCTGGACGCTCGCCGCGTCGGCGCTCGCCCGCTCGACCTTCGCGGCCAGCGCCGCATCGACCGGCACGTTGCGATCGCGGGCGAGCTCGAGGAAGCTCTGGGCGAGGTCGGCGTCATCGGCGGCAAGCGCGGCATTGATCTCGCGCGCGGCGACCGACGCATCGAACGAGCGCGCGATGGCGCGGTCGGCGAGCGCCACCGGGTCGTCCTGCTCGGATAGCAGCTGGTCCGCCTCGAAGCCGCGCGGCAGGACGGCCAGCGCGGCGATCGCCAAGGCCACGGCCAAGCCGAGCGGCAATGCGATCCGCGCCCCGGTCATCCGGTCCTCAGTTCCAGTCGCCCACCGTAACGTCACGTCGTACTACATAATCACGCCGGATCATGCTGGCGACATGCGCGGGTGGGAAAATTCGCCGATTCGTTAATCCGACAACCGAAGCGGTCTCGACAAGTTCCGAAAACTGCTGTGCTTCCCGCCCATTAGCCCTGGAAATCGGTGATCCGGGTGGCTATGGTGCCGGCCGTTTCCGGGGCGAGGCAGCTTTACCCATCGGGCGCAAGTCGGGCGGCACTTGCGCGGCGCCGAGGCGTGCGAGGACAGCTATGGCGGACAGGATCGTTCCCCATTTCCACAACACTCCGGGCGTGCCGGTGATCGAGATCGGCGCCAGGGAGTTCATGTGCGTGGGCGAAAGGCCGCCGTTCGATCACCCCCACGTCTTCCTCGACATGGGCGACGCGACCGAGATCATCTGCCCCTATTGCTCCACCCTGTTCCGCCACGACGGCGGCCTCGATCCCCACGCGGCGCGTCCGCCGGAGTGTGCGCTCGCAGACGCAGCCTGATCCGTTGACAGAGAGCTAGGCCGTGGCGTCCTCGCGCACCGTCATCATCGCCGGCGCGGGCATCGGCGGGCTCACCGCCGCATTGGCGATCGCGCAGCGCGGATTCCGCGTCGCCGTGTTCGACCAGGCCGAGCGCCTGGAAGAGGTCGGCGCCGGCATCCAGCTCTCGCCCAACGCCTCGCGGGTGCTGATCGGGCTCGGGCTCGGCGACGAGCTCAAATCCTGCGTCGTCGCGCCCGAGGAGCTCAGGGTGTTGAACGCGCAGACCGCCCGCATGCTGGCGCGCACGCCGCTCGGCGCCGCCGTGGAGCGGCGCTACGGCGCGCCCTACTGGGTGATCCACCGCGGCGACCTGCAGAAGGTGCTGCTCGACGCGGTGCGCGCCAACCCCGATGTCGCGCTCCACCTCGGCACCCGGGTCGAGGACTACGCGCTGCACGGCAACGGCGTCACGGTCGCGGCGCTCTCGTCCGGACGCGCGGTCGAGGAGCGCGGCATCGCGCTCGTCGGCGCCGACGGCTTGTGGTCGAGCGTGCGCCGTCGGCTGGGCCACCACAGCGCGCCGCGCTTTGCCGGCCACACCGCCTGGCGCGCGCTGGTTCCGGCCGATGCCGTGGTGACCGACCTGCGCCAGCCCGCGGTCAATCTATGGCTCGGCCGCAACGCCCATCTGGTCCACTACCCGGTCCGCAACGGACAGCTCATCAACATCGTCGCCATCATCCGCGACGACTGGCAGGAGAGCGGCTGGAGCGCGGCCGGGGAGCGCGCCGAGATCCTCGCCCGCTATCCTGCCGGGATGTGGCCGGCGCTGGCGCGCGCGGTGCTGGCGGCGCCGCAGCACTGGCAGAAATGGGCGCTCTACGACCGTCGCCCACTCGCGCGTTGGGGCAAGGGAGCGGTCACCCTGCTGGGGGACGCCGCCCATCCGATGCTGCCCTATCTCGCCCAGGGCGCCGCCATGGCGATCGAGGACGCCGCCGTGCTGGGCGAACGCCTCGCCGAAACGCCCGACGATCCGGACAACGCGATGCGGCGCTACGAACGCCAGCGCCGCCGCCGCACCGCGCGGGCCTGGCGCGCCGCCCGCCGCAACGGCACCGTCTATCACATGGGCGGCGCCGAGGCCTTCCTGCGCACGCTCGCCATCATCGCGATGGGCGGCGGACGGCGCCTTCTCCGCCGCTACGATTGGCTCTATGGCTGGAAGCCGGCCTGACGCGGTAGGGTCGCGCCACGCCTGAGGGACGCAAATGTTCGACACCACGATTGCCGGCAGCCTGCCGAAGCCCGCCTGGCTCGCCGAGCCGAACAAGCTTTGGCCGGCGTGGCGGCTTTCCGGCGCCGCGCTCGACGACGGCAAGCGCGACGCCACGCTCATCGCGCTCAAGCTGCAGGAGGATTGCGGCGTCGACGTCGTCACCGACGGCGAGCAGTCGCGCCAGCATTTCGTGCACGGTTTCCTCGAAGCGGTCGACGGCATCGATTTCGCGCACAAGGTCGAGATCGGCATCCGCGCCGACCGCTACAAGGCGATGGTGCCGCAGGTCGTCGGCGAATTGAGGCTCAAGGGCCGCGTGCACGGCCGCGAGGCGCGGCTCGCGCGCGCCCATACCCGGCGCAAGCTCAAATTCACGCTGCCGGGACCGATGACCATCGTCGACACCATCGCCGACGCCCATTACGGCGACCGGGTCAAGATGGCGATGGCGTTCGCCGGCCTGCTCAACGCCGAGGCGCGCGCGCTGGCGGCCGACGGCGTCGACGTCATCCAGTTCGACGAGCCGGCGTTCAACGTCTACATGGCCGAGGTCGCGGACTGGGGCATCGCGGCGCTGCACCGCGCGATCGAGGGCCTTACCTGCGCCACCGCCGTCCACATCTGCTACGGCTACGGCATCAAGGCCAATATCGACTGGAAGGCGACGCTCGGCGGCGAATGGCGGCAATACGAGCAGATCTTTCCGGCGCTGGCGAAGAGCCGCATCGGCCAGGTGTCGGTCGAGTGCCGCAATGCGCGCGTGCCGATGAGCCTGCTGAAGCTGCTCGACGGCAAGGACGTGCAGGTCGGCGTCATCGACGTGGCGACCGACGAGGTGGAGACGCCCGATCAGGTCGCCGCCGTGATCGGCGAGGCGATGAAATACGTCGCCAGGGAAAAGATCATCGCCGGCACCAATTGCGGCATGGCGCCGATGCGCTGGGACATCGCGTTCGCCAAGCTCGCTGCGCTCGGCCAGGGCGCCGAGCTGGCGCGGAAGAAATTCGGTTGAGCGCCGCCGCTACCGGTCGCTGCGGCTGAGCACGCCGATCAGCTCGCTGATCTTGCGCCGCTGCTCGCGCTTGTTGCCGCTGGCGATGGCGTGCTCGACGCAATGGCCGACGTGGTCCTCGAGGATCTCCTCCTCCGCGCGCCGCAACGCCGCCCGCACCGCCGAAATCTGGGTGACGATGTCGATGCAGTAGCGGTCGTCCTCGACCATGCGGGCGAGCCCGCGCACCTGGCCCTCGATGCGGTTGAGCCGCTTGAGGCATGACGTCTTGGCTTCCTGGCGCATGCGCGCTATATACCCCCCAGGGGTATCGAGCGCAAGCCGCGGACCGTCATGGACCACCCTTCACACCCGCACACGCAAGATCAGCCGGCCGAAGGCGCGCGCGACCCGGTCTGCGGCATGACGGTCGATCCGCACACTGCGGCGCACCGCCACGTGCATCACGGCCGCACCTACTATTTCTGCTCCGCCGGCTGCCGCGCCAAGTTCGCCGCCGACCCCGGCAAGTACCTCGGCGAAGACGCACGCGCGTCCCCACCGGTGCCCGAGGGCACCATCTACACCTGCCCGATGCATCCGCAGATCCGCCAGGCCGGTCCCGGCGCCTGCCCGATCTGCGGCATGGCGCTCGAGCCGGAGCTCGCCACCGCCGACGCCGGCCCCAATCCCGAGCTTGCCGACATGACGCGCCGGTTCTGGATCGGGCTCGCGCTCGCCGTGCCGGTGGTGGTGCTGGAAATGGGCGCGCATTTCGCCGGCGCGCACCGCTGGGTCGATCAGACCCTGTCGAACTGGCTGCAATTCGCCTTCGCCACGCCGGTCGTGTTGTGGGCGGGCTGGCCGTTCTTCGTGCGCGGCTGGCAATCGCTGGTCACCCGCAATCTCAACATGTTCACCCTGATCGCGATGGGCACCGGCGTCGCCTATCTCTACAGCGCGGTCGCGACCCTGGCGCCCGGCATCTTCCCACCGACGTTGCGCGGCCATGGCGGCGCGGTCGCAGTCTATTTCGAGGCCGCCGCTGTCATCACCGTGCTGGTCCTGCTCGGCCAGGTGCTCGAATTGCGCGCGCGCGCCGCGACTTCCGGCGCCATCCGCGCCCTGCTCGACCTGGCGCCGAAGACCGCCCGCCGCGTCCGCCCGGACGGCAGCGACGAGGAGGTCGCGCTCGATGCGGTCAAGGTCGGCGATCTGCTGCGCGTGCGTCCGGGCGAGAAAATTCCGGTCGATGGCGCGATCACCGAGGGCCGCTCCGCCATCGATGAATCGATGATCACCGGCGAGTCGATGCCGGTG
>JBEVIH010000232.1:0-9460 GCA_040510815.1 Xanthobacteraceae bacterium | reverse complement strand
TTGTAGGTGAACTGGTTGAGCGTGAGCGTCTCGTTGGGCAGGATGCAGATGGTGTAGCCGTCGTTCGCAGCGTCGGCGCAGGCGCGCCCGGCGATGTTCATGCCGCCGCCGGAGCGGTTCTCGATGATCGTCGGCTGGCCCCAGCGCTTGTGCAGCTCCTCGCCGAGCGCGCGCACGAAGATGTCGCTGGTGCCGCCCGCGCTGTTGGCGGTGATGATCCGCACCGGTTTCGCCGGATAGGGCTGCGCCGCGGCCGCGGCCACGGCGACGGCGATCACGGCGAGCAGAAGGATCGGAGATTTCATCGCGTGCTCCCGTAGCTCGCGTAGGATGGGTTGAGCGAAGCGAAACCCATCACCTTCCCAACAGAAAGCAGAAGCGGATGTTTCATCCTACACCACAATCCCGTCGTGTTGGATGAAGCGATGGGTTTCGCTTCGCTCAACCCATCCTACGCTATGCGCGGCCGGCGCCAATCGCCCAAGGCCGCGACCGGCATGCCCAGATTCTCGCGCAAGGTCGTGCCCGCATAATCCTTGCGGAACAGGCCGCGGCGCTGCAGCTCCGGCACCACGAAGCGCACGAAGTCCTCGTAGGCGCCGGGCACGTGGGTCGCCGGAATGACGAAACCGTCGCAGCCGCGCTCGACGAACCATTGCTCGAGCCGGTCGGCCACCTCCTTGGGGCCGCCGATGACCGGATTGTGCACCCGGCCGCGGCCGCTGAAATGGATGAAATCGCGCACCGTCGGGTTCTTGTTGCCGCTCACGCGCACGACGCGGTCGCGGATCGCCTGCAGGCCGGACATCTGCGCCATTTCCCGGTCGCTGAAGGTCTCGTCCATGCCCTTGGTGGCGAAATCGAAGTTGAGCGCCTCGGAAAGAAGCGACAGCGCGTCGACCTCGAGCGGCAGCTTCTCGATCAGCGCCCATTTGTCCTCCGCCTCGGACTTGGTGGCGGCGGACACGGTGTTGACGAGCTGGGTGATCTTGACGTGCTCGGGGTCGCGGCCGCCGGCGGCGACGTCGGCCTTGAACTCGGCGTACTCCTGCCGGCCGGCCTCGATGCCCGGATAGACCACGAAGATCAACTCGCCCCATTGCGCCCCGAAGCGCTTGCCGCGGCCGCTCTGGCCGGCCTGGATGATGACCGGATGGCCCTGCGGCGAGCGCGGCACGGTGAACGGCCCGCGCGAGCGGTAGTGCCGGCCGCGGTAATCGAGGCGGTGGACCTTGTCGGGATGGGCGAACAGGCCGGTGGCCTTGTCCTGGACGATGGCGTCGTCCTCCCAGGCATCCCAATGGCCGAGCACCACCTCTATGAACTCGTCGGCGCGGTCGTAACGCTCGTCGTGGGCGACGACCTCGTCGCGGCCCATGTTCTGCGCCTCGCCGTCGTTGAGCGAGGTGACCACGTTCCAGGCCGCGCGCCCCTCGGTCATCAGGTCGAGGGTGGCGAACACGCGCGCCACGTGGAACGGCTCGTAGTAGCTGGTCGAATAGGTGGCGCCGAGCCCCAGCCGCTGCGTCGCCATGCCCATCACCGTGAGCACGGTGACGGCGTCGAGCTTCACGCAACGGATGCCGTGCTGCACGGTGTGGGCGTGGTTGCGCCCGTACATGTCCGGCATCGACAGGCGGTCGTCGAAGAAGCCGAGATGGAATTTGCCCTCCTCGAGCACCCGGCCGATGTGGCGGTAGTAATCCGGCGACCAGCTGTCGGTGCGCGAGAGCGGATGGCGCCAGGACATCGCCAGATTGGTGCAGTTCTGCGCCTGCAGGAAGGCGACCATGGTCATCTGGCGCATGGATGCTTTCTCACCGGCGGGAGTGAAAGCGAGGGACGAGGGCAAGCATGCGCCGGGGCGCCGGCCTCAGGCAAGGTGGAGCGGACGCCAGCCGGCCGGTCTTCTGTTATCCTGGGAGCTCGTATCGATCGGGAGACCCGCGATGCGGACATTCGATGAAGCGACCTATCGCGAATTCGCCGCCGTCTTCGGTGAGCGCGTCGCCGCGCATGCGCCCGAGTGGACCGATCACAACGAGAGCGATCCCGGCGTCACGTTGATCGAGCTGTTCGCCTTTGTCGCGGAGTCGCTGCTCTATCGCCAGAGCACGATCCCCGAGCGCGGGCGCGCGACCGCCGCCCGCCTCGCCCAATCCGCGTTGGCGCTCGCCAGCGCAGGAGCGGCGAGCGGCACCCTCGAGCGACCCCGCTACTTTCCCGGCCAACTGCTCGGCGCCGATGACTTCACGCAGGAGCAGGATTATTTCCGCGCGCGGCTGCGACGGCTCAATCGCGCGCTGCATGGCTCCGGTGTCGTGAGCGGCCTCGCCGTGTCCGTTGAGGGCGACGGCCAGGAACAGCGCGTGGCGGTCGAACCCGGCTTCGCGCTCGCCCCGACCGGCGAGGAGATCGAGGTGCCGGTCGTTGCGACCGCCTGCCTGCCGCCGTCAGGACGGCTCCTGCACGTCGTCATTCGGCATGCCGAGCGACCCACCCATCCGGTGGCGGTCCCGGACGGACCGGGCGTGCAATTCACGCGCATCGAAGAAGGATTCGCCATCGGGCTTGAGGCGGCGGCGCCGACCGACGGGATCGTGCTCGCCCGGCTGCTGCACGCAGACGATGGCTGGCGTGTCGACGATGCCTTCGAGCCGGCGCGGCTGCGCGGCCGTGCGATTTGAGCCTGCCGACTCCGGATTGAAGCCCGGCCATTGCGCGAACTCCCGACGGCCTCCCCGCCGCAGAGATGCCAGACGCTCCAGCGTTCGCGCCAGAATCGCAGCTTGCGTCCCATCAGGACGGCGCAGCGTTCGAACAGCCCGCGAAACGCGTGATGTTAGGAAATGATATCGCCTTAGAACAGGCGGCCCAAAAGACTGAATGCCTGATACAGCAAAACCAGCACCAACACGATGCTGCCGTACTTGATGATGTTGTAGGCCAGCAGGCTTCTGGGCTTCATGTTTTCCTTCACGTAAGAGCGAAGCCTGTAAATCGGCTTGTAGGCCCAGGAGATCCACGACAGCTCGCCACCGTCCTGGGCGCCGGTGAATTTGGCAACCATGGCGTAGTTGACGGCCTCGGCAAATCGTTTGACGAGCCCGTGGAGCTGCGTCTTCTCGACATCGCAAAACAAGATGACCCGGACGATGTCCGTGCGATTGATGGCGCTGTGCAGGTAGGTCTGGTCGAACAGCAGCTCCTCGCCGTCCCTCCAGGCGTGGTTGACCCCGTCGAGGGTCAAAGCACACTGGTCGGAATTCGGCGTCAGCAGACCGAGGTGATACCGGAGCGACGAGGCAACCGGGTCATGGTGGCGGCCGAGCTTGGCGCCCGGCGGAAGGACGGTGAACATCGCGGAGCGAACAGCGGGGATCGAATCCATGACGGCGCATGTTTTCGGGCATGCTCGCACCGCCGAGGGGCCGCACTCCTTGGTATACCACTTGAGCGGATACATGCGCCATCCGCCCTTCTCGAACGTATTGTATCCGGGCTCGTCGACGGCCGGAGGACGCTGGAAGACGCCCGTGTCGAGCAGGACCTTCGCTTCAGCGCGAATAACCTCGTAGTTCTCCTTGATCTGCTCGAGGCCGGGAACGGACCTCGCGTCGTACACCGATGACTTTTGCCCCCTGATGAAGAACGTGAACAGGAAATTCAGGGGCGCGAACAGAAGGACGTGATTGGAAAGATACTTGCCAAGCGCAAGGCGATCCTTGCAACGCAGATAGAGGTAGGCAAAGGAGCCGGCATAAACCACGCCCAAGGCTCCAAACGCGTAATTCACCACCATATGCCCACCCTCGAAGCGGCAGCGACTGGCCTCTCAGCGCATTGTCCCCAAGCGATCCGAGTGGCCCCAACGCAGCGATCAGTCGAACCTTACAACGATACCGGCACCGAAAAAGTGCGTCAACATCGGGGCCGGAGAATCGGTTCTTTGATAGGGGCTGAAATCGCCTTCGATCACGGGACTGCTTAGCGCAGCCGATGTCCGTTCAGGGTCACGACTGACAAAACTCAGGGTGGGCATAGTTGGTCCGCCTTCGGGGGATAGCGACCAACGCGCCCCAGTGACGGAGGCGGGTCGGTTCACTCCGGCTTGGCGCCGGAGAACTTCACCACCTTGCGCCACTTCTCGACCTCGGCCGTCACCAGGGCACCGAACTCGGCGGTGCCGAGGCTCTTCGGCACGGTGGCGGAGTCGAGCAGCCGCCCTTTGACGGCCGGGTTGGCGAGCCCGGCGTTGATCTCGCGATTGAGCCGCTCGACGATCTCGGCGGGCGTGCCCTTCGGCACGCCGACCCCGGCCCAGACGCTCGCCTCGTAGCCGGGCACGGTCTCGCCCACCGTCGGCACGTCCGGCAGCCCGTCGAAACGCGTGCCGCCCGTCATCGCCAGCGCGCGCAAGGTGCCCGCGCGGATGTGCGGCAGCGGGGTGGTCAGCACGTCGAAGGCGACCTGCACCTGGCCGGTGAGCAGATCCACGGTCAGCGGCGCGCCGCCGCGATAGGGCACGTGCACCAGGTTGACGCCGGCCATCATCTTGAACAGCTCGCCGGCCACGTGCGAGACGGTGCCGGTGCCGAACGAGCCCATGTTGATCTTGCCCGGATTGGCCTTGGCGTAGGCGATGAGCTCGGTGACGGTCTTCGCCGGCAGCGACGGGTGGGCGGCCAGCACCATTGGAAAATCGCCGATCGTGGCCACCGGCACGATGTCGCGCATGAGGTCGTAGGGCAGCGGCGCATAGAAGCTCACGTTGATCGCCGCCGACGAGGGGAGGAACAGCAGCGTGTAGCCGTCGGGCGGCGAGTTCACCACCGCCTGTACCGAGATATTGGTGCCGCCGCCGGGCCGGTTCTCGATCACGACCGGCTGGCCCAACCGCTCGGCCAGCCACGAGCCCATGATCCGCGCCGCGTTGTCGGCGCCGCCGCCCGGCGGATAGCCGACGATGAAGCGCAGCGGCCGGTTCGGATAGGCTTGCGCCCAGGCCAGACGCGACGCGGCTGGAACGGCGGCGGCCGCCGCGGCGACCTGCAGCAATTGGCGGCGCGCAAGCGTCATGACCTTCCCTCCGCTGACATGCGCCCGACGCGGCAGGCACCGCGCGCATGCGCGGGCCGCGCGCAGAGGGCGCAGCCGCAAGACCGCGCGCGATCGATTCAGAGCGCTCGCTAGTGCCCCGAACCCGAAGTTCGCACCTATCGTGCTGCAGGGGCGGTTGCGAACTTCGGGTTCAAAGGGGCACTAGAATCATAGAGTTGCTAGTGTCCCTTTGATTCCGAAGTTCGCACGAGAGTATGCCGCGAGCTCTTGCGAACTTCGGAATCGGGACACTAACCGCCGGTCATTTCAGCGCGGAATAGCCGGTCGGGCTCAAGTACACGGACTCGATCTTGGCGACGATCTTGCCGTTGACCTCCGACGCGTCGCGCGCCTTCTGCCAGTCGGGATCGGCGCGGAACGCGTCCCAGTTCTTTTTCGCGGCATCGCGGCTCGGATGCGCGAGGATATAGATCAGGGTGTTCTGCGACGTCGGCCCGTCCTGCGGCGTCCAGTAGCCGACGCTCGACATGCCATGGCGGTCGAAATAGGTCCGCGTATGGTCGCGAAAACGGTTCACGATGTCCTGAAGCTTGCCCTCGTGCGACGTGTAGGTCCGCAGCTCGTAGACCCGCGCCTGACCCTCGGCCTGCGCCGTCTGCCAGAACAGCCGGCTATTGCCGCTCCCGGCGACGTAGCCCAATGCGAAGTCGGCTGCGAACAGCACCGTCAAGACAAGGTTCTTCCCAGCCATGATCGTCCCTCCTGCCTGATGAATTCCTGCGTGATGAATTGCCGGCGAGGCTCCCCCGTACGCCGACCTGCTTCGGATCAGCGTTCATTCGCCTATGATGCTAGCAAACGACCGAGTTCCCCGGAAGCCGACAGACCTGCGTCCCCGGCCGCCTTGATTCCCTCAAGACCCGCGTCTAAGACCTTGAGCGGGCACGAAAACCATGATCGTCCTGATCGACAATTATGACAGCTTCACCTTCAACCTGTTCCACTATCTGGGTGGGCTGGGGGCGGACGTGCTGGTCTATCGCAACGACAAGATCGCCACCGATCGGGTGCTGGCGATCGATCCGGACGCCATCGTGCTCTCGCCCGGTCCCTGCACCCCGAACGAAGCCGGCATCTGCCTCGACCTCGTCGCCAAGGCGGCGCCGACCATCCCGATGCTGGGAGTGTGCCTCGGCCACCAGGCGATCGGGCAGGCGTTCGGCGGCGAGGTGGTGCGCGCGCCGGTGCCGGTGCACGGCAAGCTCTCCGACATCAGGCATCGGGGCGAAGGCGTCTTTCGCGGCATCAACGCGCCGTTCCGGGCAACCCGCTACCATTCCCTGGTGGTCGGGCAAACGAACCTGCCGGCGGACCTCGCGGTGACGGCGGAGACCGGCGACCGGCTGGTCATGGGGCTCGCCCATCGTGCGCTGCCCGTGCACGGCGTGCAGTTCCATCCGGAAAGCATCGCCTCCGAGCACGGCCATCTCATCCTGCGCAACTTCCTCGACATCGCCGCCACGTGGAATGCGAGCAACGGCCGGCGCCCTGCCCCGGCGGCGCGCCGGATGCTGTGAGGGGCGAACGTGACCGACGAATTCAAGGGACTGATCGCCAAGGCCGCGACCGGCGCATCGCTCAGCCGCGATGAGGCCGCGCGCGGCTTCGACACCATGATGTCGGGCGAGGCAACGCCCTCGCAGATGGGCGGCCTGTTGATGGCTCTGCGGGTGCGCGGCGAGACGGTGGACGAGATCACCGGCGCGGTGACGGTGATGCGCGAGAAGATGCTGCGGGTTGCGGCGCCCGCCGGCGCGATCGACGTGGTCGGCACCGGCGGCGATGCGTCCGGCTCCTACAACATCTCGACCTGCGCCGCCTTCATCGTGGCCGGCGCCGGCGTCCCGGTCGCCAAGCACGGCAACCGGGCGCTGTCCTCGCGCTCGGGCGCCGCCGACGTGCTCGGTGCGCTCGGCGTAAACATCGAGCTTCCCGCCGACGGCGTGGCGCGCTGCATCCGCGAGGCCGGCATCGGCTTCATGTTCGCGCCCGCGCACCATCCGGCGATGAAGAATGTCGGGCCGACCCGGGTCGAGCTCGGCACCCGCACCATCTTCAACCTGCTCGGGCCGCTTTCCAACCCGGCCGGCGTGAAGCGCCAGATGGTCGGCGTGTTCTCGCGGCAATGGGTCGAGCCGCTCGCCCAGGTGCTCAAGAATCTGGGCTCCGAGCATGTCTGGGTGGTGCACGGCTCGGACGGCCTCGATGAGATCACCACCTCGGGCCCCACCTACGTGGCAGCGCTCGAGAACGGCGCGGTGCGCGCCTTCGAAATCACGCCCGAGGAGGTTGGCCTGTCGCGGGTCAAGCCCGAGGCGCTGCGCGGCGGCGACGCCGGCCACAACGCGCAGGCGCTCGGCGACGTGCTCAAGGGCAAGAAGGGCGCCTTCCGCGACGTGGCGCTGCTCAACGCCGCCGCCGGCCTGATCGTCGCCGGCCGCACCAAGGATCTCAAAGCGGCGATCGCGCTGGCGGAGAAGTCGGTCGATTCCGGCGAGGCGGAAAACCGGCTGCAGCGGCTGATCAAGACTTCGAATGCATGAGGATCGCGACTGAGCCATGGCCGACATCCTCGCCAAGATCGAGGCCTATAAGCGCGAGGAGATCGCCGCCGCCAAGCGCGCGCGCCCGTTCGCCGAAATCGAAGCCGCGGCCAAGGCGGCGCCTGCGCCGCGCGGCTTCGTCAGGGCGATCGAGCGCCGGCTTGGCGACAAGGCCTACGCGCTTATCGCCGAGATCAAGCAGGCGAGCCCTTCCAAGGGGCTGATCCGCGCCAATTTCAGCCCGCCGGCGCTGGCGCGCGCCTACGAGGCGGGCGGCGCGACCTGCCTTTCGGTGCTCACCGACACCCCGTCGTTCAAGGGAAAAGCCGAGCACCTCATCGCTGCGCGCGCGGCCTGCAGCCTGCCGATCCTGCGCAAGGACTTCATGTATGAAATCTACCAGGTGGTCGAGGCGCGGGCCTGGGGCGCCGACTGTATCCTGATTATCATGGCGGCGGTCGACGACCACGTGGCGCAGGACCTCGAGGATACCGCCAAGGCGTTCGGCATGGATGTGCTGCTCGAAGTCCATAACGAACGCGAGCTCGAGCGGGCGCTGCACCGCCGTTCGCGGCTGATTGGCGTCAACAACCGCGACCTCAAGACCTTCGAGACCAGGATAGCGACCAGCAAGCTGTTGGCGCCGAAGATTCCCAAAAGCCGCATCGCGGTCGGCGAAAGCGGAATCGCTTCGCCGTCCGATCTCGAACTCCTGGCGGCGGTCGGCATCTCCACCTTCCTGGTCGGCGAGAGCCTGATGCGCGAGCGCGACGTCGAGGCCGCCACCCGCGCGCTCCTGCGCCGCAAGGGCCGCCTCGGCGCTGCGGAGTAGACCGGTGCGGCGCGCACGCAAGCTCACCCATCTCGCCGCCGGCGGCGAGGCGCGCATGGTCGACGTGTCGGACAAGGCCGCCACCGAACGGATGGCGACCGCCGAGGGCCGCGTGGTGATGGCGAAGAAGACGCTCGATCTCGTGCTCAAGGGCAACGCCAAGAAGGGCGATGTGCTCGGCGCCGCCCGCGTCGCCGGCATCATGGCGGCGAAACGCACGCACGAGCTGATCCCGCTCTGCCATCCCCTCCCCGTCTCCAAGATCGCGGTCGACATCGAGCCCGACCGGGCGCTGCCCGGTTTGCGCGTGCGCTCGACCGTCAAGGTCACCGGCCAGACCGGCGTCGAGATGGAAGCCTTGACCGCGGTGTCGGTCGCCTGCCTCACCGTCTACGACATGGTCAAGGCGGTCGAGCGCGGCATGCGCATCGAGGGCATCCGCCTGATCGAGAAGCGCGGCGGCAAGTCGGGGCATTACCGGGCAGCGAAGGAGTAGGCCGTGGCGCTGATGGCGGTCGCCGACGCGCTCGAACGTGTGCTCGCAAGGGCCGCGCCGCTGCCGGCCGAGGCCGCGCCGCTCGCCGAGGCGCATGGCCGGGTGCTCGCCGACGACGTCGCGGCGCGGCGCACCCAGCCGCCGGCCAACGTCTCCGCCATGGACGGCTACGCGGTGCGCGCCGCCGACGTCGCGGCGGTGCCGAGGAAGCTCAAGCTCGTCGGCGAGGTCGCCGCCGGGCATCCGTTCGCAGGCACGATCGGGCCCGGCGAAGCCGCGCGCATCTTCACCGGCGGCGTGCTGCCCGAAGGCACCGACACCATTGTGATCCAGGAGAACACGAGGCGTGACGGCGACAGCGTGACCGTCACGACGCCCGAGACCCGGAAGGGCCGCCACGTCCGGTACGCGGGGCTCGACTTCAAACAGGGCGACGCACTGCTGCCGAAAGGCCGCCGTCTTTCGGCG
>JBEVIH010000231.1:0-8481 GCA_040510815.1 Xanthobacteraceae bacterium | reverse complement strand
GGCTCGCGCGCAGCGTTCCGGCGCTGGCGCTCGCGACGGTGGTCGCGGTCGCGCCCGCCTCGACCACCTTGCCTTCGATCAGGTTCACCTCGCCGATGAAGTCCGCCACCCAGCGCGAGTTCGGCTGCTCGTAGATCTCCGGCGGGGTGGCGACCTGGATCAGCCGCCCATGGTTCATCACCCCGATGCGGTCGGCGACCGTCATCGCCTCCTGCTGGTCGTGGGTGACGATCACGAAGGTGAGCCCGAGCCGCTCCCTGAGGTGCATCAGCTCGAACTGCGTCTCCCCGCGCAGCTTCTTGTCGAGGGCGGCGAGCGGCTCGTCGAGCAGCAGCACGCGCGGATGCTTGACCAGCGAGCGCGCCAGCGCGACCCGCTGGCGCTGGCCGCCGGACAGCTGGTGCGGCTTGCGGGCGCCGAAGCCTTCGAGCTTGACCAGCGCCAGCATCTCGGCGACCCGCGCCGCGATCTCCGGTTTGGGCAGCCCCTCCTGCTTGAGCCCGAACGCCACGTTGCCCGCGACGGTGAGATGCGGAAACAGCGCATAGCTCTGGAACATCATGTTGATCGGCCGCCGATAGGGCGGCACCGGCGCGAGATCCTGCCCGTCGAGCAGGATGCGACCCGCCTCCGGCGTCTCGAGCCCGGCCAGCATGCGCAGCAGCGTGGTCTTGCCGCAGCCCGAGGGACCGAGCAGCGCGAAGAATTCGCCCTCGAAAATGTCGAGCGACACGCCGTCGACCGCGGCCGTGCCGGAAAAGCGCTTGCTGACGCCCTCGAACCGCACCAGCGGCCGCGCGGCGGGGTCGGCCCAGGGCGCGAATTTTCGCCGCCCGCCGCCAGGCTTGCGGCCAATGTCCGGACTCACGCTGTTCATGCCGCCACGCTAGCGCATGTCCCGGAAAAAGTGGGAACCGGTTTCGCGCGCGCGGCCTCAACCGGCGTGTTGGAGTGGCGGATTTTCTAGACGAATTGAACCCCTAGCTGGCCGTCGTCGCGGCGCACCACCCGGCAACGACGCCGCAGCAAAAGCGTGAATTCATCGGGCACCTGGTGTTGCTCGCCGATCGTCAGCTTTGCCCCGCTGCCGGAAATATCGCAAATGATGCAGCTGACCGGCGCCGAGCTGCCGCCGAGGTCGATCTGCGCCAGGTATTGGACATCGTGACGCGGACTTTTTCGCAGGTCGCGGAAGCGATCAGACCGCTGGAACAGAGCCATGGGACACTCTCGGATTGCGGAATTGCAGCAGCATTGCGCGCGGCATCGTCAGGCCGCCAGAGCGGGTTTGCTCGCCGGCGCCGGCGCCGGCAGGCACCAATGCCCGACCGCTTCGTCTTGGTGTCCGGGCGGCGCAGTGGTGAAGATCGTTTTCATCTCCTCCTCCGCCACCTCGACCCTGTTGCGGCCGTTGGCTTTGGCGCGGTAGAGCCCGCTATCGGCTCGCATGAGCAGCGAAGCAATGTCGGCGCCGGGGGCGCCGGAGGCCGCTCCGGCGCTGAGGGTGGCACCGACGTGGCAACCAGCGACGCTGACCGCCGCCGCCTCAAAGGCGGTGCGCACGCGCTCGGCCGCAGCCGCCGCATCGGCAAGCGGGCTCGGCAAGACGGCCACGAATTCTTCTCCGCCAAAGCGTCCGATGAGGTCGGACGCGCGCAGATTGGCGTTGGCGGTTGCAGCAAAGAGGCGCAATGCCTCATCGCCGACCAGATGGCCGAAGCGATCGTTGACCGATTTGAAATGGTCAAGGTCGAACATGAGAACGCTCACCGGCTCATGACTGTCGGCGCGCCGATTGATGAGCCGCTGTGCCGAGGCGAGCAGGCCACGCCGGTTGAGCAATCCGGTCAGTTCATCGGTCGATGCGGCATCCTTATGGACCCGTACCGCCCGCTCCTCGGCGAGCGCGAGCACGATGAACGCAGTGCCCACCACATAGAGCATGGTCTCGATCACGAAGAGCGCCATCCAGCCGCTCGCCAGGCTGACCGCGTCATGATCCGAGGGAAGCAGACCTGCCAGCGGGATCGGAAACAAGAACACGGCGCCGAGCAGGATCGGCACGAACATGGCGAGCCAGCGACGCGACAGCGTCTTGCGGCGCTCACGCCAGAGCTCTGCCGCGGTGAGGAACACGTAAATTGAGACAATCACGGAGCTCAGAGTGATCCGTGCGGGCGGCCACTGCGCAAACTCCGGCACCATGCAGGCAGCGAGCCAGACGGTCGCGCCGCCGGCCGTCGCGCCCCATCGACTCGGGCGACCGTGAAACAGGCGCGCCGCGTTCCAGATCATGCCGAAGGCAAGGAACAGCAGGGCGTTGGCAATGCCAGTCGGCAGCGCCGGCGAAAAGGAACTCGGCATGCCCCATGCGGCAACCGAAAATCCGCCGATCAGGTAGGCGGCTCCCAGCCAGGCCAGCGCATGGATGCGATCCTGTGCCCAGGCGAACAGCAGCAGCACGCCGAGGAGCAGGGTGATGCAGGTCGCGACGACGAACAGCGTTCTGATGTCCAGCGCAATCGCGGTACTCGCTCCAGATTCCAGCATGACCGGGCCTCTGGTCGCCTCTCCCCGATAACCCCATACCACCAGCCGCATTGAGGCGTGGAACTTTGGTTCCCGAGCGTTTGCGGCGCGTTCCGTGATTCACAAAGCTTTTCTGTAATAGCGCGCGCAAACTGCGGCGATGTTGCAATTGTGGTGGGCGAGATTTCGCGCACCGCGCGAGCATCAATTGAGCGCTGTGTCTTCCGGCGCGGGCGCAATCGTCGGCGCGGCGTGCGCCCCGGTGAACAGCTTGCGCGGCTTCGGGCCGTAGTAACTGCCGAGCTGAACGACCGGCCGCGGCTTGATCAGGATCGACACCAGGCGGTCGTACAGCGACTGGGCGGAGATCGGCTTGCGCAGATATTCGTTGACCCCGATGCGCGCCGCCTCGATCACGCGCGAGCGCTCGCCATGGGAGCTGAGCATGATGATGGGGATATCGGGCACCGGAAACACGCCGGGCGAGCGCACGATGCGCACGAACTCGGAGCCGTTGAGCAGCGGCAGCTCCCAGTCGATGATGACGACGTCCGGCACCTTCGTGCGGATCGCCTGGAGCCCGGCGAGGCCGTCGCTCGCCTCGTAGACGTCCCTGACCCCGATATTGACGAGCAGATTGCGCACGATCTTGCGCATGAACTGGCTGTCGTCGACCACCAGCACGCCGAGCGACGCAATCAACGCCTCGATTTCGCTCTTGCTCAATGGCGACGGCATGGCACCCACCCCGCCGCCAATACGCGGGCGGCCAGCGGCATCACACCATGATCGCCTTTCGGGGAGGTAAAGGTGAGCAAACGGGTTGGCAAAGCGCGTAGGCAGCAACGCACTGCAGCCGGCTGGCGTGCGCCAATTATCAATTGAAATCGGAGCGATATAACAGGCCGCCGGCTCGAGCCGGCGTCACCGCGACGTCAACGTGCGCTCGACTGCGTCGCGCCAGCCGGCCCATTTGCGCTCGCGGATGGCCGCGTCCATGTGGGGCTCGAAGCGCCGCTCGCATTTCCACATGCCGGCGAAGCCCGCAAGGTCGGGACAGAGGCCTGCGGCGGCGCCCGCGAGATAGGCCGCCCCCAGCGCGGTCGTCTCCATCACCGCCGGGCGGTCGACCGGCGCCGCCAGGATGTCGGCGACGAACTGCATGGTGACGTCGCTCGCCGCCATGCCGCCGTCGACCCGCAACACGGTGTCGGCGCCGCCGGCCGGCCAGTCGGCGCGCATGGCCTCGACGAGATCGCGGGTCTGGTAGCCGACCGCCTCCAGCGTGGCGCGGGCCAGCTCGGCTACCCCCGACTTGCGGGTGAGCCCGAACAGCGCGCCGCGCGCCTGCGCGTCCCACCAGGGCGCGCCCAGCCCGACGAAGGCGGGAACCAGATAGACCTGCTCGGCCGGATCGGCGGCGGCGGCGAGCGCGTTCACGTCGGGCGCCGCACCGATCACCTTGAGCGCGTCGCGCAGCCACTGCACCGCGGCGCCGGCGATGAAGATCGCGCCTTCGAGCGCATAGGTGCGGCGGCCGCCGAGCTGGTAGGCGATGGTGGTGAGCAGGCGGTTGTTCGACTTGACCGGCTCGGCGCCGGTGTTGAGGAGCGCGAAGCAGCCGGTCCCATAGGTCGACTTCATCATGCCGGGCGCAAAGCAGCCCTGCCCCACCGTCGCCGCCTGCTGGTCGCCGGCCACGCCCAGAATGCGGATCGGCCCGCCGAACAGCTCGGGCAGCGTCGTTCCGAAATCGCCGGCGCAGTCGCGCACCGCCGGCAGCAAGGCGGACGGCACGCCGAACAGGTCGCAGAGGTTCGCGTCCCAGCGCCCGTCGCGGATATCGAGCAGCAAGGTGCGCGCCGCATTGGTGGCGTCGGTGGCGTGCACCTTGCCGCCGGTGAGCCGCCACAGCAGAAAGCTGTCGACCGTTCCGAAGGCGAGCCGCCCGGCGCGCGCCGCCTCGCGCGCGCCCGCCACGTGGTCAAGCAGCCAGGCAATTTTCGTAGCCGAGAAATACGGATCGAGCAGCAGCCCGGTGGATGTCGCGATCGCGGGCTCGTGGCCGGCCTGGCGCAGCGCCGCGCAGGCGTCCGCGGTGCGCCGGTCCTGCCAGACGATGGCGTTGTGGATCGCCCGGCCGGTCGCCCGGTCCCAGACGATCGTGGTCTCGCGCTGATTGGTGATCCCGATCGCCGCAACGTTCTGCGCGCCGGCACCCGCTTTCGCCATGGCGGCGCGCACGGTCGCGAGCGTGCTCGCCCAGATCTCCTCCGGATCGTGCTCGACCAGGCCCGGCGCCGGATAGTGCTGGGCGAATTCCTGCTGGGCGGTGGCGACCGGCGTCAGCGCCGCGTCAAACAGGATCGCGCGCGTCGAGGTGGTGCCCTGGTCGATGGCGAGGAGGTAGTTCGGCAAGCTGGTCCCCACGCGCGCCTATGGCGCGCGGACCGCGCTCAAGCGCCGACGATCAATTCACGAATATCACGTAAGCGGGCGACTGGTCGACCGCGTCGTGCGCGCGCGGATTGTAGCCGTCGGCCTCCGGCTTGTAGCTCGCCAGCTTGCGCGGCTCGGGCCCGTAATAGTCGCCACGCTTGACCATGGTGCGCGGCTTGGTGAGCACCGAGAGGATACGCGCTTGCAGCGCGTTGCTCGACACCGGCTTGAGCAGGAATTCGTGCACGCCGAGACGCACCGCCTCGAGCACGCGCGAGCGCTCGCCGTGGCCGGTGAGCATGATGATTGGAACGTTCGGCAGCGGAAACGTGCCGGGCGAGCGCACCCTGCGCACGAAGGTGGCGCCGTCGACGCCGGGCATTTCCCAGTCGAGCAGGACGATGTCGGGATGGATCGCGCGGATGGCCTCGAGGCCGTGGGCGCCGTCGTTGGCCTCATGGATCTTGGTGCAGCCGATCGACACGAGAAGCGTGCGGATGACCTTGCGCGTGTAGTGCTCGTCGTCGACGATCAAGACCTTGATCAGGCCCATCAGGGCCCTGACACTGTCCGCCCGCGAGTCGAGGCGTAACGCTGCTTCAGACATGAACGGTCTCGATCACATACAATCCCACGGGAATTATCAGAACATTTTCGCATTAGGATGCGGTGAAACGGATCGATAAATTTGTAACTATCGTCGCGCGCAGCGCGGTCGAAGGCCCACAATTGCGAACAAGCCGCTTGCCGTTGCGTGGCGCCGCGCGGGCCACTCCGATTAACCAAAACGGCTTTCGCTGCGAGCGGGCGCAAGCGGCGTTCGATTTTTTTGGCGCGAACAACCTTCAATCGGTCGGATTGCCGGTCCGGTCGGACATGAATCTTGCGAGCTGCTCGCGCTGGGCGGGCGAAAAACGCAAGCCCAGCTTGGTTCGCCGCCACAACACGTCGTCCGCGGTCTGCGCCCATTCCCGGTCCATGAGGTAGCGCACCTCCGCGGCGGTCAGGTCGGCGCCGAAGCACGGCCCAAGCTCCTCCATCCGCCGCGCCGGCCCGAGCATGCGCTCGACCCGCGTCCCGTAGGCGCGCACCAGGCGCAGCGCGTGCTCTTGCGAAAGAAACGGCCGCGATCGGCGCGTGGTTGCGATCAACGCCGCAAGTCCGTCGGGGGGGAATTCGCCGCCCGGCAGATGCGAGGCGGCGGTCCAGGCGGGGCCCATCGGCAGCACATGGGCGAGCCGCTCGAGCGCCTGCTCGGCGAGGCGCCGATAGGTGGTGATCTTGCCGCCATAGATGTCGAGCACCGGCGCCTCGCCGCCCGGCTCGTCGAGGTCGAGGACATAGTCGCGCGTCGTGTCCTGCGCCTTCCTGGAGCCGTCGTCGTAGAGCGAGCGCACGCCGGCGAACGACCAGATCACGTCGGGGGGACCGATCTGCGCGCGGAAATATCCGTTGGCGGCGGCGCAGAGATAGCCGATCTCTTCGGCGTCCGGCGCAACGCCGGTCGGATCGCCCACGAAGTTCCGGTCGGTCGTCCCGATCAGGGTGAACTCGTCCGCGAACGGCAGCGCGAACACGACCCGTCCGTCGCCGGTCTGGAAGATGTAGCCGCGGTCATGCTCGAACAGGCGCCGCACCACGATATGGCTGCCCTTGACCAGCCGCACCCGCGCTGGCGCCTGCCGGCGCAGCACGGTTTCATCGAACAGCTTGAGCCATGGACCGGTGGCGTTGACCAGGACGCGGGCGCTGGCAGCGTCGCGCCGGCCGTGCACCTCGAGCACCAGCCGCCAGACGTCGCTGCGCTGCGCGCCGATGCAGCGCGTGCGGGTGCGGATCACGGCGCCGCGCTCGGCCGCGTCGAGGGCGTTGAGCACCACCAGGCGTGAATCGTCCGCCCAGCAATCGGAATATTCGTAAGCGGGCCCGTCCCGGCGCTTGAGCGGCGCGCCGAGCGGATCATCGCCGAGATCGATGGTGCGGGTCGGCGGCAGGATTTTCCGGCCGCCGATATGGTCGTAGATGAACAGCCCCAGCCGCAGCAGCCACGGCGCGCGCAGGTGCGGCGCCGGCGGCAGCACGAAGCGCAGCGGCGAGATCAGGTGCGGCGCCATCCGCAGCATGATCTCGCGCTCGATCAGCGCCTCGCGCACCAGGCGGAACCAGCCGTGCTCGAGATAGCGCAGCCCGCCGTGGATCAGCTTGGTCGAGGCCGACGAGGTGCCGGAGGCGAGATCGCCCTGCTCGACCAGCAGCACCTTGAGCCCGCGCCCGGCGGCGTCGCGGGCGATCCCGGTGCCGTTGATGCCGCCGCCGACGATGGCGAGGTCGAAGTCGGCCATGCCCGCTGATTCCTTTCGGCGCAGCATGGAACGGCTTGGCCGAAAGGCTCAAGATGACTCTTGCATCGGCGGCGCCGCGGCCGATGATGCGAACCCCCTGCACAAAGGAGACGCCGATGGACTATCGCAACCGCCAGGTCGTCGTCACCGGCGGCACCGGCGCGCTCGGCACCGCGGTGGTGGGCGCGCTGATCAAGGCCGGCGCCACCTGCCATGTGCCCTATCTGATCGACCAGGAGGCGGCGCGCTTCCCGTTCCGCGACCACGCCCAGGTCAAGCTGGTGGCCGACATGGACCTCGCCGAGGAAAGCGCGGTCGCCCGCCTGTTCGAGGGCGTGCCGGCGCTGTGGGCGTCGATCCATCTGGTCGGCGGCTTCGCCATGGCGCCGATCGGCAAGACCAGCAAGGCCGATCTGATGAAACAGGTCGACATGAATTTCGTGACGGCGTTCCTCTGCTGCCGGGCGGCGGTCAACGCCATGACCCGCACCGGCGCCGGCGGGCGCATCGTCAACGTCGCCACCCGGCCGGCGATCGAATGGCGGGCGGGCGCCGGTATGGTTGCCTATGTGGCCAGCAAGGCGGCGGTGGCGGCGCTCACCGTGGCGCTCGCCGAGGAGATCGTGCAGGCGGACATTCTGGTCAACGCGGTCGCGCCCTCGACCATGGACACGGCGGCGAACCGGCAGGCGATGCCCAAGGCCGATTTCAATGCCTGGACCAAGGTCGAGGACGTGGCGGCGACGATCCTGTTCCTGGCCTCGCCCGAGAACCGCGTCACCCGCGGCGGCGTGGTGCCGGTGTATGGAAAAAGCTAGCGACGACGCCGGCTACTTGCCGTTCGCCCCCGCCGGCACGGCATCGCGCGCCGGGGCGCGCACCAGCTTGCTCACCGCGCTGGCGGCGACGACCTGGCGCTGCTGCGCAAAGGCTTCGTGGTTCTTCTCGATGTCCTCGAGATCATAGAGGTAATTGACCATCAGCCCGTGCGACTGGCGCAGCGCCCGCTCCGAGGTGTCGGCGAGAAAGTTGAGCCGTTCGAGCCGCGCGCCGTTGCCGAGATGGAAGCGCGCGACCGAATCGACCGGGGCGCCGCGCGGTGTGCGTCCGCGCAGATAGTACCAGGCGGCGGCGCGCAGCAGCGGCTCCTCGACCGCGTCGGCGGTGGCCG
>JBEVIH010000230.1:0-8586 GCA_040510815.1 Xanthobacteraceae bacterium | reverse complement strand
CGCGCGGCATGACCATGGCCGAGCTGGGCGCGCGCGCCGGCACCAGCAAATACACGATCTCCAAGATCGAGCTCGGCAAGATCACGGACAGCAGCTTCCTGCCGCCCATCCTGGAGATTCTCGGGCTCTCGCCCGACCTGATCGTGGAGGACGCGCGCCGGCGCGCGTGCCTCTCGATCGCCGCGCACGCGGGCCGCGCCGCCGCCGGGCGGGAGAGCGCGGCGAGCCGCAGCGAGACGAGCGCGCGGCTGGCGAGCGACTTCGAGGCGTTCGCCGCCGAGCGGCTCATCGTGCGCAGCAAGTCGGGCGCAATGCTGCCGCTGGTCTTCAACCGGGCGCAACGCCACGTGCATGCGCAGCTCGAGGCGCAGAAGGCGGCGACCGGCAAGGTGCGCGCGCTGATCCTCAAGGGCCGCCAGCAGGGCTGCTCGACTTACGTGGGCGGCCGCTTCTACCACCGCGCCAGCCGCAGCGCCGGCCTGCGCGTGTTCATCCTCACCCACGCCGAGCAGGCGACCAAGAACCTGTTCGAGATGGTGGAGCGGTTCCACGATTTCTGCCCGCAGCGGCCGTCGACGCGGGTGGCCAATGCGCGCGAGCTTCTGTTCGACGGACTGGGCTCCGGCTACAAAGTCGGCACCGCCGGAACCCGCGGGGTGGGGCGCTCCGCCACCGTGCAGCTCCTGCACGGCTCCGAGGTGGCGTTCTGGCCGCACGCGCAGACCCACGCCGCCGGGGCGCTGCAGACGGTGCCCGACGCGGGAGGCACCGAGGTGATCCTGGAATCGACCGCCAACGGCGCCGGCAACCTCTTTCACCAGATGTGGCGCGACGCCGAGACCGGGGTGAGCGAGTACATCGCGGTGTTCGTGCCGTGGTACTGGCAGGAGGAGTACCGCAAGCCGGCGGCGGGGGATTTCATGCTCAGCGAGGAGGAGCACGGCTACGCCGCGCTCTACGGCCTCGACGCCGAGCAGATGGCCTGGCGGCGCGCCAAGATCGTCGAATTGAAGGACGCCAGCCTGTTCCGGCAGGAATATCCGGCGAGCGCCGCCGAGGCGTTCCAGATGTCGGGGCACGACAGCTTCATCCCGCCGGCGCTCATCGCCAAGGCGCGCAAGGCCTGCTGCGAGCCGTCCGGTCCGCTGATCATCGGCTACGATCCGGCCTGGACCGGCGGCGACCGCCATTCGATGGCGTGGCGGCGCGGCCGGCGCCTGATCAAGGTCGAGAGCCGCACCGGGCTCGACACGGTGGCGGCGGCGGGCTGGGTGCGGATGGTGATCGACGCCGACCGGCCGGCCAAGCTGTTCCTCGACGTCGGCGGCGTCGGGGCGGGGGTCTACGACCAGCTCCAGCACATGGGCCTGCCCTATTCGAGCACGGTCGAGGCGGTGAATTTCGGCTCGTCGCCGGTCGAGCCGGCGCCGCTCGACGAGCAGGGCCGGCCGTATGGCGGGCCGCTCAACCGTCGCGCCGAGATGTGGCTCAAGTCGAAGCAATGGCTCGAAGGCGAGGCGCCGGTGCAGATCCCCGATTCCGACGCGCTGCAGGCCGACGCCTGCGGCCCGGGCTACCGCTACGACGCGCTCACCCGGCTGGTCCTGGAGGCGAAGGAGGACATGCGACGGCGCGGGGCGAAGAGCCCGGACGAATGGGATGCGGTGGCGCTGACCTTCGCGCGGCCGGTGAGGCCGAGCAATTTCAACCGGAAGCTCATCTATCCGCCGAGCGGGCTGGGCAACGGGGTTTGATGCGCTCGTAGGGTGGGCAAAGGCGCGGTCCACAATCCCGGGCTCGCCGCCCGAAAGCCGGAGCGCCGTGCCCACGCGGAAAGGGCGAAGCGCGTTGTGCGCAGACGCGTGGGCACGGCGCGCTCCTCACGATCGCGGCGCCCGCCGCGGCATGCGCGCCTTTGCCCACCCTACGAAGACCGGGCAGGAGGGTTTGATGCGGTGGTCCGCGTGTCCTACGGCAGCACCTCCCGACGCTGCGCGAGACGGGCGGCGAGCTCGGCGCGCTTGTCCTCGAGCAGCCCGGCCTCGGCGGCGTCGATCGCCGCGATCAGCTCGTCGGCCTCGGTGAGCCGGCCGACGAGGACGTAATCGGCACCGGCGGCATAGAGCCGCTCGACGGCCTCCAGCGCCTCGGCGGTGGCGATGATCTTCGCCGTCGGATTGAGCGAGCGCACCTCGTGCACCAGCTTCTCATTCGAGGTGCCCTTGAGCAGCGAATCCGGCACGGTCGAGATCACGATCCTGGCGTCGGCAATGCCGGCGTGGGCCAGGGTGTCGCGATGGCTGACATCGCCGTAGCGGACCTTCCGCCCGCGGGCCGCCAATGTCTTGTAGACATGCGGATTGAAATCGACCACACAGACTTGGTCCTGCAGCTCGGTTTTCTGCCGCTCGAGCTCCGCGAACAGCGAGCTGGCGGACTGATGGAAGCCCAGCAGCATGATCGGGGCGCCGTGCGGGAGCGCTCCCTCGTCGCCGTGCTTGTGGTCGAAATCGCGCACGCCCATGCGCTTGAGCCAGGCCACCGCCCGCGGCGTGATGGCATCGCTGCGGACGATCACGAACGTGCTCAACACCGCCAGCAGCGCAAAGGCCAACGAGATGACGGCCGCGCTCTCCATCGGAAGGTGATTCGACGTCACCCCGAGCTGGATCAGGATGAGCGAGAACTCGCTGAGCTGGGCAAGGTTGACGGCGGGCAGCAGGCTCGCGCGCAGGCCATGCCCCATCAGGTAGAGCGGTATGAAGGTGGTGATGAGACGGCTGACGACCGTGAACGCCGCCAGCGCGAGCGCGATGCCGATCACCCCGAGCGTCGGCACCGGTATCATCATTCCGAGCGCGACGAAGAACAGCGTGATGAAAAAGTCGCGCAGCCCGGTCACCTTCGCGGTGACGTCGAGCGCGTAGGGGAAGGTCGACAACGCGACGCCCGCCACCAGCGCCCCCATCTCGCGCGACAGATTGAGCAGGACCGCGATCTCGCCGACCAGGAAGCACCAGGCGAGCGCGCCCACCACCACCAGCTCCGGCAGGCGGGCGACGCGATGGAACAGGTGCGGCAGCACGAACCGGCTGAGCAGCAGCGCGGCCGCCAGCAGGGCGGCAACCCGCGCCACCGAGAGCACGGCCACTATCGGCTGGAGATTGCCGAGGCTCGGCTGCAGCGCGATGAACAGGATGACGAAGACGTCCTGCAGCACCAGGATGCCGAGCGTGATGCGGCCGGGCAGCGTGTCGAGCTCGCGCTTGTCGTAAAGCAGCTTCACGATGATGACGGTACTGCTGAGCGCGGCGGCGGCCGCGAAATAGAGCGCATCCCAGCGCGGGCCGCCGATCGGCATCCCGAGCAGCAGAAAAAATCCCACCCCGAGCGCGCAGCCTCCGACGATCTGCACGGCGGCGGTCACCATGATGGCGCGGCCGGCACGGACGATCTTCTTGAGGTCGATCTCCAGCCCGATCATGAACAGCAGGAAGATCAGGCCGAGCTCGGCGATGGTGGCGATCGATTCCGGCGAGGTGACGAAGCCCAGTCCGGACGGCCCGAGGACGAAGCCGGCGGCGAGATAGGCGAGAAAGACCGGCTGGCGGGCGACCTGGGCGGCCAAGCCCAGGAGCCAGGCCACCAGGATGCAGAGGGCAATATGATGAACCAGCTCATGCATCGGTATCCCCCTCCGGGGACGCCGTCACAGATGCGGCAATGGGCGCGGTAAATCAACAAGCGCGCGAGCGGCGGATGCGCCCGGGTGCGATGGCCCGCCGATATCCGCCGTTCGGCGGTGGGTTCATCGCGGGGGGCGCCCAGGTTTGTTTTTTCGAGCCAGTCTGGTCCGTCAGCCGGACGAGCTCTCGCCTGCCGCCTCCCATTCGACATCGAGCGGATTCGCGGCGGCGAGCCGAAGACCCGCTGGGGCGGTTTCATGATTGCTGTGACAGTGCCGCGGACTGAGCGCACTCCCTCTCATGGGTTCATGCAGATGAGCGCGCTCGAGGGATGCCGCGCGGCGATGCGCCTGATGTGGGAGTTCCTGGCGCGCAACGTCTGAGCAATTCGTTTCGCCCGGCTCCGCGCTGATCCCGTGAGGCAGCCTTGGCTGGTGCGGTGTTCGTTTTGGCGGGTCGTTTCGACCGATCCGGCCTCAAGCCGCATAGGTGGCAGGCACGAAAGGCTCCTTGTCCCATTCGCCGATGGGATCGTAACCCCAGACCCAGTCGGAGTTGCCGTGCACGCTGCCCTGGCCGGCGGCGATCGACGCCTTCTGCGCCGCGCTGTCGCGCATGTGCTTGAAGCGCGCATTGGAGATGGAGAGCCGCTGCACCCCGTGTACGCGCGGGATGCGGATGCGGCGGAAATTGCCAAAGGCCTCGACCGGATCGCGGCACGCCTCGAGCCAGCGCGCGAGAATGTAGGCGTCCTCGAAAGCCTGGCAGGCGCCTTGCCCGGCATTGGGCAGCATGGCATGCGCGGCGTCGCCGACGAGCTGGATGCGACCGCGGCCCCAATTCCGCTTCAGGGGCCGCGTGAACAGGCCCCATTTCGAGCACTCGGTCACCAGGCTCAGGAGCTTCTCGAGGCGCGGCTCGGGGTTGGGGAAGCTCAACCGCATCTCGTCGGGATCGCCGCGGGTCGACCAGCCCTCCTCGACCCATTTGTCGGTGTCCTCCTGGGTGACGATATTCACCAGCTTCCTGCCGCGGATATGATAGGCGAGGAGATGGCAACCCGGCCCGACCCATTGGATATGGCCGGTCGGCTCGAGCACCTGCTCCGGCACATCGCCGCCGTTGAGCAGCGCACGCCATACCATCTGACCGGTATAGGTCGGGTTGTCGTCGCCATAGAGCGCCTGACGGATGACCGAGCGCACGCCATCGGCGCCGATCACGATCTCGGCCTCGACGTGGGTGCCATTGGCGAAAGCGAGCATGATGCGGTCGCTTCGCTCCTCTATCCCCGTCAGGCGATGTCCCAGATGAATGGCGCCATGATCGAGCCCGCTGGCGAGCGCGTCCAAGAGGTCGGCGCGGTGAAAGGTGTAGTAGGGAGCTCCGTACCGCGCCGCCGCCTTGTGGCGATCGTTGAATTCGAGGAACTCACCGGTTTGCATGTTGCGGGTGTAGATACCGGGCGATGCGGTCGCGACCGCGGCGACCTTGTCGCCGACGCCGATCGCTTGCAGCGCCTTGACGGCTTGCGGGCTGGCGTTGACCGCGGCGCCGATCTCGCCCAAAGCCGGCGCGGTCTCGAACACCTCCGCCCGCATCCCGAAGGCTTTCAGCGCATGCGCGGCCGCAAGCCCGGCGAGCCCGCCGCCGACGATCGCGATCCTACCGCTTGATGACATTCGTCGCTCCAGACCCACGCCGGGACCAATCCCAGGCAGGTCGTGGGCTTCCTTGAATGTAGCGGCCTAAAATTGATGGCGGAACTGATTTCAATTCCGAGGCTCACCAATGAGAAAAGCTCCTACGACAGGGGATGCCGGGGGCCATGATCGTTGCAGCGAAAAAGTCAGGTTCCGAGCGATCAGTTTCTGGCGACGACCGGGCCGTCGAGCCTGACATTGAGCCCCAGGCGAACGACGTGGTCGGTGAACCTGGTATGCGTGGTGACCGTTCCGAACGGGGTGACGGCGGACGCGTCGAGCGAGCCCAAATCCAGGTAGAGGTATTCGAGCTTCCAGGTCCAGTTGCGCAGCTGCGCGAAGGCGCCTTCGATGCCGGCGCCCAAGGTCCAACCGATATTGACCTTCGAACGGTCGAAGGCAGTGGCCGCGGCAAGCGAAGTGGTGAACTCGCAGCCGATGATGAGAACGCATTCGGTTACTGCACCAGTGACGGTGTTGGTTCCCGCCACTTTGACCCGACCGTAAGCAAGCCCGCCGGTTCCATAGAGCAGCAAGCCATCCGCGGCGTATCCGACGCGACCGCGAGCCGTCCCGAACCAAAGGATCTTGGCTTCATATTGGGTGGTGGCGGTCCCCTGTGCGAATATGCAGAGAATATCACACTCGCCGTCCAGCACGTCGAAGGCGGCGGACCGCGTCCCGCCGCCTTTCTCGCCGGACGCCTGCCAATCCAGCTCGAGGCCGAAGACCCAACGGCCGGTTTGCACGTTGTAGCCGATCTGCCCGCCGCCGATGATGCCCTTGAGCTTGGCCGAGTCCGAAAAGGTTGCGCCCGGAATATCCAGGTCGTCGGTGAGGCCGGAGACGCTGCCGACGGTAAAACCCGGAATGGCCACATCGGTATCAGCCTTGCCCCAGCTGTATCCGATGTTTCCGCCGACATAGAAGCCGGTCCAGCTATAGACCGCGACGGGCGGCGGCGCCTTGTAGACCGGTAACCGCACGTCAGCGGCCAGTGCCGAGCCACCCGCACCAAGTGCGAGGAGCGCGAGGCTTCCGAGCAAAAGCTTTCGCATGACTGCCCCCAGGTTCTCGATGGTTCAGCTATTGTTGGTTGCATCGTACCAGCGGAGGCACGCGATTGATGTGACATGCAAGACACACCCCGACACCATCGTCTGTTCAACGCAAATCGTCTGTACAAACAGTACGCGGCCTCAGTTGGCGGCCGCTGTCGTAGAGTGCCGCCGCGGCCCATCGGCGTGCGTTCCTCATCGCTCGCCTCCGTATGCTGTTCCGGAGAGACCGTATGAAGCAGAAAATGCTCACCGTCCTGGTCGTGCTGATCGCGCATCTGCCGGTATTGCAAAGCGCGCAAGCGTTCCCGGATCGGCCGATCAGGCTGGTCGTGCCGTCGACCGCAGGCGGACCTCCGGATGTCGTGGCGCGGCTCCTGTCGGACAAGATGGCGGCCATTCTCGGACAGCCGGTGATCGTGGAGAACCGGTCGGCCGGGGCGGGCGGCACGATCGGATCGAAATCGGTCGCAACCGCGGAGCCGGACGGCTACACGCTGCTGATGGGCAGCACTAGCACGCTTCTCATCGCGCCGTCGATCTACAAGAACGTGGGTTACCATGCCGGAACATTCGCGCCGGTCGCTCGTGTTGCCGACAGCACCGAGGTGCTCGCCGTGCATCCGTCGGTTCCCGCCAATTCCGTCGCCGAATTGATCGCACTGGCGAAGTCGCGGCCGGATGCGCTCAACTACGGCTCGGCCGGGATCGGAACGCTTCCCCATCTGGAAGGCGAGCTCCTCAAAGCGCGCGCGCAGATCGAGATGAACCACATTCCGTATCGCGGCGGCGGTCCGGCGCTGACCGGCCTGCTCGGCGGCCAGGTCCAGGTTCTCTTCTCCACGCTCACCCAAATGCTCCCGCATATGCGGGACGGCCGTGTGCGGGGATTGGCTGTCACCAGCGCAGCCCGCAGCAAGCTGGCGCCGGAGCTGCCGACCATGGTCGAGAGCGGGTTCGATACGTTCATCATGACGTCGATCACGGCGATCGTCGCCCCTCCCGGCACTTCGATCGACATCAGGCGGCGGCTGAACGAAGCCGTGGCCGGTGCGCTCGCCTCCGAGGACGTCGAGCGGTCATTGTCGAGAATGGGCGGCGAGGCGCGACCGGCCTCGCCGGAGGAGTTGGCGTCTTTCCTGGCAGCGGAACAACAACGCTGGGCCCGCATCATAGAGACCACGCGGGTTTCGGTTGATTGAGGGCCCGGGGTGGGCCACGGCGGCGCCGGCAAGAGGATGACGTGCCACTGTGCTTGGCCCAATGCGTGCTCTTGACCGGGACCTGATCCGCGCAGGCATCATGGCCTGCGCTCACTCGATCACCTCGTCGGCGGTGGCCAGCAGCGTCGGCGGCACGGAGATGCCGAGCATCCGGGCGATCTCGGCGTTGATGACCAGCTCGAACTTGGACGCCTGCACCACCGGCAGGTCCGCGGGCTTGGCGCCCTTGAGGATGCGGCCGACATAGATGCCCGCCTGACGCCACGCATCGTTAATGCTGGCTCCGTAGCTCATCAGCCCGCCGACCTCGACATATTCACGCCCCGAACACAACGTGGGGATCGCGTGGCGTGCCGCCAGGGCGGCAATTTGCACCCGCCGGCTGGTGAAAAAGGCGTCGCCGCCGATGTACAGGGCGTCGGGCCGCGCGTGCACAAAAGTTGCGAAGGCGGCATTGATCTCGCGGCTGCTGCTGGCATTGAGGAGCTGGATTTGCAGCCCCATGGCGCGGGCAGCCGCCTGCACGTCTCTCGTCGTGGTCTCGGTATTGGCAGCATTCGCCGGATTGACGAGCACGGCCACCCGAGTGGCCGCGGGCACCAGCTCACGCAGGAGCTCCAGTCGCTTTGCCACCAACTCACCACTGAAAAAGTTGATGCCCGTCGTGTTGCCGCCCGGTCGCGCGAGGCTCGCGACTAGACCAAGCCTGACCGGGTCTTCGGAGACGTTGAAGACGATGGGGATCGTGGTGGTTGCCGCCTTGGCTGCCATCGCCGAAGCGGTTCCTTGGGTCGCCGCGATCACGGCGACCTGTCGGCGAACCAATTCGGCCGCCAGTTCCTGCAGCCGATCGATTCGACTCTCGGCCCAGCGGTACACGATCGCCACGTTCTCGCCCTCGACATAGCCGGTGTCC
>JBEVIH010000229.1:0-10994 GCA_040510815.1 Xanthobacteraceae bacterium | reverse complement strand
GCACGCGCCGCTCGGCGATGGTTGCGACGGCGGCGGCGTTGCTCGGTATCGCCACGCGCGCCAAAGCGGCGCCGCCATCCGAGCATCGCGATTTCATCGATGCGGCCTTCAAGATGAAAGCGGAGGCGGTGCGCCTGGGCGATCAGCCGTTCGGCGCCGTGGTGGTCAAGGACGGCCGCATCATCGGCTACGGCCCGAGCCGAGTCATCCTCAAGCAGGATACGACCGCGCACGCCGAGCGCGAAGCGATCCGCGAAGCGCAGGCGCGGCTCGGCACCGACCTCTCCGGTTGTCTGCTCTATTCGACTTCGCGGCCCTGCGCGGCGTGCGAGCGGGCGGCGGCGCACGCGCAGATCGCGCGCATGATCCACGGCGCCGACGCGACCGACGCCGGCCCGCCGCGATGATCGACCACGTCTCCGTCGGCGTGCGCGACCTCGATCGGGCGGCGCGCTTCTATCAGGCCGTGCTGGGTGCGATCGGCTACCAGCAACTCGAGGTTCGCCCGCGCACCGTCGGCTTTGGAAAGACATATCCGGAGTTCTGGATCAATCTGCGGGCGGCGATGCCGCCGGTCGCCGCCGACTCGGGCAACCACGTGGGCTTGCGCGTGCGCACTAGCGAATTGGTCGACGCCTTCCACGCCGCCGCGCTCGCGGCCGGCGGCGCCTCCGATGGCGCACCCGGGCTGCGGCCGCAGCACGGCGAGGGCTACTACGCCGCCTTCGTCCGCGACCCCGACGGCAACCGCATCGAGGCGGTGACGTTTCTCAAGGCCGAAGCCTGATGCTGGGCGCGAGCTTGACCGGAGGCGTCCTTCGAGCAACAGAGAACATCGATGCGAATCCGTGCCGTAACCGCAATGCTGGCCGTTGGCCTGACCGGCGAAGCCTTCGCCCAAGCCGCCCCCAAGGTCGTGGTCGGGGACAATCCGTCGCTCTCGGGTGCGCCGCTCTATGTGGCGCTGGAAAAAGGTTACTACCGCGAGGCCGGCGTCGACGTGCAGCTGGAGATGAGCGGCACCTCGAGCGACATGGCGGTGCTGCTCGCGACCAACCGGATTCAGGTGATCGGCGGCGCCATTTCGGCGGGCTTCTTCAACTCGCTGAGCAAGGGCCTGCCGATCGGCGTCTTGATGTCGCGGGCGACCAGCCCCTATGCCCATTACCTCATGATCCGCCCGGAGCTGCGGGGCAAGCTCAGGGAGCCCGCCGACCTCAAGGGCCGCACGGTCGCGGTCGCCGCCCGCGGCGTCATCCTGCTCTACGAACTGGCGAAGGTCCTCGAGACCGGCGGCCTCTCGCTCGCCGACGTGGAGCTCAAATACATTCCGTTCGGCCAGATGCCGACCGCGCTCTCGACCGGTGCGGTCGACGCCGCGCTGATGATCTCGCCGCTGCAGGATGCGGTCGAGGCCAGAGGGATCGGGGTGAAATGGATCAATGCCGACCGCATGATCAAGGTGCAGCCGGTGGTGATCTCGGTGTGGCAGGTGAACACCGACTGGGCTCGCCAAAACGAGGACGCCGCGAAAAAATTCGTGCTCGGCACGCTGCGCGGTGTGCGCGATTACTGCGATGCCTACCACCGCGGCCCCAACCGCGACGAGGTCACCCGCATCCTGGCGAAATATTCAGACGTCAAGGATCCGGCGCTGATCAATCGGATCGAGTGGGGCGCGACTGACGTGCACGGGCGTATTTTCGAACCGAGCGTCATGGACATCCAGGACACGTTCTTCAGGGAGAAGCTGGTTGCGGACAAGGTGCCGGCGGCCAAGATCGCGCCGGCCGCCTGGGTGAGCGAGGTGGCGGCGAGGCTGGGGCCGTTCAAGCCCGTGCACGACGACGGCACGCCGGGCTGCCGATAACGGCGCTACAGCCGGTCGGCGACGACCGGGGTCATTTCCTTTTCCGATTCCGGAACGGCGCGGGCGGCCTCGAACAACGTCGGCAGGATGTCCTCCACGCGATCGGCGACCAGCAACTTGACCGACAAGCCGCTTCGAATGAACTCGAGCTTCTCCATCTGGTCGAGCAGCGCGCAGAGCGGGTCCCAGAAGCCTTCGACGTTGAGGATCAGGATCGGCTTCTTGTGCCGGCCGAGCTGCGCCCAGGTGAGCTGCTCGACCAGCTCCTCCAGCGTGCCCACGCCGCCCGGCAACGCCACGAAGGCGTCCGCGCGCTCGAACATGACGCGCTTTCGTTCGTGCATGTCGCGGGTGATGATGCGCTCCTGCGCCCGCGCCAGCATGTGCTCGCGATTGACCAGGAAATCCGGAATCACGCCGGTCACAGCCCCGCCGTGGTCGAGGACCGCATCCGCGAGCGCGCCCATCAGGCCGACCGACCCTCCACCATAGACCAGCCGGATGCCGTTCTCGGCCAGGATGCGTCCAAAGCTACGGGCGGCCTCGACGAAGGCCAAATTTTTGCCCGGGCCGGAGGCGCAATAGACGCAGACCGATTTGATTGAGCTCATGGGCAGATGGATGTGGCCCCGCGCGCGGCAAGCGTCAAGCGCCTGGCTGGAATCATCGAGCCGGCAGGTTCGGCCCCGCCGCCGAAGCGCCCGCTATGGGGTGATTGCAGTCTAGAAAAACTCTATATGAAGGGCATCGACGGTCTGCCTCTCCCTGCGGCCCGTCAGCCGGGCCCAGAATGACCGATTCCTATCCGCGATCGACCGAAGCGTTGAAGCGCGAAGTGTCCGCCGACGGCGGGTCGCTGTTCGCGACGATGCGCTCGCTCTGGCCCTATATCTGGCCGGCCGACCGCCGCGACCTGCAGTTGCGGGTCCTGCTCGCGATGGTGCTGCTGCTCCTCGCCAAGCTCGCCACCATCGCGGTGCCGTTCACCTTCAAATGGGCGACCGATGCGCTGGCGGGGCAGGGGACTGCGCCGGTCGCCGCCTCGTCGTGGCTGATCTGGGTGCTGGCGGCGCCGGTCATGTTGACCATCGCCTATGGCGGCACGCGCATCCTGATGGCAGTGCTCACGCAGGTGCGCGACGGCATCTTCGCCAAGGTGGCGATGAACGCGGTGCGCCGTCTCGCCTATCTCACCTTCGAGCACATGCATCGGCTGTCGCTGCGCTTTCATCTCGAGCGCAAGACCGGCGGCCTGACCCGCGTTCTCGAGCGCGGCCGCAACGCCATCGAGACCATCGTGCGCATGGTGATCATGCAGCTGGTGCCGACCGTCATCGAGCTCGCCCTGATCGTCGCCGTGCTGCTCTATCAGTTCGACTGGCGCTACGTCGTGGTCATCCTGGCGACCGTCGCGTGCTACATGGTGTTCACCTATTATGCGACCGAATGGCGCATCGGCATCCGCCGCCGGATGAACGACAGCGACACCGACGCCAACGTCAAGGCGATCGACTCGCTGCTCAACTACGAGACGGTGAAATATTTCAGCGCCGAGGAGCGCGAGGCCAGGCGCTACGACCGGTCGATGGGGCGCTACGAGCATGCCAGCGTCCAGGCCTACACCTCGCTCGCGGTGCTCAATGCCGGCCAGGCGGTGATCTTCACCATCGGGCTCGCCGCGGTCATGGTGCTGTGCGCCAACGGCATCAAGCAGGGCACCAACACCGTCGGCGACTTCGTGATGATCAACGCGATGATGATCCAGCTCTATCAGCCGCTCAATTTCATGGGCATGGTCTATCGCGAGATCAAGCAGGCGATGATCGACATCGAGGCCATGTTCACCATCCTCAAGCGTGACCCGGAGATCAAGGACGAGCCGGACGCCAAGCCACTCAAGGTCCGCGACGGCATGATCCGTTTCGAGAACGTCGGGTTCGCCTACGACCCGGAGCGCCAGATCCTCAAGGGGCTGAGCTTCGAAGTGCCCGCCGGCCGCACCGTCGCCATCGTAGGCCCTTCCGGCGCCGGCAAGTCGACCATCTCGCGGCTGTTGTTCCGGTTCTACGACGTGACGAGCGGACGTATCCTGATCGACGAGCAGGACATTCGCGATGTCACGCAGAAGTCGTTGCGCGCGGCGATCGGCATGGTGCCGCAGGACACCGTGCTGTTCAACGACACCATCCGCTACAATATTCGCTATGGGCGCTGGGAGGCGACCGACGCCGAGGTCGAGGAAGCTGCCCGCCTCGCCCAGATCGACCATTTCATCCGCCTTTCGCCCAAGGGCTACGAGACCGAAGTCGGCGAGCGCGGGCTCAAGCTCTCCGGCGGCGAGAAGCAGCGCGTCGCCATCGCCCGCACCATCCTCAAGGCGCCGCCGATCCTGCTGCTCGACGAGGCGACCTCCGCGCTCGACAGCCACACCGAGAAGGAGATCCAGGACGCGCTCGAACGGGTGTCGCGCAATCGCACGACGCTGGTCATCGCGCACCGGCTCTCGACCATCGTCGGCGCCGACGAGATTATCGTGCTCGACCACGGCGTGATCGCGGAGCGCGGCTCCCATCGCGAGCTTTTGGTCAAGGCCGGGCTCTATGCCAGTATGTGGAACCGGCAGCGCGAAGCGGAAGCCGCCCGCGAGAAGCTCGCGGAAGTCGGCGACGAGCCGGCGGCGCCCAACCGCAACCCGCCGCTGGTGGAGTCGCCGGTGGATGAGCCCGAGCCGGTCGTGATACGGGCCGATGCGGCGGAGTGATCATGTCCGTTCTTGCCTCGATCCGCTCGCAATTGGCACCCGTTCATCGCGAAGGGCTCCCGTTCATCGGAATCTTCGCGCTGGTGAGCCTGGTGCTGTTCTGGCTGTGGTCGCCGCTCGGCTGGCTCGGAACCGTGGCGACGCTGTGGTGCGTCTATTTCTTCCGCGATCCCGTACGGGTGACGCCGATCCGCGAGGGCTTGGTGATTGCTCCCGCCGACGGGCGCATCAGCCGCATCGCCAACGCGGTGCCGCCGAAGGATCTCAATCTCGGCGAGCGGGCGTTGCCCCGGGTGTCGATCTTCATGAGCGTGTTCGACTGCCACGTGAACCGCAGCCCGGCGAGCGGCCGTATCGAGCGCATCGCCTATCACGCGGGTGCCTTCATCAACGCCGAGCTCGACAAGGCGAGCGAGAACAACGAGCGCAACGGCCTGGTCATCGCGACCAGCAAGAGCCGCATCGGGGTGGTGCAGATCGCCGGCCTGATCGCGCGCCGGATCGTTTGCACCGTGCGCGAGGGGGCCACCGTCGGCGCCGGCGAGCGCATCGGCATGATCCGGTTTGGCTCGCGCGTCGACGTCTATCTGCCCGAGGGGGTGCGACCACTGGTCGCCGAGGGCCAAACCGCCATTGCCGGCGAGACCGTGATTGCGGATTTGCGCGCCAGCGAGCCGCAGCGCAGCTTCCGGGTCGGCTGAATGGTTAATGAACGACGGTAAATCGAGCCGTCCATGGCGTCGCGGCGAACAAAACGCTATATTCCAGCCATGCCTTTATCGCCCTTCGAGCCGAAACGTCCCTTCCTCAAGCGGCGCCGCCTGCGGCAAATCCCTTTCCGCACGCTGGCGCCGAACCTGATCACGCTGCTCGCGCTGTGCGCCGGGCTGACGGGAATCCGGCTGGCGATCGAGGGCAAGCTCGAATGGGCGGTGGCGGCGATCGTCTTCGCCGCGACGCTCGACGGCATCGATGGACGCGTCGCGCGGATGCTCAAAGGCACGTCGCGGTTCGGCGCCGAGCTCGACAGCTTGGCGGATTTCGTCAATTTCGGCGTCGCCCCCGGCTTGATCCTCTACTTCTGGGGATTGCACGAGCTCGGGAACGTTGGCTGGATCGCCGCCATGGTATTTGCGATCTGCGCGGGGCTGCGGCTCGCCCGCTTCAACGTGATGATCGATGACCCCAACCGTCCGCCCTGGGCCGCCAATTTCTTCGTCGGCATGCCGGCGCCGGCCGGGGCCATCACGGTGTTGCTGCCGATCTACGTCTATTTCCTCGGCATGCCGCGGCTGGCCTTCGTCGCGCCGGTGACGCTGCTCTACACGCTGGCCATCGCCTTCCTGATGGTGTCGCGGCTGCCGGTGCTCTCCGGCAAACGCGTCGGCAAGCGGATCGCGCCCGAGATGGTGCTGCCGGTGTTCGTCGGGGTTGTGCTGTTCTTCGCGCTGCTGATCTCCTATCCGTGGCCGGTTTTGACCATCGGCACGGTGATCTATCTCGCGAGCCTGCCGTTCGGCTTTCTCTCCTATCGCGAATACCAGCGCAAGGATGCGGCCGCCGGCGTGCATTCGGCCGCGGCCGCGCCTGCGCCCGTGCAAGGTGAATCCCCCTCGCTCTCGCCGAGCCACCCCGAGCACCCGCCGGAGCGGCCGGCTCGGCTCAACTAGAGCGGAGGACCGACAGCGGATGACCGACGACTGATGCGGGTTGCTTCGTCCCGACGTTGGGGTCCTTATCCGTCTTCCGTCGTCTCAATCCATGGCTCGCCTGCAAGACAAGATCGTGCTGATCACTGGCGCCGCCGGCGCGGTCGGGCGAGCTGTCGCCTCAGCGATCAAGCGCGAGGGCGGGCAGGCGGTCACGACCGACCTCGCCGGGCAGGCCGGCATCGATCATGTGCTCGACGTCACCGCCGAGGACGACTGGCAAAGCGTGCTGGCCGCGGTCGACCGCCGCCATGGGCGGCTCGACGGATTGGTAAATTCCGCCGGCATTGTGCATCTCGGCACCGTCGAGGACACCGACTACGCGACCTGGCGCCGGGTGCTCGCGATCAACCTCGACGGCACGTTTCTCGGCTGCAAACACGCGCTGCCCCTGCTCAAACGCAGCGGCGGCGCGATCGTGAACCTGTCGTCGATCTCCGGCATCGTGGGCGGCCACAATCTCGCGGCCTACAACGCGTCGAAAGGCGGGGTGCGGCTGCTGACCAAGTCGGTCGCGCTGCACGGCGCGCGCCTCAAGCCGCCGGTGCGCTGCAATTCGATCCACCCCGCGTTTCTCGAAGGGCCGATGGTGGAGGACATATTGGCGCAAACCGGCCGGCCGGACGTCGCCCGCGGCCAGCTCGCGCGTGACATCCCGCTCGGGCGCCTCGGCGAGCCGGCCGAAGTGGCCGAGCTTTGCGTCTATCTGCTCTCCGACGAATCCCGTTTCGTCACCGGCGCCGAGTTCGCCATCGACGGCGGGCTGACGGCGCGCTGAGAACGCGAGTGTAGACCTCACCGTCCCGGCAACGGGTGGCCCGGCATCACGTCATACGGGTGCTTCCAGCCAGGCAGCGCCTTGATGCGATCGAGCCAGGCGGCGATGTTCTTGTGTTGCGCCGGGATGTCGAAGCCGAACTCCTCGGCCGGATAGTAGAGGTAGGCGACCAACGAGAGATCGGCGATGGTCGGGCGTGCGCCGAGCATGAACGGCCGCGTTGAAAGCCGCTTGTCGACGATGGCGACGTTGTTGTCGATCCGTCCCTTGAGGAAGGCGAGCACGGCCGGATCGCCGGGCGGCTTGGCGAGCGTGCGCAAGAAACGATAGGGCCCGAGAAAGCCGTTGACCTTCTGGTTGTCGAAGATGATCCAGCGCAGCGCTTCGAGCCGCTCGTCCTCGCCTTCGGGCCGGAATTTGCCCGACCGTTCGGCAAGGTAATTGAGGATCACTCCCGATTGGGTGAGCTTCTTGTCCCCGTGCACCAGCACCGGCACCTCGCCCATCTCGTTGATGTTGGTGCGGTACTCGGGCGTGCGCTGCTCGCCTTTTCCGAAGAAGTCGACCCAGACCGGCGCCCAGTCGGCACCGATGAGATTGAGCATGAGGGCGGCGCGATAGGCGTTGCCGGACTGGGCGAAGCAATAGAGCTGGTATTCGGCCATCGATCTCGCCTTTCACAAAGATATCGGGCGGAATGCCCCCGGGCGCAGCGGAAAGCCTCCTCAAGCCGTGCATGCCGCGTTCGGCGAGCAAGCACGCCGGGGCAGGCGCCGCACTTCCGCCCAAGTGTTACCAAGAAATTAACCCTCCGCCATATGCCTTTGCAGGAGTTGACCCATGAGTTGCGTCCTTGCCAGGGGCCATGCCGAGCGGTCACTTGCTCTGCTCGCGGTTACGCTGCTGCTATTGGTCCTCAACTTGGCCTCGACCGGCCCCGCGCTGGCCCAGGCCGAACGCAATGCCGCTCCCGACGCGCGCACGGCGGACGATGAATTTTCCCGCCAGCTCAACGAGCTCAAAAAGACCTTTACCGATCTGAGCAAGCGGATCGACGACAGCGCCCAGACCATGGGCCGCACCCAGAACGCCGAGGCCGCGCGCAAGGAAATCGAGGAGTTGAGAGCGCACGTCGGCGCGCTGCTCGGGGCGGTCGCCGACAACGGCACCGTCTGGAACCTGGGCGCCAAGGCGTTGCGCCGGGCCGAGGACAAGCTCAAGGCGCTCGACCAGGAAACGCGCTACAAGCCGGAGGAGAAGCAGTTCCTGATCCAGCGCTGGCGCGAGTTGAAAGTCGCGACCGAGGGCGCGATCGGCGAGCTCGAGAAGGCGCGCAAGGACTTCGCCGAGCTATTGCGCACGCTGCAGACCAATGAGGATTTCATCGACGAGCTGCTGCAGGTGCGCGAGCACGAGAAGGCCCTCGAGGTCATCCAACGGCTGACCGACGGCATCCGCGACGCCTCCGACAAGCTCAAGAAGCTCTTGACCACCATCAAGCCGCCGGGAGTGTGATGATGTGGCCGTTTGGCGGTCGTTTGCTGGGCGGAATGCTCAGTCTCGGGCTCGCCGCCTGCAATCCCAACGGCGGCGTGGGCTATGTCGAGATCAAGACCGTTCCCGCCACTTCAGCCCCGGCGCTCTATCTCGATACGGCGAAGCTCGAACCGGTCCGGAACGGCACCGCCGTCCTGCGCCAAAAAGTCGGCACCAGCAAGCTCCAGGTTGACGGTGAGGGCGGCCAGTTGGCGCTGCTGTGCAATATCGTCGTGCAGAAGAACCGGATCACCAGCGTGACGGTTTCGTCGAGCACCCGCCCGCCACGCTGTCAGTGCGGCCGCAACAGCACCGAGACGCCGCCCAATCGGACTTGCGTGGCGTAAGTTGCGATCAGCCGGAAAACCCGACCGGACTTTCGTGGGAGTGGCTCCGGAGATCACCAAGCCTCCATGGACTGATGGACTGCCGCGGCTTGCGCTCAGGGAGGTGCCTCGTAGGCGATATAGCGGGAAATCTTCCAGCTGCCGTCAGGCTGCCGCCGGAAGATGTCCATGCCCGGCTCGTCCGAGCTGACTTCGTCGCCTGAGTCCTTGCGCCGCACCTTGAGCGTCCACACCAACCTGACCACGGCGAGATCGCCTGCGACGATGATCTCCTTGATGACAAGGGAGTACTGGTAGCTCTTCGAGCGGTCGCTCAGCGACCGCTGGAGCACACCGCAGAGCGCCTCGTAGTTGCGCTCGGGTTGCCCGCGATACTGTGCGATCAGGTCGGGAGCGAACAACCCGCACACCTTGTCGGCGTTGCCGGCGTTGAAATCCGCCGTCCACTGCGTGAGAGCGGCCCTGATCCCCGCCTGCGCCGCATCATCGGCCGGTGCGGGGGAAGCGGGAGAGGTGAGTGCAAAGCAAAGGACGCCGCTCCAAATCAACGTTCGGGCGTGGGCGCTTGCTTGCATGCGGCGGACTCACTTCATCGTCGGAATGACGAACTCGGCGCCTTCCTTGACGCCGGAGGGCCAGCGTGACGTCACCGTCTTGGTCTTGGTGTAGAAACGGACCGAGTCAGGGCCGTGCTGATTGAGGTCGCCAAAGCCCGACCGCTTCCAGCCGCCAAAGGTATGGTAGGCGAGCGGCACCGGAATCGCGAAGTTGACCCCGACCATGCCGACCTGGACCCGGTTGGTGAAGTCGCGCGCGGTGTCGCCGTCGCGCGTGAAGATGGCGACGCCGTTGCCGTAGTCGTGCTCGGAGGGCAGCCGCAACGCTTCTTCGTAGTCATGGGCGCGCACCACCGAGAGCACCGGGCCGAAGATTTCCTCCTTGTAGATGCGCATGTCGGGCGTCACCTCGTCGAACAGGCAGCCGCCCATGAAGAAGCCGTTCTCGTAGCCCTGCAGTTTGAAGCCACGGCCGTCGACCTTGAGCTTGGCGCCTTCCTTGATGCCGAGATCGACGTAGCTCCTCACCTTGTCGAGCTGCGCCTTGGTGACCATCGGACCATAATCGGCCTGCGGGTCGGTCGAGGGCGCGACCTTGAGGCTTTCGACACGTGGAATGAGCTTCTCGACCAGAATGTCCGCTGTCTTCTTGCCGACCGGCACTGCCACCGAGATCGCCATGCAGCGCTCGCCGGCCGAGCCGTAGCCAGCGCCGATCAGCGCGTCCACCGCCTGGTCGATGTCGGCATCCGGCATCACCACCATGTGGTTCTTGGCGCCGCCGAAGCACTGCACTCGTTTGCCGTTGGCGCAGCCGGTCGAATAGATGTATTCGGCGATCGCGGAGGAGCCGACGAAGCCGATCGCCTGGATGCGCGGATCGGTGAGCAGCGTATCGACCGCCTCCTTGTCGCCGTTGACGACGTTGAGCACGCCCGCCGGCAGCCCGGCTTCGATCAGCAGCTCGGCAAGCCGCATCGGCACCGAGGGGTCGCGCTCGGACGGCTTGAGGATGAAGGCGTTGCCGCAGGCGAGCGCTGGCGCGAACTTCCACATCGGGATCATCGCCGGGAAATTGAACGGCGTGATGCCGGCGACCACTCCGAGCGGCTGGCGGATCGAGAACAGGTCGATGCCGGGCCCGGCGCTTTCGCTGAACTCGCCCTTCATCAGGTGCGGGATGCCGCAGGCGAACTCCACCACTTCCAGCCCGCGCTGGATATCGCCCTTGGAGTCGGCGATGGTCTTGCCGTGCTCGGAGGACAAGAGCTTGGCGAGGCTGTCGAACTCCTTCTGGACGAGCTCGAGGAACTTGAACAGCACGCGCGCGCGCCGTTGCGGATTGGTGGCGGCCCAGGCCGGCTGAGCCATGTCGGCAACCGCGATCGCGTGCTCGACCTCCGAATGCTTGGCGAAGGCGACCTTGGCCTGCACCT
>JBEVIH010000228.1:0-7111 GCA_040510815.1 Xanthobacteraceae bacterium | reverse complement strand
AAGTGGTCTCGCGCGACGACGGCGCCAATCCGGGCGATGCGGTCCGCGTCGCCAACGAGCTTGTCACCCGCGAGGGGGTCAACATCATCGCCGGCACCTTCCTCTCCCACATCGGGCTTGCCGTCACCGAGTTCGCCGGCAAGGAGAAGGTGTTCTTCCTCGCGGCCGAGCCGCTTACCGACAAGATCACCTGGCAGAACGGCAACCGCTATACGTTCCGCCTGCGCCCCTCGACCTACATGCAAGTGGCGATGCTGATCCCGCACGCCGTCGCCGCCAACAAGAAGCGCTGGGCGGTGATCTATCCCAACTTCGAGTACGGCCAGTCGGCCGCCTCGTGGTTCAAGGAGATGCTCAGGAAGGCGCAGCCTGACGTGGAATTCGTCACCGAGCAGGCGCCGCCGCTCGGTCGCGTCGATGCCGGCACCGTGGCGCAGGCGATCGACGACGCCAAGCCTGACGGCGTGTTCAACGTGCTGTTCGGACCCGACCTCGCCAAGCTGGTGCGCGAAGGCACCACCCGCGGCACGTTCAAGAACCGCACGGTCGTGAGCCTGCTGTCGGGAGAGCCGGAATATCTCGATCCGCTCAAGGATGAGGCGCCGGTCGGCTGGATCGTCACCGGCTATCCCTGGGACGCCATCGACACGCCCGCGCACAAGGCCTTCCTGGCCGCCTATCAGAAGCGCTGGAACGACTATCCGCGGCTCGGCTCGATCGTCGGCTACGACACGATGAACTCGCTGGCTGCCGGCATCGCCAAGGCGGGCTCGACCGATACCGAGAAGCTGATCACCGCGTTCCGAGGGCTCAAGGTCGAAGGGCCGTTCGGGCCGTTCCAATATCGCGCCGTCGACCACCAGGCGACGGTCGGCGCCTATGTCGGCAAGATCGCGCTCAAGAACGGCAAGGGCACGATGTCGGACTTCAAGTATGTCGACGGATCGAGCGTGCTGCCGTCCGACGAGGAAGTGAAGAAGCTGCGCCCGGGGGCGGCGATGAATTGATCGCGTCATTCGGCGGGTGTCGTCCGCGCGCAATCTCACGGCGCGTTCCGCCGGAACCACAAGCTCAGTGTCATCGTCCGCGCAAGCGGACGATCCAGTAACCACCGGCCGATGTCTGTGGCCCTTTCTCGCTTCGATCACTTCTCTTCGGTGGGTACTGGGTCCTCGCTTGCGTGGGGACGACAGTCATGTGAACTGATCAAAGGATAGGGTCTGAGCCGCGCGGCTCCCGCATCCCATGACCCTTGACGCTCTGCTATTCCAGGCGCTGAACGGGCTTGCCTCCGCCTCGAGCCTGTTTTTCGTCGGCGCCGGACTGTCGCTGATCTTCGGCGTCACCCGCATCATCAACATCGCCCACGGCTCGTTTTACATGCTGGGGCTTTATCTCGCCTACACCTTCGCCACCAAGGTCGGCGGAGCGCTGGGCTTCTGGGGCGGCATCATCGCTGCCGGGCTGGTGGTGGCGGCGCTCGGGGCGCTGATCGAGATCCTGCTGTTGCGCCGGATCTATCAGGCTCCGGAACTGTTCCAGTTGCTCGCCACCTTCGCGCTCATCCTCATCATCAACGACGCGGCGCAATACCTGTGGGGACCCGAGGACCTGCTCGGGCCCCGCGCGCCCGGCCTGCGCGGCTCGGTCGAAATCCTCGGCCGCAACTTTCCGAGCTACGACCTGTTCCTGATGGTGATCGGCCCGGCAGTTCTGCTGCTGCTCCATCTGATGCTGGCGAAGACCCGGTTCGGACGCCTGATCCGCGCCGCCACCCAGGACCGCGAGATGGTCGGCGCGCTCGGCGTCAACCAGGCGATGCTGTTCACCGTCGTGTTCATGCTCGGCGCCTTCCTGGCCGGCTTCGGCGGCGCGCTGCAGGTGGCCAGGGAGCCGGCCAATCTGTGGCTCGACCTGATCGTCATCGGCGAGGCGTTCGTCGTCGTGGTGGTCGGCGGCATGGGCTCGATCACCGGCGCTTTTCTCGCCGCCGTCATCATCGCCGAGGTCAAGGCGCTGTGCATCGGCATCGGCGTAGTTCACTTCGGCGCCTTCACGGTCAACTTCTCCAAGCTCACGCTGGTGGCGGAGTTCATCGTGATGGCGATCGTGCTGATCGTGCGGCCCTACGGCCTGCTCGGCCGCCCGCAGGCCGCCGTGCGCAATCCGGCCGAGATCGAGGACCCGATCCGGCCGGCGACGACACCGCTCAAGCTCACCGGCGCCGCGGTGCTGATCGCCCTGCTGCTGCTGCCGCTCGCCAACAAGGCGTCCCCCTACGCGCTGGTGCTCGGCATCGACGTGCTGATCGCCATCCTGTTCGCCACCTCGCTGCACTTCATTATGGGGCCCGGCGGCATGCATTCGTTCGGCCACGCCGCCTATTTCGGCCTCGGCGCCTATGGCGCCGGGCTGATGGTGAAGTTCCTCGGCGCTCCGATGCCGCTCGCGCTCCTCGCCGCCGCGCTTGCCGCGCTCATGGGCGCGCTCCTGTTCGGCTGGTTCTCGGTGCGCCTGTCGGGGGTCTATCTGGCGATGCTGACGCTCGCTTTCGCGCAGATCGTGTGGTCGATCCTGTTCCAGTGGGAGAACGTCACCGGCGGCTCCAACGGCATTCTCGGCATCTGGCCGCAGGCCCCCTTCGACAGCCGCCCGGCCTTCTATCTGCTGACGCTCGCCTTGGTGCTGGCAGGGGTTCTGCTGTTGCGCCGCTTCCTGTTCGCTCCGTTCGGCTATGCGATGCGGGCCGGGCGCGACTCTCCGCTGCGCGCGGAAGCGATCGGGATCAACGTCAAACGCGTGCACTGGATCGGCTTCGCCATCGCCGGCCTGTTCTGCGGGATCGCAGGCGGCCTGTTCGCCTACGCCAAGGGCACGATCTCCCCGGAGGTGGCGTGGGTCTCACGCTCGATTGACGGCATGGTCATGGTGCTGTTGGGCGGCATCCAGACCCTGACCGGGCCGATCGTGGGCGCCGCGCTGTTCACGGTCCTGCAGGACAACGTCATGCGCCAGACCACGTTCTGGCGCGGCCTGCTCGGCGCGGTGATCCTGTTGCTGGTGCTGGTGTTCCCGGGCGGCATCGTCGGCGCGCTCAGCAGGCGGCTGGCGGCACGGAGGAAGCCGGCATGAGCATCCTCGCCGTCCGCAACCTGTCGAAGGCCTTCGGCGGCGTGCATGCCGTCGACAATATGAGCTTCGACGTCGCTGAAGGCGAGTTCCTGGCGCTGATCGGTCCCAACGGCGCCGGCAAGTCGACCTGCTTCAACATCATCAACGGCCAGTTGGCACCCGACAGCGGCGATGTCCGCTTCGCGGATCGCAGCATTGTCGGCCTCAAACCGCGCGAGATCTGGCGGCTCGGTGTCGGCCGAACCTTTCAGGTCGCGGCCACCTTCGGCTCGATGACCGTGGCCGAGAATGTCCAGCTCGCCCTGGTCAGCCACCATGGCGAGATCTACCGGTTCGGGACCGCGTTCGCGCAGCGCCATCGCGAACGCGCGATCGAGCTGCTCTACCAGGTCGGCATGGCGGACGCGGCCGACCGCGCCGGCAGCGTGCTCGCCTACGGCGACGTCAAGCGCATCGAGCTCGCCATCGCGCTCGCCAACGACCCGCGGCTCCTCCTCATGGATGAGCCGACTGCCGGCATGGCGCCGCGCGAGCGCAACGAGCTCATCGCCCTGGTCAAGAGGCTGGTCGTCGAACGCAAGATCTCCGTGCTGTTCACGGAGCATTCCATGGACGTGGTGTTCGCCCATGCCGATCGCATCCTCGTCCTCGCACGCGGGGCCCTGATCGCGGATGGCAATGCCGAAGCGATCCGCGATAACCCGGAGGTCCAGCAGGTCTATCTCGGCACCGGCAAGACCTTCACGACGCGCGCGGAGGCCCGGCCATGAGCGCGCCGATGCTCGATGTGCAGTCGCTCAACGCCTGGTACGGCGCGGCGCAGATCCTGTTCGATCTGTCGTTCCAGGTCGGCCGCGGCGAGGTCGTGGCGTTGATGGGCCGCAACGGCGCCGGCAAATCGACCACGATCAAGGCGCTGATGGCGCTCATTGCGCGCCGGAACGGGATCGTGCGGTTCTGCGATGAGGACATCTCGAAGCTCAGAGCCTTCGAGATCGCGCGGCGGGGGCTCGGCTTCGTGCCCGAGGACCGGCGCATCTTCTCCGACCTGACCGTCCTTGAAAACCTCGACATCGGCTGGCAACCCCCGCGCTGCTTTCCCGACGGTCAGCCGGCGCCGTCATGGACGCCCGACAAGCTGTTCGCGATCTTTCCGAATCTCGGGCGCATGCTCGACCGTCGCGGCGCCCATATGAGCGGCGGCGAGCAGCAGATGCTGACCGTGGCGCGTACGCTCATGGGCAATCCGCTGCTGGTGGCGCTCGACGAGCCCTCCGAGGGCGTCGCGCCCGTGATCGTCGAGCAGATGGCCAGCACGATCGTCGAGCTCAAGAAGGAGGGGCTGTCGGTGCTGCTGTCCGAGCAGAACATCCACTTCGCAGGGCTCGTCTGCGACCGCGTCTATGTCCTCGAGAAGGGGCAATTGCGCTGGCAGGGACGCATGGCCGACCTTGCCAACGACGTCGCCGCGCAGCGCAGTTTGCTGTCGGTGTGACGCCACCGTAACTCGCACCGCCCGGCCCGAACGATAGGAAACCGTCACTCCGCCTTGACGTTGGCGTCCTTGATGATCGGCCACCATTTCTCGATCTCGGCCTTGTGGAAGGCGGCGAGCCCTTCCGGAGTCTGCTGCTCGCGCGAGGCCACGTCCAGTCCGAGATCGGCGAAGCGGGCACGCACGGCCGGATCGGCGAGCGCCTGCACCATCGCGTCATTGAGCTTGGCGATGACGTCCTTCGGCATACCTTTGGGTGCAAAGAATCCGAACCATCCCGACATGTAGAGCCCGGGCACGCCGCCCTCGTCCGAGGTCGGGATGTCGGACAAGGTCGGTGAGCGGCGCGGCGACAGGTTGGCGATCGCCTTGATCGTTCCGGCCCGCACCTGCGGCAGCGCAACAGCGGCCTGCACCACCAGCAGGTCGACCTGCCCGGCGACCAGATCCTGCATGGCGGGACCCGCGCCGCGATAAGGGATGAACTGAACCTGCGTGCCGGTCGACTGCTGAAGCAGGATGCCGGTCACCTGCGCGGCCGCGTTCTGGTTGACGAAGGTCGCCTTGCCGGGGTTCGCCTTCATCCAGGCGACGAGCCCCTTCAGGTCATCCGCCGGCAGGGCTTTCTTGCCGACCAGCAGCTGCGGATTGATGGATATCAGCCCAATCGGATCGAAGTCCTTCTGCAAATCGTAGGTCAGACGATAGATGATGCTGCCGACATGCGTGTCCCACTGCCCGATGTCGATCGTGTAGCCGTCAGGCGCCGCGCGCGCGACGCGTCCCACGGCAATGCTGCCACCCGCACCGCCGACGTTTTCGATGATCACCGGCTGACCGAGCACCGGCCGCATCCGCTCGGCCATGACGCGCGCGATCACGTCCGTTGATCCCCCCGGCGGGAACGGGACGACGATCGTGATGGAGCGCGACGGATAGGTCTGTGCCTGCGCAGAGGCGATGCCGGCGAATACCGTCAGTGCGATCGCAACGATGGATTTTCTCATGCCTTGCCCCTCAGGTGTTGTCATGATGTCCGGATCAGCGGCCGGCGCGCTTGAGGATATCGCGCATCCGCTGCGGCGTCACCGGCAGCCGGGTGACCGCGCCCGGGATGCCGATCGCATCGTCGATGGCCGAGGCGATGGCGGCGCCGACCGGATTGACGCCGCCCTCCCCTGCCCCTTTCAGTCCGAGCGGATTGAGCGGCGACGGCGCGTCCTCGGTGATCAGCACGTCGAACGCCGGTATCTCGCGCGCGGTGGGCATCAGATAGTCGGCGAAATTGACCGAGAGCGGCTCGCCCCGCTCGTCGTAAAGGAACTCCTCGAGCAGCGTCCCCCCGACCCCCTGGGCGAAGCCGCCGGCGAGCTGTCCCTCGACCAGCATAGGGTTGACCGCACGGCCGACGTCATACGCCATCAGGTAGCGCTCGATCGTCACCCCGCCGGTCTCGCGGTCGACCTTGGCGACCGCGATATGCACGCCGTACGGATAGTTCATGTGGTCGCTGTAGAACCAGCCGTCGGCGATGAGCCCCGGCGCGCGGGCGCCGCGCAGCTTCGAGGTCGGCTCCAAGGCCTTGGCGATCTCGCCCAACGCCATCGAGGGGCCGGCAGGGGCGCCCTTGCGCGCCACCTTGCCGTCGACGATCTCGAGCGCATCGACGGGCTGCTGCAGCAGCTCGGCCGCCACCTCGATCGCCTTCTTGCGCACATCGACCGCCGCCAGCCGGGTCGCCTCCCCGGTCATCACCGTGGCGCGGGACGCGAACGCGCCCATCCCGAAGGCGATCCGGTCGGTGCGGCCGTGCACGACCCGCACCCGCCGATAGTCGGCGCCGAGCGCATCCGCGCAGATCTGCGCCACCACCGTCTCGACGCCCTGACCGAGCGAGGCCGCGCCCGTGACCACCTCGACGAAACCCGAGGTGTCGACCGACACCCGCACGCCGTCGAACGGCCCGAGCCCGCTCTTCTCGACGAAAATAGCGAGCCCGGCCCCGACGTATTCGCCGCGCGCGCGGCGCTGCGCAAGCTCGCTTGTCAGCGCGCTCCATTTGACCGCATCCAATGCCTTGTCGAGCAGGCCGGCATAGTCGCCGGAATCGAGCACGATCTCGGTGCCCAACGTTGCCAACGGCCGCGTGTAGGGCATCGCCTCCTTGGCGACGAGATTGCGCCGGCGGACCTCGATACGATCGATCCCGACCCGGGCGGCGATCGCGTCCATCAGGCGCTCGCGCACGAACGTGCTCTCGAACCGTCCCGGCGCTCGATAGGTGCCGCCCGGCGTCTTGTTGGTGAGCCGGACATGGCCGAGCGCCCGATAAGCCAGCACCCGATAAGGGCCCGGCAACATCGCCGCCGCGAGGTCGGGCACCGTCGCCGCGTGGGTGCGCACGTAGCCGCCCTGGTCGTGGAAGAACTCGTCGTCGATCGCGAGAAGCCGGCCGCCGGCGTCAACCGCGGCCCGCACCTTGTG
>JBEVIH010000227.1:0-9992 GCA_040510815.1 Xanthobacteraceae bacterium | reverse complement strand
CTACACGACGCTCTTCGATCTCAAGGATGACGGCAACATCCTGGTGCGCTACCCGGCGCTCGGCACCGGCAGCAGCAAGGTTCCCGACGATAACCCCTTCCTTCAGAATCTCCGCGCCGCCGATCACGGCACGTTCTTTGCGCGCTCCCCCTTCAATGGCCGCGACCGGCTCTACGGCTACGTCAAGGTGCGCGGATTCCCGATTTATGCGGTCTACGGCATCGATCAGCGGACCATCGCCGCCGAATGGTTGGAGACGGTCTATCAGGCGGCCGGGCTCGCCTTCATCGTCGGGCTCTGCATGTTCGTCACCGCCTGGTTCGCCTTGCGGCGGGCGAAGCAGGAGGCGCTCGCCCTCCGCGATCTCCGGCAGGCCACCGGCAAGCTGGAGCAGGAGATCGAGCGCCGCGAGCGCGCCGAGGCATCGTTGCTGCAGACCCAGCGGCTGGAGGCGATCGGTCAGCTCACCGGCGGCATCGCCCACGATTTCAACAACCTGCTCACCGTGATCTCGGGCAACCTGGATCTCGCGGATCGACGCAGCGACCTCGGCTCGGTCCGCCGGCTGCTCAAGTCGGTGCGCTACGCGTCGGAGCGCGCCGCCAGCCTGACCCGCCAGCTGCTGGCGTTTTCGCGCCGGCACATGCTCAATCCCAGGACCGTGGACATCAACAGCGTACTGGAGCGCACGCGCGTCCTGATCGAGCATTCGGTGTCGGAAAACATCAGGCTGCAATTCGATCTGCAAGGCGACCCGCACCCGGCCCGCATCGACGTGAGCGAGTTCGAAGCCGCGATGCTCAACGTCGTCGTCAACGCCCGCGACGCAATGCCGGGCGGCGGAACGCTGCGATTCTCCGTGCACGACGTGGTGCTCGGTCCTGACGACGGCGAGGCCAACGCGCCGCAGCTCAAGCCCGGCCGCCATGTCGAGGTGCGGGTCGAGGACACCGGCTGCGGCATGTCGCCGGAGACGCTGGCCCGCGTCTACGAACCGTTTTTCACCACCAAGGAGGTCGGCAAGGGAACCGGCCTTGGATTGAGCCAGGTTTACGGCTTCGTGCAGCAGTCAGGCGGATCGATTTCCATCCGCAGCGAGCTCGGGCGCGGGACCCGGGTATCGATGTTCCTGCCGCGCTCGTCCGAGGCGATCGCCGGCGAAGGCGACCCGCTCGCCGCCATGCCGAGGACCAGCAGGCCCGCCACCATCCTGATCGTCGAGGACGATCCGGACGTGCGCAGGACCTCCATCGCGATGCTGCAGGAGCTGGGCCATCAGATCCTGATCGCGCGCAATGCCGCGGAAGGACTGGCGCTGCTGCAGGCGGGCAATCCCATCGATATCCTTTTCACCGACGTGGTGATGCCCGGCGGGATGAGCGGCGTCGAGCTGGCGAACGAGGCGCTTGCGCGCTCCCCGGCGCTCAAGGTTCTGATCACGACCGGCCATCCCGGCCATGCCGAGCTTTTGCGCAGCGACTTCGCGGTGCTGCCGAAGCCGTTCACGCGGCTCGACCTGGAGCGTCTCATTCGATCGTTGATCGACCGGTCGGACCAGGCCTCGGACGGCACGGCCTCACCCGCGCACGAGACCGCATCGAATTGATTGCGGGTCATCGGGCTGCCCACGGCCGCGCCGATTCGTCTATACTCCGACTCGGCGATCGCGCCCGACGCAAGAAAAAGCCCATAGGAGCCGCCCATGGACGACACCGTGCGCAAGATCAGCGCCGACGACATCAACCCGCGTTACAACTGGGGTCGCGCACTGCCGGCGCTCGGGACCATGGGGGTCGACTTCGAGGAACGGGTCGATTACCGGCGGCTGCACCGCTATCGGCTCTCCCGCACCAGGCAGGCGCTGGCGAATTCCGAGCTCGGCGCGCTCCTGGTCTTCGACGTCAACAATATCCGCTACATCACCTCGACCAAGATCGGCGAGTGGGAGCGCGACAAGCTCTGCCGCTGGGCCCTGCTCACGCGCGACGGCGAGCCGATCCTGTGGGATTTCGGCTCGGCGGCCGTGCACCACAAGCTCTACACGCCGTGGCTCAAGCCGGAGAACTGCAAGGCCGGGCTGATCGGGCTGCGCGGCACCGTCAATCCGGCCTTCGGGCTGATGGAACGCCACGCCAAGGAGATCGCCTCACTGATCAAGGAGGCCGGCGTCCACAAGATGCCGGTCGGCGTCGACATTATCGAGCCGCCGATGCTGTTCGAGCTGGAGAAGGCCGGATTGAAGATCAAGGACGGCCAGCAGGTGATGCTGGAGGCGCGCGAGCTCAAGAACATCGACGAGATCGCGCTGCTCAACCGCGCCGCCGCCATGGTCGACGGCGCCTATCACCTGATCAGCGAGGAGCTCAAGCCCGGCGTGCGCGAGAACGACATCGTCGGCAAAGTGAACGAGTTCCTCTACCGCCACGGCTCCGACGACGTCGAGGCGATCAACGCGATCTCGGGCGAGCGGTGCAACCCGCACCCGCACAACTTCACCGATCGCATGCTGCGGCCGGGCGACCAGGCGTTCTTCGACATCTTGCAGTCGTTCATGGGCTACCGCACCTGCTACTACCGCACCTTCAACGTCGGGCGCGCGACGCCGGTGCAGCACGACGCCTACAAGAAGGCGCGCGAATGGCTCGACAAGGCGATCGCGCTGATCAAGCCCGGCGTCACCACCGACAAGATCTGCAAGGTGTGGCCGAAGGCGCCGGACTTCGGCTTCCCGGACGAGATGTCGGCCTTCGGCTTGCAGTTCGGCCACGGGCTCGGCCTGGCGCTGCACGAGCGGCCGATCATCTCGCGGGTGATCTCGCTCACCCATCCGACCGAGATCAAGGAAGGCATGGTGTTCGCGCTCGAGACCTATTGCCCCGCCGCCGACGGCTACTCGGCCGCCCGCATCGAGGAGGAGGTCGTGGTCACCGACAAGGGCTGCCGGGTGATCACGCTGTTCCCGGCCGAGGAGCTGCCGATCAGCCACCGCTATTGAGTCTTCGTGCCCGCTTGCGGGCCACGCTCGCTGCCCTGCTTGTGCCACGGTTGTACGGTGAGGGTTGAACCGACAGCCAAGCCCCGGGGAGAATCGACAAATGGAAAATCGCACGGACCGCCAAAATCGGCGGTCGATCATGACTGTTGCCGCCTTGCTCGCGTTCGCTGCGATGGCCTGCGCCGGGGCGTTGCCCGCCGCCGCCCAGGGCACGCCCCAGCAACGGGCCGCCTGCGAGGGCGACGCCATGCGGCTGTGCGGAAACTATGTCCCGGATGTTCAGCGTATCACCGCGTGCATGCACGCCAAGCGCAGCCAGCTCAGCCCGCGCTGCCGCGCCGTGTTCGGCGGCGCGAAAAAGAAGTCGACCGTGCAGCGGGATGACTGACGAGCTGGTTGCGGCGATTGCGCGTAACTCCATTGGTGCGCCAAGCCGCACCACCCGCTGGCCGAGAGTCATGACCACTTGGTTCGCGCCGTCAGCGTCTGGTCGAAAGTCCTGAAATTCCTCCCCCGAGCGGGTCTCCCCAAAATACCATCCAGACACGCTTGCGCCGGCGCTCGCCAGTAACGCCGTGTTGACTTGCAATTTTTCTGTTTCACAACATATGGTTGCAGTAACGCTTACGGGCCGCGGCCCGTGACACCTCCATTGAAGCGGAGTGACCATGAGCGACGAATTGACCGGCGTGTGGACCTATCGGAGCTTTCGCAACCGTACCGCTGAGGCGGACAGCCTCGACCAATTGTTGGCCGGCCAAGGTGAACTCGTGATCGAGCATCCCGGCTCACCGGGCGCGGTGTCCGGCCGCCTGGTCTTTCGCGGCGAGGCGCCGACCGCGAAAGATCCGCGCCTCACGTTGGTCGGCGGCCTATCCGGCGGCCAGGCTCGCTTTCAGGGAATCGGCGTCAAAGGCACGCAAGCCGAAGGCTGGGTCTACGATTACGAAGCACGCCTCGTGCCGTCCTGGCCGAACGGCGTGCAGCAGCGGCCGGCGCTCGTCGGCTCAGTGATCCGCACGGTGCCGCACCCCGCCGGTGCCGGCCAGACCGCGCCGGCGGGTACGGTCTTTTCATTCGTCGCGTGCAAGCGCGACTTTCTCGAACCGCGCCTGGTGATCCCGCTGCCGGACGCAACTCGCGCCATGCTGGCGGGCGCCGGTCACCGCCTCTGGCATCTGATCTGGCACACGGTTCGTGGCGGCTGGCTGCGCGGATTGCGCACGGCGCAGAAGCGCGACATCCACAGGCTCGGCTGGGCGCCGGGCGCGCCGAGCAACGTCGACGATGCGCGCGCCGCCGTCGACGCCTATGGGCCGATCCTCACCAACGGGTCCGGCGAAGACTTTCTGTTCATGCACCGCCAGATGATCAAGATGGTCGCCGACAGCGCCGGCGCGGCCGCGCCGAAGCCTTGGGCGGGTATTCCGGCGCCCGGCCCCATCGTGATGGATCCCGAGCCCAACGATCCACGCCCGCAATTCCCACCCGCCGGCAATCCGAACGGCTTTGCTGTGCCGCCGGCGTGGCACGATCCGGACAATCCGGTCGACAACCACCGTCTGCCGGCGTTGAAGAGCGACGCCTACTACTACGCCCGCATGAATTCATGGGACCGCGAGTTCAAGAATCCGGCCTTCCTCGCCGGCCTTTCGCTCGGCGCGTTCGGCGCGCTGCTCGAATTCACGGTTCACAACGCCATGCACATGCGCTGGAGCGCGATCCCGCACGACCCGGTCACCGGCGTTGCGCTTCCGGGGGGCCGGCCGGACGACGAATTGGATGGCAAGTGGCTGCTTCCCGATTACGACTACCTTGGCGAGTTCTTCTCCTCGCACGTCAATCCGGTGTTCTGGCGTTTGCATGGCTGGGTCGATGACCGCATCAACGATTGGTTCGCGGCCCATCAGGCGGCGCATCCCGGCGCCGTCACGGAAATCGAGCACGGCGGCGTCAAATGGTTCGCGACCGGCGCCTGGGTCAAGTGCGCCGATCCATGGTCGGGCCCTCCCGGGCAAATGCACCACGGCCATCCTCATTTTGACGAAAGGGTCATGCGCGAGGTGTTGAAAGTCGTCGGACGGCCGGCATCCGAGGATCCGCCGCCGCCGCCCGACGCCGTTGCCGAGCGCGCCGCCGTCCCGCCATATCCGGCATTCCCGCGGGTGTCGCCGCTGCGTGCGTTCTCGCGCCCGTTCTTCCCCGCGGATTGAAGCGCGCTGACCTTCCAATCGGCCTGCGACCCAGGATCACGGGCGCGCGTCCGTAATCAGTGGGTCGCTGCCCACGCATTCGCGCGCGACAATAGGCTTTGACCCTTCGCGGGACATCAAGCATCCTTTCGAGGCGCGGCGTAGCACGCTGCAACAACAACAATTTGGGGGAGGCCTCGCATGCTCACGCGACGTCAAACCATCGGCGCGCTCGCCGGCGCGGCCAGTATCGGCGGCCTCGGCGCACCGGTGCGCGCGCAGGCACCCGCCACCATCGACGGCTGGCCGTCGCGCAGCGTGCGGGTAAACTCGCCGACCGGCACCGGCGGGCCGGGCCAGAACTTCCGCCTCTACGCCGACCAGCTCAAGGACGCCTTCGGGCAGGGCTTCGTGCTCGAGAACATGCCGGGCGGCTCCGGCGCCATCGGCTCGATGACGGTCGCACGCGCGGCGCCCGACGGGCACACGCTTCTGCTCGCCTCCAACAGCCATATCGTGCTGGCGCCGCTGGTGCTGACCAACTCGCCGGTCAACGTGAAGAAGGACTTCGCCCCGATCGCGCTGATGTTCACCTTCCCGTTCCTGCTGCTGGTCAACGAGAAGCTGCCGGTGCGCACGCTCGCGGAACTGGTTGCCTACGCCAAGGCGCGGCCCGGCCAGCTCAACTACGGCTCGCCCGGCGTCGGCACCGGCGGACACCTGGTGACCGAGCTGATGGTGAAGCGCACCGGCATCGAGGCGGTGCACGTGCCCTATCAGGCGACCACCCAGCAGATGCTGGCGGCTGCCGCCGGCACCTTGCAGTTCACCTTCGACACCGTCGGCAATGCGCGCGGCATGGTCGACGCCGGCAAGGTGATCCCGCTCGCGGTCACCGGCGCGCGCCGCGCCACCGCGGCCCCCGACGTGCCGACCTTCAAGGAGCTGGGCTACGACGGCTTCGACGACCTGTTCGTCGCCAACGGGCTCCTGGCGCCCACGGGAACGTCGCCGACCGTGATCAAGGCGCTCAACCGCGAAATGGTGCGCATGAATGCGAGCGGGCCGATCCGCGAGAAGCTGATGCTGGCGTCCTACGAGCCGGGCACGATGTCGCCCGAGGAATACGGCGCCATGATCGACCGCGAGCTCAAGCTCTGGGGCGACGTGGTGCAGGAGACCGGCGTGCGCGTGAAGGCGTAGGCCCTTAAAAGGATGCTGCCGTGACCATCCCGCAGACCAATTTCAATCCGCCGTTCAACATCACGCGCGCCAGCCATCTCGTCTTCACCGCGCACGATCTCGCCGCCAGCCGCGACTTCTATGTCGAGGTGCTGGGCCTGATCGTGAGCGACGAGACCGCCGACACGATCTGGCTGCGCGGCGTGGAGGAGCGCTGCCACCACAGCCTCACGCTCAAAAGGACCACCGGCCAGCCGCAATGCGAGCGCATCGGCATGCGGGTGTTCACCGACGAGGACCTCGACAAGGCCAAGGCGCATTTCGATCGCGCCGGCATCGCCGCGGCATTCGTCGAGGTGCCGCACCAGGGCCGCACGCTGCATTTCGCCGACCCGGCCGGCACGCCGGTCGAGCTGTGCGCCACCATGCCGACGGTGCCGCGCATGCACACCAAGATCCACACCCACCGCGGCGCCGGCGCGCTGCGCATGGACCACTACCAGGTGCTGGTGCCGGACGTGCTGGGCGCCGCCCGCTTCTACATGGACCTGGGCTTCCGCATCTCCGACTACCTCTGCGTCGAGGGCAGCGAGCACGTGGTGGGGACGTTCCTGCACCGCAAGGACAATCCCTGGGACATCGTGCTGCTGACGCGCTCGGGGCCGCGCTTCCACCACGGCGGCTACGTGGTCGAGGCGGTCGAGGACATCATCCGCGCCTGTGACGTCGCCGGCAACCTCGGCTTCGGCGACCGCATCGAGCACGGCCCCGGCCGCCACGGTCACCAGCACTCCTATTATCTCTACGTGCGCGACCCTGATGGCCACCGCACCGAGCTGCTGCTGCCCGGCATCCAGATCATCGACATCGACGATGAGCCGGTGCGCTGCGTGGTCAGCCCGAAATCCAACTCGAACCTGTGGGGGCTGCCGGCGCCGCGCAGCTGGGTCGAGGAGGCGACCAATTTTTCAGGGGTCGAGATCGCCCGCCCGCCGGTCGAGGGCGAGCCGATGACGGCGGAGAAGTATCTGGCCGGACGCCGGCCGGAGGCGGTGGTGAGCTAGGCGCGCGCGCCTGCCCGCTCCTTGAGGTGCGGAAACCGCTCGGTCAGCAGCGAGCCGAAATAATAGGTCGGCTTGAACGCCGGGTGCGCCCGGATCTCCTCGAACCAGCGCTGCACCCGCGGCAGGTCCTGCCACATCTTGGCAAGCCCGAGATCGGCCATGCGCACCAGCGCCGGCATCACCGCCGCGTCGGCAAGCGTCGGCTGCTTGCCGAGGAGCCATGGCCCGCCGCTGTCCGCGATCGCCTGGTCCATGCGCGCATAGGTGCGCCGCAGCCGCTCGAGCGCGGCGTTCATGTCCTTCTCGGGAAAGCCCTTGCGTCCCATGGTCAGCATGAACTCCTTGCGCAGCGGCTTCGCCTCCGCCATCGCCAGGAATTCCTCGTCGCTCATCGCCTGGAAGCGCGGCAGGAAGGCGAGGTTGAAGGTCGGCACCCGCACCGCGGCCGCCGGCATCTCGTCGATGAAGCGCATCAGCGCGCGCATGCGGGCCCGCTCGACCGGCGACTTCGGCGTGAAGCTTTGCTGCGGCGAGACCTCGTCGAGGTATTCGATGATGACCGAGGAATCGATCACGATATTGCCATCGTGGTCGAGCGTCGGCACCACGCCGTTGGGGTTGAGCTTGAGGTAATCGGGCTTGAGCTGGTCGCCGGCAAGCAGGTCGAGCTTGACCTCGTCGAAGGCAAGCGACTTGGCGTTGAGCACGAAGCGCACCCGCTGGCTGCAGGTCGATTGCGGCGCGTTGTAAAGGGTGAAGGCCATCCACGCACTATAGCGGCAGCCGGGCGCGCAAGCGACCTCAGCGATCGGCGGCGGACGGCGCCGGCTGACCACGCGGCCGGTGCACGATGCCGAGCACCGCCACGATGACCGCCATGAAGAGAAGGTTCAGCGTCAGGCCGTCGTAGTAGAGCACGCTGACGGCGGCGAGCACGGCGCTCACGAACAGGGTCGGAAACCGCAGCCGGCCGAGCAACGGGATGGCGCGCGGCGCGGTCGGCTGGCGGCCGGGCCGCAGGCGCGCCGCGATGCGGCGCAGCGAGCGCCAGATCAGCCGCAGCGTGGCCAGCAGTGCGTAATAGAGCAGCAGCACCGCGAGGGTGCCGAGCAGGTGCTTGATGCCGACCGGGAGATTCTGCGCGCCGATGAGCGCGACCGCGACGTCGAGACCGAACAGCGACGCCCAGCCGGCGATCGGCAGCAGGGCATCGCGAACGGCCGGATTGCGCCATGCGGGTTGCGCGGGCGCGCGCTGCCTTTCGAGCAGGATCCCCGTCACCCCGCCCAGGATGGCGAGAAACAACAGCGCGGTGAAGGCAAGGACGGTGTGTGGCGACATCGTCGCCAGCGTAGCCGCGATGGAGCATCCGCGAAATCCGCTCGGCGTTGTTCATTTGCGTTGAGGAATTGGCAACGCCCGTTGGCGCAGGGTAACGAGCATGGCCACGACGACCCCGGACCTGGTCGAATTTCCAGGCGAACCGACGCTCGCGGCGGGGAGCGCGGTGCCGCCGGTGCGCGTCCGGCTGCCGCTCGAAGCAGGTCCGCGCCGTGCGTGGCTCGCGGTCGCGGCCGCCGGGACCGGGCTGCTGGCGGCGCTCGGGCTGTTTATGGCCGTGGGAGTGCTCTTCTACGCCCCGGCGTCGCTGCCGTCGCTGCAGGCGATCGTCCTTTGGGGGCTGGTGCTGCCGGCCAGCGCCGTTGCGGGCGTGTTTCTCGCCGCCACGGCGGCCACCTGCCTGCTCGACCTGACGCGGATGTCGCCGCCCGTCGTGCTCACGCCCGACGGTCTTTACGACCAGCGTGCGCTGGCCGAGATGATTCCCTGGCCGGACGTGGCGGAGGCGTATGCATGGCGCGGCGGATATGACGGCATCCGCCTGCGGCTGCGGCGAAGCGTCAACGCTCGCCACAACCCGTTCCGCATCGGCATCGCGTTCATCGCCTGGCGGCGGCGGCCGGATGAGCTCTATGTCCCGGTGCGCTTCTTGACCATGCGGCCGCATCCGCTGGTGCATTGCATCGCCGCGCTGGTGCGGCGGCACGGCGGCAGCGTCGAGATCGGGCCGCCTTGGGTTACGATCAAGCCCCCTCGGCGCTGACGCGATGGGCGCCGGGCGCTATTTCCGCTCCGCCCACGGGTCGTAGGTGCCGAAGGTCCAGATGTGGCCTTCGGGATCCCGGCAGGTGAAGCCGCGCCCGCCGTAGTCTTCATCCTTGATGTCCATGACGATCTGCGCGCGCGCATCGCGCACGCGGTCGTAGACGGCGTCGGCGTCCTCGACGACCACGTACACCGTCTGGGTCTGCGCGCCGCCGATGTCGCCGGGCTCCTTGATGAGTTTTCCGTATTCGCTGTCGATGTTGCTGGCCGACCCGAGCATGATCATGCCGTTACCGAACGCCAGCTGGGCATGGACGACCGTGTTGCCTTCGCCGGGGACGACCAAATGCTGTTCGAATCCGAAAGTGGCGCACAGCCATTCGATCGCCGCCGGCGCGTCGCGGTAGCGAAGGCAGGGGATGACTGCGGCCTTGGCCTTGGCTTTGGTTTGCC
>JBEVIH010000226.1:0-5060 GCA_040510815.1 Xanthobacteraceae bacterium | reverse complement strand
CAGGCCATCCGGGGATTGGACATCACGGTCGATGCGGGAAAGATCGTCAGCCTGATCGGGCCGAACGGCTCGGGCAAGACGACGATCTTCAACCTGATCACCGGCCTCCTGCCCGCCAGTGCCGGCCGCGCCGTGCTCGACGGCCAGCACGACCTGCTTGGCCGCAAGGCACATGCGATCACCGCGCTCGGCGTGGCGCGCACATTCCAGAACCAGCGCCTGTTCAACCAGATGACGGTCCTGGAGAATGTCTTGGTCGGCCGGCACTGCCGGTCGAAGGCGGGCCTGGTCGGGGTCGTCTTCAGCTTGCCCTCCGCCCGCGCCGAGAAGGCACGGGTGATCGAGGAGGCCAAGGAGCTGCTGGCCATCTTCGGGCAACGGCTGCTGCCGCGCGCCGATCGTCTCGCCTACTCGCTGTCCTACGCCAATCGCCGGCGCCTCGAGATCGCGCGGGCGCTGGCCACCGAGCCGCGCCTGCTCCTGCTCGACGAACCGGCCGCCGGAATGAACCCGACGGAATCGCGCGAACTCATGGCGGATATCCTGCGCATCCGCGACCGCGGCATCACGATCCTGTTGATCGAGCACGACATGACGGTCGTGCGCGGCATCTCCGACCGCGTCGTCGCCCTCGACCACGGCGTGAAGATGGCCGACGGCGATTTCGCCACCGTGCGCCACAACCCGCAGGTCGTCGAAGCCTACCTCGGACGCCGCGCCGGCCATGCTTAGGCTCAATCAGGTCGTCACCCACTACGGGCCCATCATGGCGCTCAAGGGCATCGACCTTCACGTCGACCGGGGCGAGATCGTCTGCCTGCTCGGCGGCAACGCGTCCGGCAAGTCGACGACCCTGAAGTCCATTCTGGGCCTTGTGCGCCCGACCTCCGGCACGGTCGAGTTCGAGGGCCGCATTCTTGACGGTCTTCCGACCGGAAAGATCGTCCGTCAGGGCATTGCGCTCGTTCCCGAAGCGCGCCGCATCTTCGGCCGCATGACGGTCTGGGAGAATCTGATGATGGGCGCCTATGTGCGCAGCGGCGAGCCGCAACGCGAGATCGACGGCGACATGGAGCGCGTCTATGGTCTCTTCCCGCGCTTGCGCGAGCGCACCGCCCAGTATGCCGGAACGCTCTCGGGCGGCGAGCAGCAGATGCTGGCGATGGGCCGGGCCCTGATGGCGCGCCCAAAGCTGCTCCTGATGGACGAGCCCTCCATGGGGCTCTCGCCCGCCTTCGTCGACCAGGCCTTCGACATCATCCAGGAGATCAACCGGCAGGGCACGACGATCCTCGTCGTCGAGCAGAATGCCAGCGTCGCCCTGTCGATCGCGCACCGCGGCTATGTGCTGCAGAACGGCCGTATCGTGCTCGCCGACAGCGCGGCGGCGCTGCTTGCCGCCGACGACGTGCGCCGCGCCTATCTGGGCGAGGACTGACCGATGGCGGACCTCATCTCCATTCTTCCCCAGCAGCTGGTGTTCGGTCTTGCGCTCGGTACGGTGTACGGGCTGATCGCGCTCGGCTACACGATGGTGTACGGCGTGCTGCAGATGATCAACTTCGCCCACGGCGAGGTGTTCATGATCGGTGCCTACATCGGGTGGAGCGTGTTCGCGGTACTGATCGACTGGTCGGTCGGCGGGCTACATCCGTTGTGGGTCCTGCCGGTTCTGCTCGCCCCCGCCATGCTGCTGTGCGGCGGGCTCGGCATGACGCTGGAGCGCCTCGCCTATCGGCCGCTCTACACGCGCGGCGCAACCAGGCTCGGCCCGCTGATCAGCGCGGTCGGCGCATCGATCTTCCTGCAGAACTTCGTGATGCTCACCATGGGCGCGCGCATGAAGGTCTACATGACCAATCTGGTGTTTCCGCGCACCTGGCGGTTCAACATTTTTGGCGTCAACGTCTCGGCATTGGTGATCGTCATCGTCGTGGTGTCGCTGCTGCTGATGTGGGGGCTGGTCGCGCTGATCCAGCGCACGAGCCTCGGCCGCGCGATCCGCGCGGTCTCGGAAGACCGCGAGATGGCGACTGCCCTCGGCATCGACGCCAACCGCGTGGTCGGCCTCACGTTCTTCCTCGGATCCGCGCTCGCCGGCGCGGCCGGCGTCCTGGTCGGCCTCTACTACACGCAGATCGATTTCGTGATGGGCTACTCGGCCGTCCTCAAGGCGTTCACCGCGGCGGTGCTCGGCGGCATCGGCAACATCAAGGGCGCGATGCTCGGCGGCCTGCTCCTGGGCGTGATCGAAAGTCTCGCGTCGACCTTCATCAATCCGGCCTTCAAGGACGTCGTCGCCTTCGCGGTCCTGATCCTCACCCTGGTGTTCAAGCCGGAAGGCATTCTGGGCGAGAAGCTCGCCGACTGGAAGAAGATATGATCGGGGGGTGGCTCAACCGATACGGCCTCTTCGTGCTGCTCGCCGGCGCGGTGGTCGCGCCGCTGCTGGCGCCCAACGACTACGTGGTCGGCGTTCTCGCCCGCATCTGTCTCTATTCGCTGCTTGCGCTCGGGTTGAACATCGTGGTCGGCTTCGCCGGACTGCTCGACATCGGCTACGTGGCGTTCTTCGGCATCGGCTCGTATGCCTATGCGTTTCTCGCCTCCCCGCATTTCGGTCTGCACCTGCCGTTCGTGCTCGCCATGGTGATCGTCACGCTGGCGAGCGCCACGTCGGGGATACTGATCGGAGCCCCGACCCTGCGGCTGCGCGGCGACTACCTGGCGATCGTCACGCTCGGCTTCGGCGAGATCACCTATATCTCCCTCGTGAACCTCGATCGGCCGATCAACATCACGGGCGGGCCGAGCGGGCTGATCTCGATCGACCCGCCGTCCTTCTTCGGCTACGTGATCGAGCGGAATATCGAGTACTACTACCTCTTTCTCCTGACCCTCGGAGCGGTGGTGCTCGCGTCGGTGCGGCTGCGCGATTCCAGGGTCGGCTGGGCGTGGCAGGCGATCCGCGAGGACGAGCTCGCCGCCGAGGCGATGGGGGTCAACACGACCGTGGCGAAGCTGCAGGCCTTCGCGATCGGCGCCTCGATCGCGGGCTTCGCCGGCGGCCTGCTCGCGTCCTGGCAGCGCTCGGTGTTCCCCGACAATTTCCTGTTCCAGGAATCGATCAACATCCTCGCAATGGTGATTCTTGGCGGCATGGGAAACGTGCTGGGCGTCATCCTGGGCGCGATCGTCATCGTCGCATTGCCGGAGATTTTTCGCGATCTCGCGCTCTACCGGCTGCTCGCGTTCGGCGCGATGCTGATGGTTCTGATGATATTCCGCCCGCAGGGGTTGCTGCCGGCGCGGCCGGCCGCCGAGCGCGAGATTGCCGAGGAGTCCACGGCGCCCACCGCCAAGCCCAAGGGCGCGCCAAAAACCTGAAAACAGGAGGCTTTGCGTGCACACGGTCGTGCTTGGTGCCGGTGCGGTCGGGGTTGCGACCGCACACTACCTCAACCGCCTCGGCCACGCGGTGACGGTCGTCGAGCGCCAGCCCGGCGCCGCGCTGGAGACGAGTTTCGGCAATGGCGCGGTGATCCACGCGAGCGAGGTCGAGCCCTGGTCGCAGCCGGGGATGCCGCTCAAGATCCTCAAGTGGCTCGGGCGCGAGGATGCGCCGATGCTGCTTCGCCCCGGCGCGCTGCCGCATGTACTGCGCTGGGGCACGGCCTTCCTGAGCAATTGCGCGCCAGACCGGTTCGAGCGCAATGCGCTCGCCAATCTGCGCCTCGCGCTCTACAGCCTGCGCTCGCTGCAGGAGATCGGGGCCGAGACCGGCATCGCGTATGACCGGGCGACCCATGGCGTGATCAAGATCTACCGTGATCCGGCATCCCTCGCGGTAGGACGCCGGAATGCGGCGCATCTCGCCGAGCATGGCCTAGTCTACGAGGAGCTGTCACCGGAGGAATGCGTCGCGCACGAGGGCGCGCTGTCCGTGACAGCGGGATCGCTGGTGGGCGCGCTCTACTTCCCGCGCGACGAGGTCGGCGATTGCCACAAGTTCATGCAGGGCCTGGCGCGCCATGCGCAGGAGCGCGGCGTAAAATTTCTCTACGAGACGACTGTCACCGGGCTCAGGCGGCGGGGCCGCCGTATCGCCGCGGTCTTGACCTCGCAGGGGCCGGTCGAGGCCGACAATGTCGTCGTGGCGCTTGGAAGCTTTGCGCCGGCCCTGCTGCGCCAGGTCGGCGTCGACGTGCTGATCTATCCGGTGAAAGGCGTGTCGATCACGGTCGCGCGCGCGCCGTGGAACGATGCGCCGACCCACGCGATCATCGACGATGCGCGCATGTTCGGCCTCGTGCCGGTCGGCGACCGGCTGCGCGCGGTCGGCACGGCCGAGATCGCCCGCTACGACGCGACGCCGAGCCCGGCGCGCGCGCAGGCGATCATCGAAAAAGTGCTGCAGACGTTTCCGGGCTTTTCGCGCTGCTATTCGCCCGCGACCGCGAAGGTGTGGGCGGGCCTGCGCCCGGTATCGCCGAGCGGCGTCGGCTACATGGGACGCACGTGGATCGAGAACCTGTTCGTCAACGCCGGGCACGGGCATCTGGGCTGGACCATGTCGTGCGGCGCCGGCCGTCTGGTCGCCGACATCGTCGCCGGCCGCGCGCCGGAAATCAGCCTCGCGGGGTTTCCAAGACTGGCGGCCGCTTAGCCGGCGGGCCACCCCTGTGCCTGAACGCACGCACGATTGCTTTTCAGCGCGCGGTCATCTCCGCATCCGGCTCCCTTCCTGCCACACCGCGTCGATCAAACCCTTCATGTAGCCGACGGCGAAGATCTGGCCGCGCACCATATAGCCGGGCGTGTCGTTCGACTCGCCCTCCATGGTCGGGGCGTGGTCGGGGCGCATGGGACCGTCATAGCCGATGTCGGCGTAGGCGCGCATGCACGCGGCCATGTCGGTCTTGCCCTCGTCGTGGAACGTCTCCTCGAAGGCCGGTACGCTGCCGCGGACGTCGCGGAAGTGGGCGAAGAAGAGCTTCTTGCGCGCTCCGAACCGGCGGATCGCTGCGGGCAGGTCCACGGTGCCCATGGCGGCGAAATTC
>JBEVIH010000225.1:0-7947 GCA_040510815.1 Xanthobacteraceae bacterium | reverse complement strand
TGCGCGCGCTCAAGGAAGGCGCGGTCAAGGCCGTCGGCCTCGAGCGGGTCGTGCTCCCCGGCGTGGGGCCGCGCGAGCGGCACTGGCGGATGGCGCGCAAGGCTGAGTTCGACGTCTGCGAAGGCAATGTCGGCGCCTATTTCATGGAGCGCGACCACGGTGCGCCGCTCACCGCCATCCCGGTATTCCTGCATCGGCGCTTCCGCCACGGCTTTCTGTTCGTCAACGTCAAGGCCGGCATCCGCGAGCCGAAGGACCTCATCGGCAAGAAGGTCGGGGGCACCAATTTCCAGCCGGCCTCCAACATCTGGATGCGCGGCATCCTGGAGGAGGAGTACGGCCTGCCGCACCGGCAGGTGACCTGGGTGGTCGAGCGCAGCGAGGACGTGGCCTTCACGCCGCCCAAGGACCTGCGCATCGAGATGATCGCGCCCGGCAAGAAGCTCGACGAGATGCTGGCGGAGGGCGAGATCCCCGCCATGCTGTCGCCCGACCTGCCCAAGCTGTTCCTCAAGGGCGACCCGCGGATCGTGCGCATGTTCCCGAACTACAAGGAGATCGAGCTCGCGTATTTCCGCAAGACCGGGATTTTCCCGATCATGCACGTCACCACCATCAAGCAGGAGATCGTAGACAAGTATCCCTGGGTGCCCACCAACCTGGTGAAGGCGTTCGAGCAGGCCAAGACCGTCGCCTACCGGCGCATCGCCAATCCGCGCGTGGTGCCGCTCGCCTGGGTGCGCACCGCCGTCGAGGAGCAGGAGCGCCTGCTCGGACCCGACCCCTGGGTCTACGGGCTGGGCACCGCCAACCGCAAGAACCTCGAGACCGTGCTGCGCTACACCCACCAGCAGGGCATGATCAGCCGCACTTGGCCGCTCGACGAGCTGTTCGCCGACACCGACCTTGGCGACGCCGGCGGCTCGGATGCGATTTGATGGACAGCCTCGTGTCCCGGGCGAGTGCAGCGAGCGCTCTTGCGCGAGCGGCACGAGACCCGGGACCCACCGCAAGACTCGCGAAACGCAATATGGTGACACGCTTCGCGCGTCGCTCTTTCTCCTGGGTCCCGGATCTTCGCTCCGGCTTCGCCGTCGCTCGTCCGGGACACGAGGCCGTGCTAAAGGCATGACAAGAAGCCGAACACCATGACTTTCGACGAACGGCTCGCCGCAATCCGCGCCAACATGGCCGAGCAGAAGCTCGACCTCTTGGTCGCGATTCACGACGGCGCGCATTTCATCGAGACACCCAACCCGGTCTTCGTGCTGAGCGGCTTCAAGTCCCTGGGGCCGGCGGCGGTCGTGCTCGGGCGCGACGGCGAGATGAGCCTGATCGTGACGCCGGCCTGGGACGCCGACCGCGCCGCCGAATGCCGTCCGAACCTGCGCGTCATCGCCGCCGACGATGTCGTCGACGCGCTTGCGGTCGAGCTCGGCATCGCAGGGCGGCGCAGCGAGATGCGGGTCGGCGTCGCGGGCCTGGCATTCACGGCCTGGGACATCGCTGGCCGCCTGACCGACCTGCTGCCGCGGGCCGGCGACGGCGACGACATCGTGTTCAACGCCGCCGCCGCCAAGACCGCCGACGAAATCGCCAACGCGCGCGAGGCGACCCGCATCGCCGAGCTCGGCTATGCCCGGATGCTCGAGATCGCGCGTGCCGGCATCAGCGAGGACGAGCTGGCGGCCGAGATCAGGTGGTACACCAGGACGCTCGGCGCCGAGGACAATTTCCTCCTGCTCTGCGCCGGGGCGCGCAATCCTGCGGTGGCGCCGTCGAACGGGCGCATCTTGCAGCCGGGCGATATCTTGGTGGCGGAGATCACGCCGAGCTACCGCGGGCAGCTCGCACAGATCTGCCGCACCGTGACGCTCGGTCCCGCGAACGCCGAGCTCAAGGATAAATACGGCCTGCTCGTGCGCGCCATGAACGAGGGTATTCGCGCAGCCCGGCCCGGCGCACCGATGGTGGCGGTCTGCCGCGCCATCAACGCGGTGCTGGAGGCGGAAGGCTACGGCGAATATTGCCATCCGCCGCACATCCGCCGGCGTGGCCATGGCCTCGGCTTCGGGTCGATCCGGCCCGGGGACGTCAGCCTCGACAACGACACCATGTTGCAAGAAGGAATGGTGTTCATGGTCCATCCGAACCAGCATCTGCCGGAGACCGGCTACCTGTTGTGCGGCGAGCCAGTGCTGCTGACCGCGCAGGGCGCCGAGCCGTTGACGCGACGCCGGTCCGCGCTGGCCGAGCTTGGCTGATCGGGACGCGGTCGTGCAGACGATGCAGTCGACGCTGCTGGTAGGCCCAGCCGATTGGGATGCCCGGCGCATGCCGAAGGACGAGTTCGTCGCGCGCATCGCAGCGTTTTGGCGACGGTGCCCATCCGCCAACGGCGCGATCGTCTACGGCGGCCGCGCCCACCACGCGGAGCTTGCCTATCTGACCAACTTCACGCCCAAGCTCGAAGCCGCGCTGGCGCTGATCCCGCGCGCGGGCGCGCCGCAGCTCATGGTCGGCGGCGGCGCCAACATGCTGCCGGCGGCGAAGCCGCTGACGTGGATCGACGATCTGCGCCCGTTGCGCAACGTCGGCAAGGCAGTTGCCGAATGGGCAGGGCGACAGCGCGGCGACGGCCGGCCGGTGCTGATCGGCGGACCATCGATGCCGCATGCGTTGCGCCAGGACATCGCCAAGGCGCTCGGCGACAGGATCGAGGACAAGACGGCCGATCTCGCCGCCCTGATGCGCCGCAAAAGCGCGCGCGAAATCGCCGCCATCCGCGCGGCCGGCGCCACGCTCGGCGCCGCCATGACGGCGATCGGCGATGCCAAGCGCACGGGCGCGGGCGTGACCGCCGCCGTCCTCGCCGGCGAGCACGCCGCCCACCGAGGCGGCGCGCAGGATGTGCGGACCTTGTTCAGCCTCGACGGCGGACGCAGCTTGCGGCCGCTCGACACGCCGATCGAGCGCGTGGTCGATCCGCTGCAGGTCTATGTCGCGGTCCGGCAGCTCGGCTATTGGGCGGAGGGATTCGCCGTGGTGGGCCCCTCGCCGCTTGCGGGCGAGCTGCAGGCCGTCCTGCACTCCGTCCTCCCTCGGGTGCAAGCCGGCAAGGCTTGCAACGAGGTGGCGCGCGCCATCGGCGAGGCTATCCGGCCCAGGCGGCCGCATCCGGTCGGCGCACGGATCGTCGGCAACGCCATCGGCCTTGCGCTCGAGGAGCCGCCGCTGATCAGCGCGGAATCCGGTGATCGGTTCGAATCCGGCAGCGTCTATAGTCTGCGGGCCGGCGCCTGCGACGAGCAAGCGACGTCCGCCGTCGTGTCGGCGATGGTTCTGGTCAAGGACGACGGAAACGAGCTGCTATGGCCTCACGCGGCAGCCATGAAATGACCGCGCTCGAGCGGCTCGGCCAACACGTCGCGAGCGGCGCGCCCGTGTCGGATGCGCGCGAATTGGTCGAGCTTCATCTCATCGACACCATCGGCGCCTGGATCGCCAGCACGCCGACCGCCGAAGGCCGCTTGCTGCTGCGGTTCCGCGCCGAGACGCGCGAGGGCGAAGCGGACGGCGGCTCATTGGCGCTCGATCTTGCGACCCGCTGCGCGCTGGCGCGGCTGAGCGAGATCGACGACATCCATCTCGCCTCGATGACCACGCCCGGCGCCATCGTCATTCCCGGCGCGCTGACCCTGGCGGCGGCGACGCCGGAGGCGACGGCGGAAGACGTCATCGCCGCGATCCTCGCCGGCTATGAGGTGATGACCCGGCTCGGCCGCGCCATCGACGGACCGACCGCACTCTACCGCGGCATCTGGCCGACCTATTTCGCCGCGCCCTGCGGCATTGCCGCGGTCGCCGGGCGGCTGCTCGGGCTCGACGCGCAGGCCGCCGCCAATGCGCTGGCGCTGGCGCTCACGCTGGCGGCGCCCGGCGTCGGCCATCACAACGCGCAGACCACCGCGCGCTGGTTTTCGGTTGGCAACGCCGCCCGCAACGGACTCGCCGCCGCCTTGGCGGCGAAGGGAGGCTTCACCTCCGATCTCAAGCTGATCGAGAGCAATTTCCTCTCCGGCGTCTACGGCGTGACGCCCGACGGCGCGGCGCTGACCACAGGGCTCGGCGGCAGCCCCGCGCTGGCGCAGGTGTCGTTCAAGCCGTGGTGCGCGGCGCGCCAGACCATGGCGGCGACGCAGGCGCTTCGGGAGATCATCGAGAGCGGCGTCGCGCCCGAGAGTATGACCGGGATCAAGGCCGCGGTGCTGCCGCCCCACCTCAAGATGATCGGCCACGGCGTCGCCGCCGGCGACCGCGCCTCGCATCTCACCAGCCTGCCTTATTGCATGGCGGTGGCGGCGTGGGTGCCCAACATGGCGTTCGACGTCGGCGCGTCACCCGCGAGCGTCCCGTCTGCGGTGCGCGCTTTCATGGACAAGATCACGGTCGAGGCTGACGAGCGGCTGCTCGCGGACTATCCACGCGCCTGGCCGGCGCGGGTGAGCATCGAGGCCGCTTCGGGGCGGTACGAGCGGCTGCTCTCGCATGTTCCGGGCGACCCGGCGCGCCCGTTCGACCGGTCGCAGGTGCGGGAGAAGTTTTTGCGGTTCATCACACCGGTGCTCGGGACGGCAAGGGCCGAGCAATTCTTCACGCGCTGCGGCGAGGCACTGGCGGGCGGCCAGTTCGCCTCGCTGGTCGCGGAGATCGAGCAGGCCTGCAAAGAAACCCTCGCTCCTCACTTCGGCAGGTAAGCCTCGGTATAGAGCTTGGCCGGGTCGGGCTCCTCCGGCAACAGCTGGAGCTCCACGTACGACTTCGCCAGCGTCGCCAGCGCCTTCGGGCTGAACTTTCCGTCGTCGGAGAACATCGGCATCAGCTCGTCGTAGACGCGCGACGTGATCTCCTCGTCCTTGTTGGTCACCTCCTTGGCGATCGCCACCGTCTCGGCCTTGTCCTTGCGCATGAAGGCGATGGTGTCGAGCCAGCCCTTGAGGAAGCCGCGCAGCGCCGCCGGGCGGCCCGCGATCAGCTTGTCGGTGGCGAAGATCACGTGGATGTGGAAGTCCTTGATGTCGGTGAAGCGGACCAGGATGCGGCCCTCGCCCCTCTTTTCGAGGTCGAAGGCGTTGCCGATGTCCATGATCACGCCGTCGATGTCGCCGCGCTTGAGCGCCGCGATCTGGCCCGGCATCGCGCCCATCGGGGCGATCTCGATGCCTTTCGGTCCCCATCCCTGCCGCCGCGAGGTCTCGCTGACCAGCCAATAGGTGAGCGAGCCCGCCGTCGACACGCTGACCTTCTTGCCCTTGAGGTCGGCGGCGGTCTTCGGGCCGTCGGGCCGCACCACGATCGCCAGCAACAGCGGCGGCCCGGCCATGCCGGCGACCCCCTTGATCGGGGCGCCCTTGACGATGAAGGCCATGGCGGGACCCGAGCCCAGCAAAATGTCGATCGAATCGGCGGCCGCGGCCTGCTGCATGCGCGCGTCGCCGGCGAAGGCGATCGATTCGATCTCGAGCCCGTTGCTGGCGAAGATGCCCTTGCGCGTGCCGACGTCGAGCGGCACGAACGAGAACGCCTCCGGCACCGCCTTGCCGACGCGCAGCTTCTCGGCGGCCTGCACCGGGGCGGCCAGAAACAAACCGCTCGCGGCCAGCACGAGCGTCAGCGCGGCGGCGCGGGTCAGGGGGCGGAACAACGCGGTCATGGCTGGTCTCCCGGTACGGGTTCAAGAGAATTTCGTGTTGAGCAGCCGCTCGGCATTACCGCAGAAGATCTTGCGGCGGTCAGCCTCGGCGATGTCGAGCTGCTTGATCACCTCGACGGTCGGCGCGATCGGCCCGAGCGGCGTGTCGGTCGCGAACACCACGTGGTCGCTGCCGAAGAATTCGAGGCCGCAGCGCACCGCGTGCGCCCCGCCGCCGAACAGCGCGGTGTCGCCATAGAAGTCGTGCAGGTAGTCGAGGTGCGGGCGCTTGAGCGACGGCAGGATCTTCGAATAGTCCTCGTCCGAGGTGCGGCTGCCCAGCACCTGCAGGCCGGGGCCGATGCGGCCGTCATAGTACGGGATCATCCCGCCCAGATGATGGGTGACGATCTTGAGCTTCGGATGGCGGTCGAGCAGGCCGTTGAGCACCATCCGCACCATCGCGACCGACGTCTCATAAGGCCAGCCGAAGCACCACCACATCTCGAAGCGCGATTTCGCCTCCGCCGCATAGTCGGACATGGCGGCGGTGCGGGCCGGATGCAGCCAGATCGGCAGGTCGAGCTCCGCCATGGTGGCGAAGATCGGCTCGAATTCCGGATCGTCGAGCGGACGCCCGGCGATATTGGTGAAGATCTGGATGCCGCCGGCGCCGAGCTCCTTGACGGCGCGGCGCGCCTCCGCGACCGAGCCGTCCACGTCGGTCATCGACACCGCGGCGACGAAGGTCGGGAACCGCTCGGGATGCTGCTCGCACAGCTCCGCCATGGCGTCGTTGCCGATCCGCGCCAGGTTCAGCCCGACCTCGCCGCCGGCGAGGTCCTCGATCGGCGGGTTCGGCAGCGAGATGATCTCCCGATAATCGCCGAACTGGTCCATCTCGCGGAAGCGCTCGTCGAGATCGAACAGCTTCTTCACCCCGCGCAGCCGCGCTCCGATATTGCCCAGGCGCGGCGCGATCCGGTTCATCTCCTGGAAGAACGCGTCCGGGAAGATGTGGCAATAGATGTCGATGATCGTGTCACTGGCCATGGCGGGTGTCCGGTCTCAATTCAGAACTTCACCCGATCCTGGCCCTTGAGCCCGAGCATGTCGCGCGCCTCCTTCGCGGTCGCCACCTGGTAGCCGAGTTCCTCGACCAGGCGGCGCACCTTGGCGACCTGCTCGGCGTTGCTCTTGGCGAGCTGGCCGCGGCCGATGAACAGGCTGTCCTCGAGCCCCACGCGGACATTGCCGCCCATCATCACCGCCTGGGTGGCGAACGGCATCTGGTGGCGCCCGGCGCCCAATACCGACCATGAATAGGAATCGCCGAACAGCTTGTCGGCGGTGCGCTTCATGAACATCAGGTTTTCCATGTCGGCGCCGATGCCGCCGAGGATGCCGAAGATCAATTGCAAGAAGATCGGCGGCTTGAACCAGCCTTTGTCGACCCCGTGCGCGAGATTGTAGAGGTGGCCGGTGTCGTAGCATTCGTGCTCGAACTTGGTGCCGTGCCCCTCGCCCATCAGCTGCGCGATCTTCTCGATGTCGGCAAAGGTGTTGCGGAAAATGGTCTCGTTGGTGCCGAGCAGGTAAGGCTTCTCCCACTCGTGCTTCCAGCTCTTGTAGCGCGCCACCATCGGGTAGAGCGCGAAATTCATCGAGCCCATGTTGAGCGAGCACATTTCCGGCGAGAGCTTCATCACGCCGGCGAGCCGCTCCTCGACCGTCATGATCGGCGATCCGCCGGTGGTGATGTTGACGACCGCGTCAGTCGCCTGCTTGACGCGCGGCAGGAACTGCATGAACACCGCCGGATCGCCGGTCGGGCGGCCGTCCTGCGGATTGCGCGCGTGCAGATGCAGGATGGCGGCGCCGGCCTCGGCGGCGCCGATCGCCTGCTCGGCGATCTGGTCGGGGGTGACCGGCAGGGCGTCCGACATGGTCGGCGTATGGATCGAGCCGGTGATGGCGCAGGTGATGATGACCTTGTCGGATTTGGCGGCCATTGGGCCCTCCCCGTTCGTTTCTATGGTTCGGTCGCGGCTTGATCAGTGTCGCGCAGCGCGTGCCGCGGCGCAATTCATGCCCGCGCCTTCTTGAGATGCGCCAGGACCTGCGCCCGCAGCGCCTGCTGCTGCTCCGGCGTCCAGCGGCGGAAGCCCTCGCCCGCCTTCATGCCGAGCTTGCCGTCGGCGACCAGCTTCTCCAGATAGGGCGACGGGCCGCCCCGGCGCTCGATGTCGGGCAGC